>NSIC01000002.1 GCA_002737635.1 Acidimicrobium sp.
GCAATCTCAAAAGGCGAAGCGGCTTGGCCAAAACCTAGAAAATAACTAGTCGGTTCTTTGCGAACACTTCGCCAAGACGGCCGAGAAATCTTGCGGCAACTCAACTGTAAAATTCATTTCTTTACCCAACGCAGGATGAGTGAACTGCAAACTCGTGGCGTGCAGCATTGGTCGCGGTGACGAAAGCACGCTACGAGCGCCACCATAGACAACATCGCCGACAACACTGTGACCGAGTGTGGCTAGGTGTACGCGGATTTGATGCGTGCGCCCGGTTTCTAATCCGCATTTGATCAACGAGCAATCAACCGGAACATTGAAAGCCTTTCGCACTTCATATGTCGTGCGCGCAACTTTGCCATCTCTAAGCACTGCCATTTTTGTTGGGTCGCGTTGATCTCTACCAAGTGGGGCATCAATCACGCCTGAAACTGCACTCATATGACCCCACACCAGCGCCAGATACTGACGCGTCACTGCGCGTCGCGAAAGTGCATCAACGAGCGAATCGTAAGCACGAGAAGTTCTGGCCATCATCATCAAACCAGTGGTGCCCGCGTCTAGGCGATGCACGACACCAGGTCGAAACGGATCGCCGACATTTGCGATTTCAGGATATTTTGCCAATATTGCATTGACCAGAGTGCCTGTTGGGTTTCCGGCACCTGGGTGCACGACAATGCCAGCGTGTTTATTGATCACGAGAACATCGGCGTCCTCATAGACGATCTCAACAGCAAGGTTTGGCTCGGGCAACGGCAATTGTTTCTTGGGCAACATTGCGAGCTCAACTTTTAGATGTTGTCCTTCTGTGGCTTTGAGTTTTCCGGCTTTGACGGCGACTCCGTCTAAAATGACGGCGCCAGCTTCGATAAGCGCCGCGGCGGCGGCTCGAGGAATGTCAGCGACCAGCGAAACAATTCGGTCGACTCTTTGACCAGCGAGTGCCGCTGGTACGTGCTCGTCGATTATTCGTGAATCAGATTCATCACCCAAAAACTTGTCTTGACTCACAATTGTGCTTTCGATCGAGATGCTTTAACGGCAGACATGATCAACATCGCAGCACCGATTGTGACTGCCGAATCAGCAATGTTAAACACCGGGAACCACTGAAAGTCGATGAAATCAACCACTGCGCCGGCCAACCACTTTTCGCCACGAAACAAGCGATCACCCACATTTCCGAGCGCGCCACCAATCAACATTGAAGTGGCAAGGAGAGACATCTTCGTACTTGCTTTTCGCAAACTAAACCACAGCCACAGTGCGACACCAACCGCAAGCAGTCCGATCAGGCGTCCTGCACCTTGCCCTTGAGAAAAAGCCATGCCCGAGTTGAAAACCAAATTGAATCGCAATGTCCAGAACAGATCGATCGTTCGACCGTCGCCCAGCGAATTAAGCGCCCAGTTTTTAGTCGCCTGATCGACAACCAAAACTGCGACGATAATAATTTTGGGTGTTGAGCCAATCGCCCTAGTAAGAACCAATGCCACCTGCACGCTCGACTACTAATTCAGTTGTCCATGGAATTGCCTTTAATCGCTCACGCGGAATCGGCAACCCAGAACGCGCCGAGTAGCCATAATCGCCGGTCTCAAGTCGCTTAAGAGCTTCATCGATTTCTTCGACTGTCTGGCGTGCTGAAGCTGAAAGAGTCAGGCCGCGCTCACGCTCGACAACCATGGTGTCACCCTCGCCACCTTCGTCGTCAAACTGCACATCACCCATCTCTGAGTTTTCGACGATCGCATTTGCTTCGCTCTCAAGATGGTCGGCTTGACCAAGAAGATTGCGTCGTTCAACAGTCAACAATTCGCGTTGTGAGATCAAGAACTCAATATTGAACTCTTTGGTCGGCGTTATGCCATCTTGCATCACACCTTTAATAATTGGTGGCTTTGGTGGCGCAACTGGTTTGCGGTTGGCTTCGATTTCTGCCAGACGAACCGCTTCGCGCGCGGCGATCTTGGCGGCCTTCACGGCTTCGCGCGCCTGCTTTTCTTCTAAATGCTGCATTTCTTTAGCGACCTTCAGCGCCAACCGCTCGGCCATTTGTTGTGCCTTGAGCTTTGCGCGTTCTTTGGCTAAGCGCTGTGCTTCTCTTTGCTTTTCTTTTTGCGATCGCTTGCGCTCGGCAAGCGCACTGCGCTTATCAAGTTCTTTTTGCTTCTTGAGTGCTTTGATCTGGGCGAGCTTCTTCTTCAGTTCGAGCTTCTTCTTCAGTTCGAGCTTCTTCTTCAGTTCGAGCTTCTTCTTCAGTTCGAGCTTCTTCTTCAGTTCGAGCTTCTTCTTGAGTTCGAGCTTCTTCTTGAAAGCCAGTTTTTTCTGAAGTTCAAGCTTCTTCTTGAAAGCCAGTTTTTTCTGAAGTTCAAGCTTCTTCTTGAACGCCAGTTTTTTCTGGAACTCGATCTTCTTCTTCAGAGCAAGCTTGTTTTTGAGCATGACCTTTTTACGCGCTACAAGTTTCTTTTTAGCCATTGCCTGCTTTTTTTTCTTAGCAGATGCCATTTTCACCTCTCAAGTGGCTCAATTTTAGAACGCACCAATTTGACCGCGTTACGATATCCGATTTACCGCAACAAACACTGCTACTCCATCTAAATCGGCATTCGGTAACTGTTTATCTGACAAGACGGTGACTTCTAAATCAACAGCCAGAGTCTCGGCCTTGATCGTTTCGTGGTGAGCAGAAACCTGCACACAAAGTTCTTCAGGTAGACCAAGACGCAATTGAATGCGATCAGAAACATCTAGACCGACGTCGCGGCGCTGTTGTTGCACCAAGCGAATCACGTCGCGTGCCGCACCCTCGGCCTCAAGTTCGGGTGTCAACTCAATATCTAGAACTACGACGCCCGTCGCGCTACCCAATGCTGCACTTGCACCTGAAGCCTTCGGAACGAGTTTTAGTTGATATTCGCCTGGGTGCAAGTCGATCGAACCTGCCGTGACGACATCGCCGTTACGAACCCAGTCACCAGTTTTCACAGCTTTGATCACTGCTTGCGTATTCGCCCCAAGTCTTGGCCCGACGACACTCGGCACTACCTGCAACTCGAATTCTGCAACCGACGAAACATCATCAGAAAACTTCAACGAACGCACATTTACTTCGTCTTTGATGATGTCTTCAAACGCTGCAAGTGCCGCCGAATTTTCAGTGGCGATGATCAATGTCGCAAGCGGCTGTCGCACTCGTCGACCGTGGCTCTTGCGCAAAGACAATGTTGTTGAGCAGACATCGCGAACCCGATCCATTGATGCGCCAAGTTTCGCATCGTGACGCAAGTTTTTAGTTGTTGGCCAAGACTGCAAATGAACACTTCGCTCACCTGTGAGCCCACGAAAGATTTGCTCGGATACGAGTGGTAAAACCGGCGCGGCGATGCGGGTCAAATAATGCAGAACCGTGTGCAACGTGTTGATCGCCGCGACATCACCCTTCCAGAATCGATCGCGACTGCGACGGATATACCAGTTGGTCAAAACGTCGAGAAAGGTTCGAATCTCAGCACATGCCGCGAACAAGTCGTATGCGTCAAAACTCTCGGTCGTTGCTTCGACTAAACCGTGCAATTTAGAAATGATGTAACGGTCTAGAACATTGTCGCTTGAAGCATCAAGAGTGCCAGAAACCGATTCTGCGTTCGCATACAACGACAAGAAATACCAGCTGTTCCAAAGCGGAAGAATCACCTGACGCACGGTGTCGCGCATGCCTTCTTCAGTTACCGCAAAGTCAGAGCCACGCAAAATTGACGACGACAGCAAATACCATCGCATTGCATCCGCCCCATGGCTATCGAATACCTTCATCGGGTCTGGATAATTGCGCAAACTCTTAGACATCTTGGCGCCATCTTCGCCGAGCACGATGCCGTGGCTGACACAATTCGAAAATGCCGGGCGATCGAACAACGCGGTTGCTAAAACATGCAGCGTGTAAAACCAACCGCGAGTTTGGCCTATATATTCGACGATGAAGTCGCCAGGATAGTGATTTTCGAACCATTGCTGATTTTCAAACGGATAATGCACTTGAGCAAACGGCATAGACCCACTCTCGAACCAGCAGTCCAGCACTTCAGGCACTCGACGCATCATCGACTTTCCACTTGGGTCGTCTGGGTTCGGGCGAACTAAATTATCAATTGTCGGTCGATGCAATTCTTGAATATCGACACCAAAATCACTGCGCAATTCTTCGAGGCTTCCGTAGACGTCGATGCGCGGAAAATTCGGGTCGTCACTTCGCCATACCGGTATTGGCGAACCCCAGAATCGATTGCGACTAATTGTCCAGTCGCGCGCGTTCTCGAGCCACTTGCCGAAACTTCCGTGCTGCAGGTGATCTGGCACCCAGCGCACTTGCTCGTTGAGTTCGACCATACGATCACGAATTGCCGTGACCTTGACGAACCACGACCCGACTGCTTTATAAATCAGCGGTTTTCCGGTGCGCCAACAATGAGGGTAGGCGTGATCGTAGGTCTCATGACGAAACACGACACCGCGTTCTTTGAGCACCCGAATGATCGCCGGATTGGCGTCAAAAACTAATTGTCCGGCAAAATCGGCAACCTCGCTAGTGAAACATCCGCGTGAGTCGACGGGCACGACTAATTCGATTCCTTCTTCTTGACAGACTCGCTGGTCGTCTTCACCAAATCCAGGCGCCAAGTGCACGACGCCCGTGCCATCTTCTGTCGTGACGAAATCTCCGGCGATTACTCGAAACGCCCCTGGTTGATCGGCAAAATAATTAAACAACGGCTTATATGTACGACCAACTAATTGCGCACCAGAAATTGTTTCGAGAATTTTTGGTTCAGCAAACTCGCGTTCATAAGCCGACAATCTCTCGGCGGCGATAATCAATTTGCGGCCGGCATGCTCGATGACGACATAATCGACATCGGGCGCGACTGCCAATGCCAAGTTCGACGGCAGAGTCCAAGGGGTGGTTGTCCATGCCAACAAAAGTTCACCGGACGAGAGTTCAAAACCAACTGTCAGCGCCGGATCTTGCACCTGCTTGTAGGCATCGTCCATTCGTGTTTCGGTGTTTGAAAGCGGCGTTTCAAGTGCCCATGAATATGGCAAAACTCTGAAGCCTTCGTAAATTAGACCCTTGTCCCAGAGAGTTTTAAACGCCCACATCACGCTCTCCATGTATGGCGTATCGAGGGTCTTGTAATCGTTTTCGAAATCAACCCAACGCGCTTGACGAGTTACATATCGTTCCCAGTCGCTGGTGTATTGCAACACCGAAGTGCGGCAATAGTCGTTGAATTTGTCGATGCCAAAATCGGTGATTGCTTGACGACCAGAGATGCCGAGTTGGCGCTCAGCTTCGGCTTCGGCAGGTAGTCCATGACAGTCCCAACCGAAACGACGCTCGACTCGTTGACCGCGCATCGTGCGATAGCGAGGCACTGTGTCTTTGACGAACCCCGTGAGCAAGTGACCATAGTGTGGCAAACCGTTGGCGAATGGTGGGCCGTCGTAAAAAACAAATTCGTTTTCGCCGTTCTTTCCGGCATCGCGCATCTCGATTGACGCAGCAAAAGTTTTGTCGGTCTTCCAATATTCGAGAACTCGATTCTCGAGCGATGGAAAGTTTGGTTGTGGTTCTACCTGCGGGTAAGACACGAGTTATTTAACACTTCAAAATCATGCGCTGCACAACGATTTGCAAAAACAGCAAGACAACCAGTGGCGATAGATCAAGAGCTCCCGTGCGCGGCATGATTCGGCGAACCCATTCAAGAACGGGTTCGGTGAATCTGCCAACGAAGTACGAAACTTGCGCGACTACCCCACCGCTAGTGGATGGAAACCACGACAAGACCACACGAACAATGATCATGTAGATAAATATTTGAACAACACTGCACAGAATTCCGGTCATTTATGAAACCCAATCTGCACTAACCGCGCGTAATGCGTGCGCCAAAAGGCTTCATCATAAAAACACCATTGCTCATTTTCTCCATGGTGCCGTTATTGGCGTAGCAAACACCACTTGCAAAATCGATGATTCGACGCATCGTCTTTGGGTCGGTTGATTGCACATTGATGATCACTGGGTTGCCTTCTTTGAAGCGATCGGCAATATCTTTCGCGTCTTCGTAACTTGTCGGACGAATCGTCACCGGGTCACTGGCCGGCAACACCGGACGAGCCACAGCTTCGGTGCGACGCCCCGAAACTGGTCGAACGGTTACACCTGAATCGTGCTGCGCTTGTTGTGTGCGCATGCCACTTGAACGAGAGTCAACAGCCGCTCGATCGTCGTATTCGTCGTAACCTTCATCTGAATCGTCAAATTGTTCTTTTCGCTGGCGACCGCGACTCGGCATGCGTCGATCACGCTCTACGGCAATCGATTCGTCGTAATCGTCATATGCCTCATCTGGCCCTAAACCCAAGTAATCCATCGCTCGGCGGAACATTGACATGATCCAAGGATAGTTCAGAATTCGCCGCTAAATACGGACTATCAAGAGTCGCGAGGCCCGAAAAGCGCTGAACCGACTCGAATCATCGTCGCGCCTTCGGCGATAGCGATTTCAAGATCGCCAGTCATGCCCATGCTGCACTGCTTTAGACCAAGATCATCGGCGAGCTTGCGCGTAGTTCGAAACGCCTGACGCGCTTGTTGCGGCTCGTTATTCGTTGGCCCGACTGTCATTAGACCCAAAACATCAAGACCTTTGGACGTCGCCAGTTCAAGCAGAGTGCTCGCATCGGCTGGCGAACAACCCCCCTTGTCGGGCTCGCTAGTGGCATTGACTTGCAACATAATCTGCGGCTTGACACCCGTGTTTTGTTTGATGCAACGCTTGGCAATTTCATTGATCAACTCGGCGCGATCAACGGTCTGCCACACATCAATTATCTCGGCGATCGATTTAACTTTGTTGGTTTGCAATCGACCGATGAAGTGCACGGGCAATCGCTTTGTGTTTGGCAATTCACGCACCTTGGCGATCAGCTCTTGGGCGTAATTCTCACCGACGCCGTCACAACCAGCGTCAAACGCCGCAACTATCGCCGCAGCATCAAAAGTCTTTGTGACAGCAATGAGTTTTACTTCGTTGCCGCCCGCCGCGACTATGCGCTGGCGAATTTGCGCTACTCGCGACGCAACTTGCGATGTATCAACCGCCGTCATGTCGTCACCGACATGCAAACTTTATTTCAGAAATGATGGAAGATCGTCGTCATCATCGGCACCACTTAGTGGATCAGATGTGCCGCCGAACAAATCTTTCAACCGTCCACCCTTAGAGTCGGGGCGAACAGTGCCAGATGTCGCCGTGCTACGACCGTCACCGCGGGTGGCGGTGCGTTGTGCGGCACTGTCCCAGCGTTCAAAACCAGCTGCTACAACTGTCACGCGAACTTCATCGTTGATATCGTCGTCAATGACCAAGCCGTGAATGATGTTTGCATCTTGATGAGCGACACCTCGCACGATCTCCATCGCGCTGGTCACTTCGAACAAGCCCACGTCTGACGGCCCGGTGATGTTCACGACTATGCCCCGTGCACCCTCAAGTGAGGCTTCGAGCAACGGCGAGTTGATCGCCGCATTTGCAGCCAAGACTGCTCGGTTGTCGCCGCTTGCGGCACCAGTGCCCATCAATGCCGTACCAGCATTTGCCAACACGGTTTTTACGTCAGCAAAGTCTGTGTTGATCAAACCTGGTGTGGTGATCAACCCTGTGATGCCTGAGACGCCCTGCACCAAAACTTCGTCAGCTTTTTTGAACGCATCCAGCATGCTCGTCTTGTCGGTCGAAATCGCCAGCAATCGCTCGTTCGGAATAACGACAAGCGTGTCTACTTTTTCTTTAAGTGCAGCGATACCGGCATCTGCCTGCACCGAACGACGACGACCCTCAAATGCAAACGGTCGCGTAACAATCGCAACTGTCAAAGCACCTTCAGCCTTGGCGATCTCAGCAATCACCGGTGCGGCACCTGTACCTGTGCCACCACCCTCACCTGCAGTAATGAACACCATGTCTGCGCCTGCGACAACTTCTTGAATCTCATCGCGATGTTGTTCAGCGGCTGCGCGACCAACTTCTGGGTCGGCACCAGCGCCGAGACCACGGGTTAATTCACGACCAATATCAATTTTAACGCTTGCATCGCTCAACAACAGCGCTTGTGCATCGGTGTTGATCGCCACAAACTCGACGCCACGCATGCCTGACTCCATCATCCGATTGATTGCGTTCACACCGCCACCACCAACACCGATGACTTTGATAACTGCCAAATAATTTTGTGGTTGACCGACCATTTAGGATTAACCCCCGCTGCTTGCGCTTGTTTTGCTCACTTGTTGTGAGTGCAGATATTCTGCCACATCAACACCTCGGCACCAAACATCACCTCGACGTTCAGGCAGGTTGAGAGAAAGTCTCTACTTCGACTTTACAGTTGGCGTCCGTGGGTCTGTTAAGTCGATTGCGATGATCTGCTTGGCATCTTGTCTTCGCAACAATACGAGCAAAGAAATCAACTTGTTCTGCATATCAACCGGCGGACCAAAATTAATTAGAGTACCCGTGCGCAAAGTCATCACTAGTTGATTTGGTCCACCCACACCGACATTTAAGACTCGCTCCCTCAACTCATCAGGCAACCCCGCCGCAAGTTGCGCCGCGGCTTTATAAACAGTGCCGGCGCTCGCACCTGGCGCAAGGTTTGGCCCAACACCCGTGATCTGTAAATACTGAGTTGGTTGACCGGTTTCAACAGCCAAAACACGACCTTGCGGATCGACGACTCGCGACCGGTTATCTACTCCTATATAGAAGGCCACTGGTTTGCGTTCAACGATCTCAATAACGAGTCTTGACGGAAAGAATGATTTGATTCGTACTGACTCAACCCACGGGTCACCTTCGAGTCGGCGCTCGGCGGCTCGCGTATCAACTGTCAAAATTGACTTGCCGTCTAATGACTTCTCTACTGAGATCAATAAATCAGCGCTGACATATCGAACACCTTCAATTTCAATCTTGCGCACACCGATAATCGGCGAAGCCAGAACAATCAGCACCAGCGCCACTACGCCCATCACTGATCCAGCAGCGACCAACAACCTACGGCGGTTGGAGGCAAGATTTCTGATGACATCTCTGCGTCGGTCTTCGAGGCGTGAATCACGAATGATATTACTCGGATCAGAAGTGGGTGCAACATTTACAGAGCTCGTCAACTCGTCAATTGGATAATCAGAATCGACTGGCAATCGAAGATCTTCATCAACAATGACTATTCGACCATTATTAGTTTTGAGCGTTAACGATGTGTTCGTCGTTGCCGAAAGTTCGTCTTTTGTTTTGTCGTGCGAGTTAGTTGAGTCACTAGGTTGCACGACTCTTAAATTGCCAGTTGGTGTTGCGTCACCCTCGAAGGCATCTTTGAGTTCTGCTAATACGTCGTCTGAAAGTTGTTCGGCAAAAGACGGCACCGGAATCGACAAGTCGGTGTTGTTCGCCGAGCCAAAAGCAGATTCAATTTGTGTATGACGCAAGATCTCGGTCTGATAAAGCGCACCTGCATCTTGAGAAACAGCCGACGAAAAACCAGCCAAGCGAATTTCACTACGAAGATCTATGCCGTGCGTCTCAGATACGCGTTGGCGAATGAACGTCATCAACTCGACGACATCGTCGGCATTGCCGTCTTCATCGGCTTGAATAAAATTCGCGTGTTTTTCAGAAACTATGGCAGTGCCGACACGATAACCACGCAGACCTAAACCATCAATCAATGCACCAGCCGACGCGGCGCCCGAAACTGGGTTGACAAAGACCGAACCAGCGTTTTGACCACCTGGCTGATTTTCGCGCCGCCATTTGACAATTTCGGCTAAACGCGATTCGCTTTCGGCTTTGTCTCCCCACGAGAGTCGCAAGGTCGCCGAGATGACGATGTGTTGGTCGTTCAGATCAGAACCTCGAAATCGCAACCCCAGATTTGCGGCCGAAACATTGGCCTCAATACCCCGTTGAAGATGGAACAATCGCACGCTCAACAAAGACGCAATCATGTCTGAGCCGTGACCACCCGCATTCATTCTCACTGCCCCACCGATTGAACCTGGCACACCAACTGCCCATTCGAAACCGCGCAAACCTGCAGCAACACTTTGACGGGCAACAACCGGTAGCGACGCCATTGCCCCAACGACGACCACCGGCTCTTGACCAGTGCTCGGGAGATTTATTTGTTCGGCAAATGGTCCTAATGCGATTGCCAAACCGCGAAAGCCACTGTTGCTGATCAAAATATTGCTGCCACGACCGAGCATTAGAACAGGGATTCTGACTTTCGCAAGCGCACGCGATGCGGCGTGCAAATCATCGATACTTATTGCCCGCATGAACAGCGCCGCCGAACCGCCGACTCGATATGTCGTGTATGGGCCAATTGGTTCGTCTTTCGTGATGCGATCGCCAAGCAAGGCCGCAAAGCGGTTCAAATCTTTTTCGCTCGGGTGCGCCAATTGTGAAATCAAATCGACTTACCTCGTCGAAGCGAAATCACTTCGCGGGGCAATGTGGCGATGTCGCCACAGCCCATCGAGATGCACAGGTCGCCAGATTTGATTTCATCTGCCAAGAACTCTACGAGATTTGCGCGGTTGGGTTGATACACGACACGACTTTCGGGGTGCGATTTAAGAATTGCGTCAATAACAAGTTGGCCCGTCACACCTGCGATTGGTTGTGTGCCAGAAGAATAGATATCAGTCACCACGACCAGATCGGCGGCGGCAAACGCGTCGGCGTATAAATGCGACATCACCGACATTCGGTTGAATCTGTTGGGCTGAAACACGGCGACGACACGAGACCATTTGTCTGACTCATCACGCACCCCCGAGAGCACCGCAGCAATCTCATTGGGAAGATGTGCATAGTCATCGACAAATGTTGCGCCACTGTCAACACCTTGAACATCGAATCGTCGAGCTACCCCACCGAATCTACTTAGAGCATCAGCGGCTTGATCAAATTGAACACTGAATTGCATCGCCATGACGATTGCGCCGAGCGCATTGCTGACATTATGCATGCCGCGTTGTGGCAGATTGACGCGACCGAGTTCAATTTTTTGTTCGCCAATATTTTGCACAACCCTGAAAAAGGCGCTCGCGTCTTTGAACTGCACCTCAGTTGCGACAAAATCGGCCGATGAGCGAAAATTCGTCGAATAAGAAACCGATTTGTGTGTTTTGGCAATCAATGCGCAAACTGGGTCGTCGAGACATAGAACTCGTGGTCCCGAAATATTGCCGACATAGTCAAAGAAACTTTGCTCTATTGCCGCCTGAGTCTTGAAATGGTCCAAGTGGTCGATATCGACATTCGTCAAAATCGTTGCCGAGAGCGGCAACTGCGAATGTGTGCCGTCGCTTTCGTCGGCTTCAACAACGAATAAGTCACCGTTAGTCCATGTCGCGCCGCGATTAAACGAAACAACATCGCCGCCAATCAGATAACTCGGGTTCTTGTCTGCGCCAAATAAAATACTTGCCAACATTGACGAAGTCGTTGTCTTGCCGTGTGTTCCGGCGACACCGATACTTGTGGCGCATCGACAAATGCCGGCCAACATCTCGGCTCGCGACAAAACTTGAATGCCCAGTTTTCGTGCGTGCTGGTATTCGATGTTTGATGCTGCGACCGCCGGCGAACCAGTGACAAAATCACAACCTTGAACAACTTCACGATCGTGCCCGATATTGATCTTGATGCCGACACTTGTGAGTCGAGTAATTAGATCTGACTGACGAATGTCGCTGCCTGAAACTTGATGTCCCATCTCGGCCAGCACTGTTGCGACTGCCGACATGCCAGGGCCACCCACGCCCACGATATGTATTCGCTGTGGTTTTCTTAGATTCAGAACTTTATTTTTCTGAGACGCAACACCGAATATTAAACCAGCGAGTGTCGTTTCGCGATGTTGTGTGCCAGCCTTACGCGCGGCTATCGCAAGAAGATGAAGTTTGTTTTGATTATCAACCAATGAAATAATCTTGGCAGCCATTAGGGCGTTAGAAGTTTGAGTTTCGTCGACAACAATTGCGCCGTCAATGTCGCCAAGCCAATTGGCATTTGCTGTTTGATGATCTTCTGCCGCGCCACGCCATGGCACAAGAACACTGGCAATGCCGATTGTTGAGACTTCGGCTACCGTGCTCGCACCTGCGCGAGCAACAACCAGATCAGAAGCGCTATAGACATCTTGCATCGCCACAGTCGACTCAAGTCGTTTATAAATAATTTTTGCGTCGTCATTAATGAATGGCAGATCGTCATTGATGTATCTCTGACCAGTCAAATGAATTATGCAAATGTCGTTGCGTTGTTGATTAATCTCAACAATTGCTCTGGCGACGCTATTGAGCTTGGCTGAACCAAGCGACCCACCCATGATGCACACAACTTTTCGATCGCGTGGCACCGACAAACGATCCCGTGCTTGGGCCCTCGTTGCTGACACGTCGAGATTGCGTAGCGCTCGGCGTACCGGCGCACCTGTGAGGGTCGCATTTTTTAACTTCGATGGCAGATACGCCACGGCACTCGCTGCAGCATTGCGCGCTTGAAGTCTTGTTGCCAAGCCTGGTTGTCGGTCGTAAGAAACAGTCACCACAGGTATGTTCAACTTCTTTGCCGCGCGAGTTGCTGGCACACTCACATAACCGCCAACAGAAATGACGACCGCTGGTTTCAAACTTGCCAATAATCGCTGGGCGTGTTGCGTGGCTTTTCGCAAAACTCCAAAAGTTCGAATATTTTTTTGCAGTGCACTAATCGACAGGTCACGACGAAAACCTTGTACGGTCAGCAACGAGAGTGCGAGACCTGCGGCTGGCACGAGAGTCGTTTCGATGCCGTTGGTTGATCCAATGAAGTGAAGTTGATCTTTGTTGACGCCTGAATCTTGCAACAACTCTGCGATTGCGATTGCGGGAATTACATGACCACTAGTTCCCCCGCCGGTGATGACGGCAAAGACGGGGTGGCTGGTGACGGTCAAGAGGTTCTACTTGTGAAGATTGCTCACTTCATATTACGCGCGACGTTCATCAACAGCCCGGCTGCCGACATGCAAACCAATAGAGAGCTTCCACCGTATGAAATAAGCGGCAGTGTTAAACCGGTCACGGGCATCGAACCGGTGACTCCACCGATGTTGATTATTGCTTGGATTGCGAACCACATCGTTACGCCACCCGCAAGAAGTGCGCCGAATCTTTCTTCTGCGCCCAATGCCGCGCGCAAACCAAAAACCACGAGCGTCAAGAAGCCACCAATCACAACCGTCACGCCGATTAGTCCCATCTCTTCGGCGATCGTCGAAAAAATAAAGTCGCTGTGCGCTAGTGGTACGTAGCCCCACTTGCCCGTGCCTGCTCCGACACCGACACCAGATATGCCGCCATTCGAAATTGAAAGTATTGATTGCCAAACTTGGTAGCCGAATGAACCTTTGGTCTCATCTAAGTTCAAGAATGCAGTCCAACGATTTCGACGTGACGATGTGATGAGTGTGAAAAACAATGCAGCCAGAACGCTCGAACCCGCAATGGTGTTGATGATTCGCATCGGAATGCCCGACATGCACATCACTGCCAAAACGATGCATGTCATAACAATGGCGCCGCCAAGGTCGCGCTGTATCAGGCACAGAAATACAGATGCCAACAAAGCAACGACAACTGGTCGTGTTGTGCGATTGATATCGGTGACTTCTTTTTGACGTCGCCCTAGCAAGTTTGCGCAATAGACCAAGAGTGCCAGCTTCAAAAATTCAGATGGCTGAAAACCGACGGGCCCGATCGCAACCCATGCACGAGCGCCGTTGATGCTTACCCCGATATTCGGCGCGAAAGGCAAGAACATTAGACCGAAAGCAAAGATCAAAACGGGAAGTACAAACCGACGCATCAATGAATATGGAAAGCGGAAGAAAAATGCCATCCCTAATCCGCCCACTGATGCCCACATCAACTGCTTAAAAAACATCCTCCAGGGCGACATGCCGCGATTCAATGCGACAATCGAAGACGACGACATCACCATTACGAGACCAAATGTCACCAGTGTGAGCACCGTTAAAAAGATCATGAAGAACGTCGTATTGGCAGGTTTCTGCGCGATACGACGAGACGACAGCAAACCACCGCGATCAAGAACAGCGCGACGACGTTGCGCGAGTGTCATCGTACGATTTGATTGTGTGGTTGAAGTTTTATTTGAAACTGTGGTTGCTGTGCTCATGATTTCTCTACTTTCTTTGTTTCTGCTTGGTCTTAATTAATGCATTTACTTCGTTTTTAAAATCAACGCCCCGTTCGCCATAGTTCTTGTACCAGTCGTAACTGGTGCAGCCGGGCGAAAGCATTACGACATCGCCTGCTACGGCGAGTTGCTCAGCACATCTGACCGCATCGTGCATTGAATCTGCCAGACGAACTTCGCACACACCAGAAAACGCTGCTGCGATTTCTTGAGCAGCGTTGCCAATCGCCACGACAGCCTTGATGCTTTCTGATTGGCTTGCCATCTCGGTGAGATCTAAACCTTTGTTTTTGCCACCAGCGATTAGCACAATCGATTTAAACGATTTCAACGCGACACTCGTAGCATGCGGGCTAGTTGCTTTTGAGTCGTTGAACCATCGCACTCCTGCACTTTCGGCGACGAACTCAATTCGATGCGGCGCGTTGACGAAGCTTCGCAAAGCTTGTGCCACTTGATCACAGTTGGCAAGACCAGACTCAATCGTGATTGCCGCAGCAGCCAAAGCATTGGTCACATCGTGCGGCAAGCTTCGGGCCATTTCGCTGCGATGCAAAATCTCACCATCTGGGCAAGTCAACACGCCGTTGACTGTGTGATAGTCGCCTGAATCTTGACCGAAACTGACAACTCGAGCACCAGACTTCGTGGCGAATTTTGTGATCAACTCGTCGCACGCGGGCACGACGGCAACATCTGAAGGCAACAAGTGGGCCCAAATTTTTGCCTTTGCCGCCGTGTATGTGTCAAGCGAAGAATGCCAATCTAAATGATCGGGCGCGAGATTTAACCACACCGAAGCTTTGGTGCGAAAAGTTTGTGTCAGTGCCAAACGAAAACTTGAACACTCAACGGCAAACGCTTGGGCGTCGCTTCGCAAGGCAGCGATCAACGGCGTTTCGGTGTTGCCAACGGCCAAAGCCTTAAGACCTGCTGAATTCAACATTGCGGTAGCCATCAAAGTCGTCGTGGTTTTACCGTCAGTACCGGTTACTGCGACCATCGGTCGCAATGATGACGACTGCTGTTCAAATTGATAAGCAAGTTCGATTTCTGACATCACTGGCTTCTGCAGTTTTCGTGAAGATTCAAACAACTGATGACCCTCAGCGATACCTGGTGATGGCACCACGCGGTCAGATTGTTGCAGTAGATCTCTCAGTTCTGAAACAGTCGGTTTGAACGAAATCATGCTCTTAAGGCTGAGCGCAAATTCTGAGTTGCTATCAGTTTGCAGATCATCGACCAGAATGACTTTTTCACCGCGCGAAATAAGTTCAGTAGCCACTGCTTGCCCTGCGACAGCCAGCCCATAAACAAGAGTAGTAGTCATTATTAGCGGCGCATTTCAGAGAGGCTTTGCAAATTGGTGAAGTCGGCGATGAAGATAGCCACGGCAGTTGAGACGCAGATCGCAGAAATAATCCAAAAGCGAATAATCACAGTTGTCTCTGGCCAACCGCTTTGTTCGAAGTGATGATGAATCGGCGAGTTTTTAAACAAACGCTTTTTTCGCCCTGACGCTTTGAACACACCCATCTGCACCGCGACCGACCCTGCTTCGATCACATTGATGCCACAGATAATTGGCAGCAGTAAGTGAGTGTTGGTTGTGACTGCGAGCAGACCGAGTGCGGTGCCAAGCCCGAGCGCACCGACATCGCCCATGAAGATTCGCGCTGGTGCTGCATTCCACCAAAGAAAACCACCGCAAGCGCCAGCCAACGATGCAGCGAGCACCGCAAGATCAAGCGGGTTGACTACATCGCCGTAAAACTGCGGATTTCTAAATGCCCAGTATGCGATAACAGTGAAGGCTATGAAACCAAATGATGCAGAACCCGCAGCCAAACCGTCGAGACCGTCTGTGACATTGACGGCGTTTGAAGTGCCCCAAACCATTAACGCCGTCCAGATAACGAATAGTGGCCAAGTAAAAGTGATACCAGGCAAATCGGCGCGGGTGAACGAAAGGGTTTCGCTGACGCCAGTCGCGGCCGTCAACCACCAGGTCAAGACGATGCAAATTGCAAAAGTAATGTAGCCCTTTTTCTTCCAAAAAAGTCCACGATTGTGTTGGCGCTGAACTTTAAGAAAGTCATCCAGAAAGCCGACAAAGCCCAACACAAATACTGCCGCCCAAATGATCATCGACTGATCAGAAAATGGCAAACCGTCTCTGAAGTGGGCAATAAACCAACCAAACGCCGCCGAAAACAAAATAGCGATTCCGCCCATTGTCGGCGTGCCTTGCTTTTTCATGTGTTGCACCGGACCACGGTCTTCAGCACCAAGAATTGGTTGACCTTTGCCGAGGCGCTTGAACACCAAAATTAAAACACGAGTGCCAATGAGCGACGCAATCATCGCCACTGCGGCGGCTGTCAAAATTGCAATCACGACGCGACTCTCAACAATTCGCGAGAAACTTCGACGTCACTGAAGGGCAGTTCGTTGGCGCCGATCGTTTGGGTTGCCTCATGGCCTTTACCCGCGATGATCACGATGTCACCTGGTTTCGCCGATACGAAGGCAGCAGCGATCGCATGGCGACGATCTAAGTCAACAGTCACTTTGCTTGAATCATTCAAGTCTTTAGAAGCCCCTTGTAAAATTTCGTTGGCGATTGTTAGGGCATCTTCATGGCGGGGATTATCTGAGGTGATGTAAACCAAATCTGCAAACCTCACCGCAACCGCACCCATCTTAGGTCGTTTCAAGTGATCGCGACCACCACCACAGCCAAACACGAGAATTACTCTGTCGTTGCTGCTGACAATTTGTCGCGCGGCGATCAATACATTTTGCAATGCCTCAGGTGTATGCGCATAGTCAACTACAACTGAAAAACTTTGACCGACGCTGACAGATTCGAATCTTCCCGGAACTGCGCTTGCAGCAGCCAAACCTTTAGCGATGTCACCAAGAGTGACACCAAGTTTGGCTGCTGCAGTCGCGGCAGCTAGCGCGTTCATTAAATTGAATTGTCCACCCATTTGTATTTCGAATTTTTGGTCTCGCCAAACGAACGAGACTTTTGTGGCGTCTGCGTGAATTTCTCGTGCATCTTCGACGCCAAAAGATTCGTACTGCATAAGTTTGTCTTTCGCAACTGAATCAATCAAAAGAGACCCATGAACATCGTCTCGGTTGATGATGCACGTATTTGTAAACTGTTTCGTGAATAGCCCGGCTTTGGCGCCAAAATAGTCTTCGGTTGACTTGTGAAAATCTAAATGATCTTGACCAAGATTTGTGAAGAGAGCGGCTTTGAACGATGTGCCTTCAACGCGTCGCAAAGTAAGCGCATGCGATGAAACTTCCATCACGACTGCTTGACAACCGCGATCTAACTCTTGGGCCAAGAGTTGTTGCAAGTCTGTCGATTCTGGCGTTGTGCGTGCGCCTGTAAGTGTGCCAATCACTGAGGTCGACCAGCCGTGTTGATGCAAGATCGCCGCCAACATGTGGGCCGTCGTCGTTTTGCCGTTTGTGCCAGTTATGCCGATGACATTCAGTTTTTGGCTTGGTCGATTAAATAATTCAGCGGCAAGAAACCCCATCGCTGAGCGCACATCACTGACTACGACCTGTGTGATACCAATTTCAATCCGTCGCTCAACAAGCAATGCAACCGCACCATTGGCCTCAGCAACTTTGGCAAAATCATGACCATCGACATTTTCGCCGACGATGCAACAAAATATTGCGCCACTAGAAACTTTTGACGAGTCGTGAGTGATGCTCGAAACTTTTACTGTTGCGCTGCCAATTATTTGAGTGATAGCAACCTCAGATGTACTTGCCAGCAATTCATCTAACTGGCGTTCTAATCTGACCGACATCTCAGTGGCTCGGTCCAAATTCTGCTGGGCGCGAACCAACACAACCCATATCGTCGCCCTCAGGGCGAATGTTCAACTCGTTAATTAGCACTTGGCCAATGCGCGCAAAAACTGGTGCGGCCGCGGTGCCACCAAATCGGTCTCGAGAATATGGATCCGGCTCGTCGATTGAAACAAGCACAGTCATGCGTGGATTATTCGCCGGCAGAAAACCGACGAATGACGCAAAGTAAGTTCTCGCGCCCTCGTCGTTCATATATGTGCCATTTTCTTGCAACTTATAGGCCGTACCAGTCTTGCCGGCGACACTTAATCCGGGAAGTTTCGCAAGAGTGCCCGTGCCATGGCAAACAACATCGGTCATCAGCGAAGCCATCGTTTGCGCGGTTGATTCTGAAATTACTTGGCGTGTCGGCGATTCAGGAGTCGCAGTCTCTAATCCGTTTTTGTCGGTTGTCTTAAGCACCAACTTGGGTGCGACATACACGCCCTTATTGGCAACTGTGTTTACCGCTGCGGCAAGTTGCAGCGCGGTCGATGTATAGCCATAGCCATAGGCAAATGTAATTTTCTCGGTACCTTGCCATTTTGACGCGGGTCGTAACGCCCCACGAGATTCACCTGGATATTCAACAGCAGTCTTGACACCAAAACCGAAAAGCTTTAGATATTCGTGGTTCTTTTTGGTGTCAAGCGTTCGCGAGACAAGCACCGTACCAAGGTTTGAAGAGTCGACGAAAATTTTTCGAACTGACATTTCTTCAAGACCGTGTGGATATGCATCAGTAACTTTGTACTCCCATTGGGTTCCTTTATCGAACATTTGATAGCCGGGAACGCTAAATGTTGAACCAATGTTGACCGAACCTTCGTTGATTGCCGCAGCGATGCTGAAAACTTTGGCAACTGAACCTGGCTCGTTTGCTTCGACCGAGGAGAAGTTGCCAGACTGACTTGAATAACTTCCGTCTTCGTTGCGACGTATATTTGACATCGCATAAATTTCACCCGTTTTTGTATCCATGACGATCGCCATGCCGCCACGGGCGCCAAGTCGCTCGACTTGTTGTTTGACGATGCCGTCCACTTGAAACTGAATCGTGCGATCAATGGTCGTCGTCAGTTGACCACCAGACTGCGGTTCGAGCACCTCACCTGATCCTGCAGCGATTGATTTGCCACTGCTATTTACTTCTCTAACGATTCGGCCATCCACCCCAACGAGCAGATCGTGATACTTCAACTCAAGACCTGAGATACCGACGCCATCAACATCGGTGCGACCGACGACAGCCAGCAAACTCTCACTCGAAAGAGCGCGACCCGATTCACGATATGAAGAAACACCCTTCAACCCGAGCGCCAAAATTGCATCGGCTACTTCTTTGTCGACCTGGCGGGCGATATAAACAAAACTCGAAGTTTTATTCTGCAACTTGGTCGCAAGTTCAACTTCGGCTTGCGGGTCAAGCTGCAACACCCCGGCCACTACATGAGCCACGCCAACTGGGTCAACCACAGATCGAGGATCAGCGAAAACAGTTCTAGTCGGCACAGGAAGCGCCAACTCTCTACCGTTGCGATCCAAAATTGAGCCGCGCTCGGCGCGAATTACCTGCACGCGAGTTCGTTGTGAAACACTCGCCTCGCGATAGTCGCTGGCCCAAACTGTTTGCAAAAGTGCGACTCGCACGCCAAGTAGCGAGAGCAAAATTGCTACAACCATGAACATCGAAACAATGCGCTTTTGCATATTGCCGCCGCGCAAGTCTTTTGTGAAAAAATCTCTACCTTTTGTAGTTACTGACGTCGCTCGATACGAGATCTCAGAGTTGCGCACACGATTTGCATCTATGCGTCGCCCACCACGCGATCGACCCCGCGTGCGAGAACCGGTGTTGTCTCGGCCAGCTATTGTGCTCATGGCATCACGCTCTTCATTGTTTTTGAAACCAAATCTTCGAGCATCGGTGGATTCAAAATCTCTTTATCCATATCGCCGGTGGCAGCAATAACACTCGCCACTACATCAGCTGGAATCTCTTCAAATTGTGCCGACAAACCCTGCGACATTCCGAGCATCATCGCCTGCTCACGCAAATGGTCGGGTGCCCGAAGTTCGGCGCGATTCTGGCGAAGTTCGTCATAGTGAAAACGAGCGAGTCGCACATCGGTGGTGACTTTGTCTAAACGCAATTGTTGCTCGGCAATGACAGTTTGAAAGACAACAATCAAAGTCAACACGGCGGCGATGCCGATAAGCACTGAGGTAACTTTTGAGAACTTTTTGACTCGAATAGTTTCGATAATCCGCAAATCAGGGCGCTCACCTGGTTCAAATTGTTCTTGCGAATTTGCTCGACCCTGAGAATTGCGAACTGGTCGAACTACCGAACCGGCTGGTCGACGAAGTCGAACTGGGGCTGGTCGAGCTGCAAGTGCTGCTGCCATTTAGTTACCAACTTCAACAAGTGTTTTTTCAAGCACGCGCAATCGCGCTGATTTAGCGCGACGATTAAGCGTCTGCTCTTTGCTTGACGGATACTTTGGTGCTCGAACACGGCGAGTGCGGCGCACGCCCGATTGTGATTCGTGAACATACGGCGATGCGTGGGTCGATTCGTTTGCGTCGCGCTCAGAATCAGAAAATACACGCTTGACGATGCGATTTTCACCTGAGTGATATGTCAGCACGGCGACTCGACCGCCAGATTTGGTCGCGTTGATTGCGATCTGTAACGCACGCTCAAGAATCTCTAGTTCTTTGTTGACTTCAATTCGAATTGCTTGAAAAGTTCGCTTGGCTGGGTGCCCACCAGTACGACGCGCCGGCGCAGGAATTGCCGCGACTATCACTTCGGCAAGTTGTGTAGTTGTAGCAATTGGTCGAGCCGCAACAATCGCTTTGGCGATTCGACGGGCAAACTTCTCATCGGCGTTGTCGGCAATCAGCCGCGATAGTTCTGATTCTTCATAACTATTGACAACTTCAGCGGCACTCAGTTGACTGCGCTGATCCATACGCATATCAAGTGGACCTTCATGGCGATATGAAAAGCCGCGTTCAGCAACATCTAACTGCGGCGAAGAGACACCTAAGTCAAACAACGCACCCGAAATCTCACTAATTGATAGTTCTTCAAGAACTTCATCAAGCGAATCAAATCGCACGCGACGAACCGTGAGCCGACCCTGCAGACTTGAGTCTTCGGCGATTAATCTTTCGGCGTTGGCGATCGCATCGGCGTCTTGATCAAGTCCGAGAATTTGCAGGTTCGGATACGCGTTAAGTATCGCCACTGCATGACCACCAAGGCCAAATGTTGCATCAACGACGACACCTTCTGGAACTGAAGCAAAGCACTCAACGATTTCATCGACCATGACGGGCAGATGCGAACTGACTTGCGAGTTTTGATTTGTCATATATATTGCGCAACTTGCAAACTGTCACTATTTGATGCCTCGCTTATCAGCAGCCCCCCGGCCAACGGTGCCTCCGGGATTTCTCCCCGGATAGCGAGATGAAAAGCGGGCGGAGTTGGGGGCTATCCATCTTGTTAACCGGGAGACTGCTGATAAGCGAAACTCGTGCAACCTGTGACAGTTGCGAAAAGTTTGTTGCTTGGCCCCCTTTTGCTCTACTCGGTGCCAGCTAGTTCTTGCGTGCCAGAGTCGCTGATGCGCTGGTGGCGCTCTGGATCCCAAATTTCAACCCGATCAAATGAACCGCTGACAATCACGCGCGAATTAAGTTCGAGCCCCGCGTATTGACGCAATTTTTCGTCGACATTGATGCGACCTTGAGCATCAACAGATACTTCAACCATGTTCGAAGACAACGCTCGCTGTTCTTTGCGATCCATTTCGCCGCGACGAACTTTTTCCATTACATCGTTGGCAACTGCCAAGAAAGTCTCAGTTGTTAAGACATCGACGCACTTGTCTCGACCCAGAGCCAAATAACATTTCGGCTCGAATTTTGGCCGAAAAGATGCAGGCAAGGCGATGCGACCCTTTGGGTCCAACTGCCGCTCATGCGCACCTACAAACACTGTTCCTCCGCCTTGTCCCAAAACCCCATCAATTACTGGGTTTTAGAGCTCCCCCTAATACCCAACAATGACTATATCCCCACTAGTCCCCACTGTCAAACACCTTTCACCACTTTTCCCCACTTTTTTTGGATATTTTTGGGCGCCGAAAATAGCAGCTAATTAACAGTTTCGGCGCTGGTCATCGGCGCCACGATTAGCGCCGCGGTTGGCGCCGCAACTTACGACTGTTTAGCGACTAAACAAACGCTGCGAGTTCGACTACCGCTTCGGCAATCTGGTTCAACCCAGAAGCCTCGGCCACGACAATATTCGAAATCTCGGCGTCAAGCGAGATTGATCGTTCACTTGCTTGCTGTTCAAATTTTTCAAACAAAAGATATTTTCGATACGCATCGGGCGACCAGCGCTGGTGCACGACACATTGAAAACGGGCCATCTCACGGGTGCGACGCTGCGAGATGCCGACGAGTTTCTGTCCGTGCAAAGTGACCTCGCCTGGGCCGAGCCCGCCAAAACAAATCAAATCTGAAAGTGCTGATCGCTCGAGACCGCCACGGTGCACACGCAGTTGATCACGGTCTGCGATTTCGCATTTTGCCAAAGCATCTGCCCAAAGTTCACCCACCCACCACATTGATTCGCCAACATCATCTCGCCAAAGTTCGTCGTCACGCGGCACAACAAAATCGATCCATAAATGCGCATCGGCATTCAACACGACAACCCCACCGCCACTTCGTCGTCGCACAGCCGAAATGCCGTCGCGTTCACAGGCGGCTTGGTTAACGATGTCTAGGCTTTGTTTTGAGCCCAATACGACGGCCGAATCGATAATTGAGGCTCGCCAGATTGCGCGCTCTGCCGGCAGTTCACGACCGTGAATTGATTCTGCAGAATCGCGCAAGTGATTAAACCGCCATGAGGTCATGAATGCGTCGCCATCTTTTGATTGAAACCAGTTTTGTTACGAGGCAAACGCCAAATATTGCTTCCACTCTTCGGGCACTCTGCCTACAGAAACCGTGACCCATGCGAGTTCACGAGGCGTATGTGGCTGATTAGCAAGAGCCATGCCCGCTTCTTGCGGGGTTCGATCGCGCTTTTTCAGATTGCAACCTCGACATGCAGCAGTGACGTTCTCCCAGACGTGCATGCCGCCTCGAGAACGCGGCATCACATGATCGATGCTGTCAGCGTGCGCACCACAATATTGGCAACGGTGATTATCACGAGCGAAAATTGCCCGCCTCGACATTGCTGTACGTCGGTGATACGGCACCTTGACGACATAGCGCAGCCTGATGACCAGAGGCCCGGGCATGACAAAAGTTTCTGCTCGAATCTGTGTGCCGTCTTCTTCGATGATTTCGGCTTTGTCTGACAGCACCAAACAGATTGCGCGTCGCGCCGGCACAATCGACAGTGGTTCGAATGTTGCATTTAGAACAAGTGCGCTTCTCATCGAAAATCTCGCAACCAGTTTAAATAACTGAGAACATCTCTGACTTCAATTTGATGAGCATCGCCACCATATTGAGTTTGTGTCCGAAAACGTAAATACTGCTTATTCGGTATCGGCAAGAACGGCGACCGCCGCCACCAACTTCGCGGTGCAAGACGAAATAGTTGAGTCACAGCGACACTCCAAAGTTTTGGTCGGATCGCAACCGCGCAGACAATCGACGTACCCGATTTCATAGTCGAAAGTGTCGCCATGGGTCAGTTGGGTTTTGGCTCTTTGGGTAACCCGAGCACCATCTCACCAATGATATTGCGCTGAACTTGCGAAGAACCTGCATAAATTGTGCCGGCACGAGCATTCAAAAAAGTCATCGCCCAACTCATCGTGCTGTTCTTCGCCCCAGCCTCATCGGTTTGAAAAGTCGTCATCGGCTTGCGACCCTCGGGCACCAAGCCGTCGGCGCCGAGAATATCCATTGCCAACTCAGTGACTGTTTTGTGATATTCGCTCCAATAAAGTTTCGAGATCGCACCGTCTGGTCCGGGGTGATGACCTGCGACAAATTTCGTCAGCGTGCGCAAGCCGAGATATTTCATGATTTGAACTTTGCCATAGCAGTCGCTTAGGCGCTGCCGAATTCGTGGGTCATTGGCAACACCGCGTTCTTGAGCCAGTTCAATCAATCGATCAATTTCCGCTTGATACTTGATTGAAAGTGTCGCTGCTGCCTCACCGCGCTCGTAGCCGAGCAATGACATCGCCACCGCCCAGCCATTGTTCAGCCCACCGACGATGTTGTCTTTCGGGCATGTCGCATCTGTATAAAACACCTCGTTAAATTCGCTCTCACCCGACAGCATCTTGATCGGTCGAACTTCGATGCCTGGTTGGCGCATATCGACCAACATGAACGAAATACCTTTGTGCTTCGGTGCATCGGGGTTGGTGCGCGCGAGAGTAAAAATATGGGTTGCATACTGCCCGGCTGAAGTCCAAATTTTTTGTCCGTTTAAAATAAATTGATCACCGTCGAGAGCAGCCTTTAAACCAACATTGCCAAGGTCGGAGCCGGCGTTTGGCTCGCTGTAACCCTGACACCAAACATCTTGTCCAGAAATAATTCTCGGTAAGTAATCACGCTTTTGCTCTTCGGTGCCCCAAATCAACAAAGTGTTGCCGAGCATTTGAATGCCGAATGTGTCGTTAAAAGAACCTGTCGGCACACCAGCGCGCGCAAACTCTTCGGCGACGATAACTTGTTCGAGCGCAGAAAGACCACCGCCTCCGTATTCGACTGGCCAACCAGGAGCAAGATAAGGACTCGTAGCCAAAATGTTGCGCCACTGGGCAACAAACTCTTCGACTGCTTTTCCTTCCATTGAGCCGATGCCCTGCCAATTAGATGGGAGTTTTTCTGCCAAAAACGCTTGCACCTTCTCGCGATATTCTTCGGCTTGCAGATCGTAGACAGGTCTCATGTTTCACAGCCTAGATTGCGAGCCACTGCTGCTGCCCCAACGAGCGGCGAAAGTGGGCCAAGCCCCGCAGGGCAAACAGTGAAACCCTGCACAAAGCCGATTTTCGCCGAACGATCTAACTCGCTTTGCACTGAGTCAAAAAATGGTTTGCCAAAGCCAAAGGCAACCGAGCCGGCAATAACCGCACTGCGTAAATCAACTGCGACCCCAACACTGACCAAAGCACGAGCCACGAGTCGGCCTGTTTCGGCGATGACCTGCGCACTTGCTTGAGCCGAAGGTTTACCGGTGATCGCTTCGATCGATCGACCAGAAGCATGAGCCTCGAGACAACCCCGCGAACCACAGGCGCACAATCTGCCGTCAGGCACGACAATCACATGACCGATGTGTCCGGCGTTGCCACTTCGTCCGTCCAAAACTTTGCCCTGCGAAATAATTCCGCCGCCCACACCAGTTGAAACAACCAAACCGATGACATCTGTCTGACCAACTACCGCCCCACACCAAACTTCGCCTTGCACCAGAGCTTTGGCATCGCCGTCTATATATACAGGCATCTGAACTAAATCTTGCAGCCTTGCGCGGAACGGAAAGTCGCGCCACTCGGGGATATGCAACGTCGAAACCAACTCGCCGTGCGGCGACATCGGTCCACCACACCCGACACCACAAGCAATTAAGTCGACGCTTGATTCAGCGACTTGCGATTTGATCAGTTCTTGCAGAGCTTGCCAGACATTAACTTGCGGCGTCAGCACTCGACCATGCGATAAAACTTCGCCAGTTAACGAAACGATCCCGACAGAAAGTTTGGTACCACCGATATCGACTGCAAGATAGCCGCGCTTGCTCACGCGAACTCTTTACCGCTCGCGCGTGAATTTTTCGCGCATACGCTGCGCGTTGGCGCGTTGAGCCCGCAACGACTCAGCGACATCACGAAGGCCCACCTTCGACATTGCCCGCAATTGACGCTCGACGATTAGCGCACAACCCAACATCGCCAAGAACCCCGCAAACGCCATAAGAAAATGAAACTGCAGACCAACTATCGTCAAACCAAGAGATGCGACAATGCCGACACCTGCCCACCATGCTGTGCGTGCCGAGTGACGATACAAACCTTTTGAAGAAACGGCCTGTGCGAATTTCTCGTCAGTCTTGAGATCTTGCTCAATCTGGCGAAGAATCTGCTGTTCGTTATCTGATAATGGCAAAGTGCCTCCGATGAGAGTGTTGCTCGCTATACCTTCTCACGAGTTTAGACACTTCGCAAGAGAAATTTCTTACTAGTGGGGATCGCTGGGCCCCCATTTAGATGAGCCTGGTTTGCGCTTATGACTTAATGCACTTGCCGGTTTGATCGCCGCGTCACCAAATTTGTCGCGAATGTCGTCAATTGCCGATGTTGTCGAACTCCATGCGGCATCAAGTTCATTTGCCGTTGATTTATCGGTTACATCATCAAACAGGCTCAGTTGCATTTCGGGCTCGACCAGATTTCGCGCGCTGATGCCCAGAAGTCGCACACCTCCAGAGATATCGATTTCTCGCAATAATGGCTCGACAAGACGCATCATCGCCTGCGTAGTCGTAACCGGAAACTCGACACTTGCCGCGCGAGTTATGACTTGAAAATCTGCAAACTTGATCTTTAGCGAAATCGTCCGTGCACCGACACCTGCATTTCGGCATCGCGCCGAAACGGCGTCAGCAAGTCGCAATAATTGCCCGTGAGCAACAGCAAGATCTTTGATGTCTGTCGAAAAAGTCTCTTCATGACCAATTGATTTTGCATCACGGTCTGGCTCGACCGATCTGTCGTCGATGCCTTGTGAAAGTTCGAACAAGTGTTCACCAAGAGAATCGCCAAGCACTGTGAGCAAGATCTTGCGATCAAACTTGGCAACATCACCGACCGTCTTGATTGACAGCGCCGCAAGTTTTTCGAGCGTCACCGGGCCAACTCCCCACAGCGACTCGACTGCCAGTGGGTGAAGAAATTCAAGTTCACGACCAAACTGCACTTCATAAACACCGTGCCCTGGTTCAACCCCATCGCGATTCGCTCGCGGTTTCGCGAAGACAGAAGCAAGTTTCGCCAGAAACTTATTCGGTGCGACCCCGACACTGCATGTCAATTGAGTCGCCTGCTTAACTCGAACTCGAATCTCTTCAGCTATTTTTGTGCCTTCACCCAACAGCCGACGCGCACCAGTGACATCGAGAAACGCTTCATCCAAAGACAGCCCTTCGACGAGTGGCGTGATCGTTTGAAATACTTCGAACACTTCGGCACTGACCTCTGAATAAAGATCGTGATCGCCAGGCAGAAAAATTGCTTGCGGACAAAGTCTTTTGGCCTGAGCCGAGGACATTGCCGAGAACACCCCGAACCTACGAGCCTCATATGAAGCAGCCGCCACGACACCGCGTGACCCGTCGCCACCGACGACTACCGGTAGACCGCGCAATTGTGGATTTCGACGAAGTTCAACGGCGACATAAAACATGTCCATATCGACATGCAGAATCGTTTTAACGGTTGCAGGTCGAGAAATCTCCACGATTCAGACGCTAGTCATAAACTCATACCCATGAATCAACAAGACCGTCGGTTGTCGGCCCTGCCATCTGTTTTGGCTCGCGTGGTCGCTTTCGTTTCGATAATTGTTGCGGGTGTCGCCGGAGCGTTGATCGGGTTCACACTCGTCGATTTGCAATGCCAAGGTGACTGCGACATTCCAAACTCGATTGGTTTAATTCTCGGCGCCGTAACTGGTGCCTTTGGCATGGGTGTGGTCGCAGTTTTGGTCTTGCGTGCAACAGGAGAATGGAAAGAACTTGAGGATCGTAAGTGAGCAAAACTAATGGTCCGCAATTAGCCAACGAACTTCTAGAAATTTGCAAGACACTTGCCACGACCGGTGGCAAGAATGCGCTAGCCGGCAGGCTCGCTGGCCTGACTCAAGTTGAAACAAAAAGCACGAGCACCGACATGGTCACCGAATTTGATCGAGCCACCGAAAAATATATCGTTGGCGAAATTCGCAGTCGTCGACCAAACGATGCGATCGTCGGCGAAGAAGGCGCCTCAATCCCAGGCACGAGCGGTATCACTTGGTGTATAGATCCGATTGACGGTACGACGAATTTTCTGTATGCCCTGCCAGGTTGGAGCGTCTCAATTGGTGTCAGCGATGACAACGGCCCATTAGTTGGTGCGGTTTTCATTCCGGCACTTGATGAGATGTTTCATGCGGTTCGTGGGCAGGGTGCATTCTTGAACAACAACCAGATTTTTTGCAATACAACCAGCGATATTTCGAAAGCGCTTGTTTGCACCGGCTTTAGCTATTCGCCTGAACAGCGAACAATCCAGTCGAAGCGCGTGGCAAAATTTATTCATCAGGTTCGCGACATTCGGCGCTTCGGCGCAGCGAGTATCGACATCTGTTTTGTGGCTTGCGGCAGACTCGATGCATACTTCGAAGAAAATTTGCATCAATGGGATGTCGCTGCGGCTGAACTAATTGCGGTTGAATCTGGCGCGAAATCTGGGGATTTTTCTGGCGGAAAATCTTCACCCAAAGAATTTATGGTCACCTGCCCCGAGATTTTCAGCCAACTCAGCCAACTAGTGATCTCAAGTTCTTCGACAGATTAGGGTTTCGTTAAATGGGTGTTGTAATTGCAATAGACGCCGGCACAACTGGTGTTAGATCTCGAGCTGTTTATGCGTCTGGGCTATCAGAGATAAGCGCGTATCGCGAGTTCACTCAATTCTTTCCACAGCCTGGTTGGGTCGAGCACGATGCCGAAGAAATTTGGCAAGCCGTGATGGTCACGTTGCAAGAAGTGATCGGCCAGTTGAGCGAGCCAATCTCGGCGATCGGCATAACGAACCAACGCGAAACTGTCGTCGCCTGGAGTCGTAAGTCGGGCAAACCATATGGTTCGGCGATCGTCTGGCAAGATCGTCGCACCGCTGATCGTTGCGAGCAACTTGCCGATCACCTGACAGTGGTGCGACAGCAAAGCGGTCTTGTGATTGACCCTTATTTTTCGGGCACCAAATTCGAATGGTTGATCAGCAATCGCAAAATTAAAGTCGACCAAGATTTATGTCTCGGCACTATTGACTCGTGGCTGATTTTCAAACTGACGGGCCACAAATCGTTTGTTACTGATGTAACGAACGCAAGTCGCACAATGTTGTTTGACATCAACAAAATGTGCTGGAGCGAAGAACTTTGCACACTGCTGAACGTGCCGATCAAAAACTTACCGACTGTTTTGCCATCGAGTGGCAGATTCGGTTCAACAGTCAAACACGGTGCATTACCCGACTCAATTCCGATTTCTGGCGTTGCCGGCGACCAGCAAGCCGCGCTTTTTGGTCAAGCATGTTTCGCCGCGGGCGCAACGAAAAATACATATGGCACAGGCAGTTTTGTGCTGATGAATGTCGGCACAAAGTGTCCTGAGCCACAAAATGGCATCTTGACAACCGTTGCATGGCAGATTGAATCGCAAGAGCCTGTGTATGCACTCGAAGGAGCAATCTTTGTAACCGGTGCAGCAATTCAGTGGCTGCGTGATGGTCTAAACATTATTGATCACGCCAGCGAGATCGGCCCACTCGCCCAGTCGGTCGCAGATTCTGGCGGCGTTGTTTTGGTACCTGCGTTCACGGGTCTTGGCAGCCCATGGTGGGACCCATACGCACGGGGTTCAATTTTTGGCATCACTCGCGGAACAACCCGCGCTCACATCGCTCGCGCAACGATCGAATCAATAGTTTTTCAAACTCGTGACGTAGTCGAAACAATGAGCGCAGTTTCTGGCATAAAAATTAAAGACCTTCGAGTTGATGGTGGTGCTGCAGTGATCGACTTTATGTTGCAACTACAAGCCGATCATTTGGGCGTCACCGTGCTGCGACCCAAACAACTCGAGACAACCGCGATGGGCGCTGCATTCTTGGCCGGACTCAGCGAAAAAGTCTGGAATTCAACCGACGAGATTTCAACGGCATGGCAGCTTGATAAAAATTTTGAACCAAAATCTGCCGCACTCGGCTACGAGACTTGGCAAACGGCGATAAAGCGCTCAATGAATTGGATTAACTAAACGCCCGCACCCAAAAGCGCCGCGCCTATTGCGCCTGCATGTTCGCCAAGTTGTGCCACGCGCAATTCTGGATGATCACGATTGTTTGGGGCGTAAAGCAATTCTTTGAACCACTTCTTGATGTGCGGCATCAAAGTGTCTGCGGCTTCAGCCAAGCCACCACCGATGACGATCACATTTGGGTCGGTGATGTTCGTCAAATTAACTAAACCAACCGCGACCCAGCGACCAAACGTATCTAAATAGCCGAGCGCCTGCTTGTCACCTGCAACAGCGCGGGCGATAACTTCTTCACCACGCTTGCCGCCAGCAATAGTTGCCAAACCCGAACCTGAGGCATAACGCTCCCAGCATCCTCGTTGGCCACACCTACACAAAATGCCCTGCGACTCGACGACCATATGTCCGATCTCGCCAGCGAAACCGTGACTTCCTCGTTGCAATTTCGAACCCGAAACAAAACCGCCACCAATGCCCGTGCCCAATGTGACCATCCACATGTCGGTCGCACCGCGCCCTGCACCAAACTGCCATTCGGCATGCGCCGCACAAGTTGCGTCGTTTTCAACATCAATCGGGTGAGCCAATTTTTTTTCTAATTGCGTGCGCAAATCAAGTTCAATTGCACCAGTCAAATTGGGTGACTCGCGCACAACACCTTGAGGCGTAATCAAACCAGGCACACCGATGCCCAACGTTTTGTAGTCACCAAGTTCGCAGGCAATTTCTGCGAGCGTTGCAATTAAATCATCGGCGTGTGGCGTCGGGCGGCGCACAGAATTGACGATTTGCCCGTCTTCGAATAAAACCCCTAGACACTTAGTCCCGCCGACATCGATGCCGGCAACGGCGGTCACGACTCGCAGCGAACCTTTAGTTCTTTCAGTGTATGCAAAATGCGGCCTTCGGCTCTGCGCTTGATGAAACCCGGAAGTGGAACTATCAATTCAACCGCCAACGAATAAGTCACTTTCGTGTTCGCATCTGATTGCTCGAACTTGTATGAACCATCAATCGACCGCATGATGTCGCCTTGAGCGAGATGCCACGAGATCTGCTTGGGCGCATTGGCGTAGTCATATTTCAGGGTGTAGTGGGTGCTGCGACCCAAAGCAGAAGCGCGGTATTCAACTAACACGGGGCGATTTTGCGAATCTCGCTCGCGCACGACGGCTTCTTTGACATCTGGCGCCCACTCCGGATATCGCTCAACATCGATTGCGACATCAAAACACTTGTCGGCAGATGCAGCGATTACTTCTGATTTAGATGCTGAATCAACCACACTTATATTTAAGCACTATTTTGAGACTATTCAGACACTCTGCAACAACCACTAAGCAATGCGCAACAATTGCCCCAGATTCAAGGCAAGTTTGTCGTAGTCGAACAGGCTCTCCGCGCGCAATCGCGAGGCCTGACCCATTTGCAAGCGTTTCGGCTTGTCGACCAGCAGCCCCCGCAACGCCGAGATTACGTCATCGACTCGTGTGGGGTTTTCAACGACCAAACCTGTCTTCAAGTGCTCAACAGCGTCGGCCGCCCCACCACTGCGACCAGCGATCTGCGGCACACCACATGCTGCAGCTTCGGCGAACACGATGCCAAAACCTTCTTGCTCAAGACCCATCCATCGCGAACGGCACAGCATCGCATTGACATCAGCGCAGCCATAAAGTTTTGGCAAGTCGTCATCGGCAACTCGCCCCAAAAAAGTTGTCGGTGATCGTAACTCGCGCGCAATTCTTTCAAGCCGTGCGCGGTCACGACCGTCGCCGCCGATAATCAAACGCAATTTAGGATGCTCATTTGCGAGATGTGAAACCGCTCGGATCAAGACATCAAACCCTTTTCGCGGCACTAATCGACTGACACCAACGATTAGTTCTGTGTCGTCAGCAACGCCAAATCGATTGCGTGATTCAATTTTTTGCTCGGGCGTTAAAACTTTGAATCTCTGAGTATCTACACCTGGTGTGATAATTTTTATTTTCTCTTTAGAAACAGAGATGCGAGACGCCTCTGCCGCCGGATAACTGCCTGAAGCAATAATCATTTCAGCTTTATTTAAAACTCGCCCGAGCATTCGTGAAACAACTGGCAATCGCCCAGGCACAGTTATCTCGGCGCCATGCAAAACAACTATGTAGGGCAAACTTAAATGCGGCCCAACTAAACCGAGTGGCAACGCCGGATCTAGGACGACAAGTTCAGCACCAACCTCTGCCGCCATTTTGTTTATCTTGCGAACCATCAGCGGATGTGGTAATAAAACCGGCTCGCGAGTGCGACGAATTTCAAAGTCTTGCGCCGCGTCGAATGTCTCGCTACCCAAGTATGGGCTGGTCAAAACTGCAAAACTTTCTGGCGGCAATCGTCGCCACCACTCGAACAACAAATTTTGAATACCACCAATTTTTGGTGGAAAGTCGTTGGTGACTAAAAGATGTTTCACTGCCCTTTACTTTACGCTTGGCAAAGACTGCAACTCTGCCTGCACGAGTTGATCGTCGTCATCTCTATTGATCAACTGATGCAGCCCCAAGCGGGCCGCCGCCCAAACGGCATGCGCGCGAAGCACCGGGTCTGCGTGATGCAAATATTGTTTTAGTAAATCAACGACTAGGACATCGTTGGCGTCGCCAATGTTGCCAAGAATGATCAAGGCATTGCGTCGCAACCACTTTGGGTCGCGATTGGCGATGTACCAAGCGCCAAACTCTTTGATCAGCGCCCCGTCGTCGCTGGTCAAGATTTTTGCGACCGAGACCCATGCCTTAGGTTGCTTAACCGACATCGCAACCGTTGAAATATTTGATTTTTTCTCAAACCGAATGGTCGGAGGACAAACCTCTTGACAATCGTCGCAACCGTAAATGCGATCGCCGAGAGCGACGCGATAATTGCGGTCGAATACACCGGGTTTTTGCAACAACCACGCCAGACATTTATTGGCATCAATCACCCCTGGGGCAACTATTGCGTTTGTCGGGCAGTTGTCGAGGCATCGCCGACAAGACGCGCAACCCTCTTCGACTGGCTGAGCTGCCACCGCCAGTTCGGCGCTAGTAATGACACATCCCAAAACAAAATAACTGCCAGCACCAGAAATTAAAAGGTTTGAGTTTTTTCCGAACCAACCCAAGCCGGCCTGATATGCAACTTCGCGGTCGACCATTGCGTTGTCATCTGCAAGCACGACAGCGCGATGACCATCGAGTTCGAGTTGACGCGCGATTTGACCGAGCGACTGGCGCAACTGCGCATAAAAATCTGACCATACATACCGGGCGATCCGTGCCGATAGCTCGTTAATTTTTTCTGGAGCCTGTGAAGAAGAGTATGAATACGCGCCGACGATGACCGATCGTGCTGAAGGCAAGGTTTTGGTCGGGTCGGTGCTGCGCTCTGGGTTGCGATAAGTGAACTGCATTTGATTATGCAGACCTTGTTCTTTGCGCTGATTGATCGCCTGTCGTGCGCGATGCAAAACTTCGGCGCTAGCGACACCAACGTGATCAAGCCCGGCCTTACGGCCAAGACTCAAAAGTTGGGCTGTATAACCTGAGTTGTCGGTTGAACCTGTTTCGTCAGCTAACTGCACGATGCCGAAGCGTAGGCACTAAACCAGCATTTGCAAGCATTCGCAGGGTTCTTTGCTCTTCTAGGTCTAAAACAACGGCTTGAGCGCCTGAATCTTCACAGAAAAACGAAACGACGCAGTCGTCACAGGCCGCACTCGCCCGCATAGCGCAGTCATCGCAACTGATCGATAGAACATCGACCGAAATGTCAGTGTTGCCAGACGCAGTGTTGTTAGTTGCTTTGATCGAGGGGAAATCTTGCACGAACTTTGCTCCTTTTTTTGGGACTTGTTGATGTTTTTCTATATCTTCAACATTGCCCGAAGCGTGTTGCACAGTTATATCGCGAAAAGTTCAGCCCCTTGTTGCGCGATACCTAAAACCATTTTCGCGCCGTTGGCTGGCAACGCATCGTCAACCCGTTGCGCTGAACCGCGATCAACCATTGCCGCAATCGTTGGCCCCGAACCAGACAACCAGGCGCACCACGCGCCAGCATCGACGGCTGCTTGAAGTGCCATTTTTGATTCAGGTGATTTAATGAATCGCAAATCTTGATGCAGACGGTCTCCGGTTGCAACCGACAATGCACGAATGTCACCTGCAGCCAGTGCGGCCACCAAAAGCGCAGTGCGCCCGACGTTGAAAACTGCATCTTCGAACTTAATTTCTGTTGGCAATTTTGTCCGCGACTCTTTGGTCGAAGTCTGTTTTTGCGGCACCCAAACGATGATTGCCGGATCAAGCGGTGTTGGTATTCGCACAGCGAAACCACCGACACTGGCGACAAAACCGCCAAACATCGACGCCGCTGCATTGTCGGGGTGACCTTCAAGTTCGCTGGCTGTGCGCAAGATGTCGAGTTTGGCTTCGTCGAATTCTTTTTCGCCTGCACCGTGTTTTTCGGCGTGCGCCAAAATGCAACCAGCAACTCGAGCCGCGCCACTAAAACCCAGACCCTTGCCCATCGGCATTTGTGAACGCACCCACAAATCTTGCGTGCCACCACAATGGCGAAACGCAACTGTCAGCGGATGATTTTCATCGGCGTCGTTCGATTCAGCGGGAGCATTGCCGAACCCCGCTTCGAGATGCAAGTCAAGCGCCAACCCTAAGACATCAAAACCAGGGCCAAGGTTTGCCGAACTCGCGGGCACGCGAACAGCAACTGGTTTTTTCTTAACACTCATAGCTTTTATTGTGCCATCTGTTTGGCGGCATCAACGCTGACGCGAATTAATTCATCAAGAACATCTCGTGCTGCGCCAGAATCAATTGAGTCAAATGCAATTTCGAGACCTTGATGCATGTCATCGGCTTTGCCGGCGACCACGATTCCAGCGGCAGCATTGAGCGCGACAATATTTCTGACCGCACCTTTTTGACCGTCTAACAAATCGCGAAAAATCTTGGCGTTATCTTTCGGTGAACCACCGCGCACCGCGGCAACATCGGCATACTCAAGGCCGAATAATGTCGCGTCAATTTCGAACTCACGCATTTTTCCAGAGTTCACTTCGACCACTCTGCACGGGCCACTGAGCGATAGTTCATCCATTGAGCCGTGTCCGTGCACAACCCAAGCACGCTTGACGCCGCGTGTCGCGAGCGCCTTGGCCATCACATTGGCAGCCGCCGGGTCACCGACGCCGACGACCATATAAGAAATCAGTGCAGGGTTGGCCATTGGTCCGAGCAAGTTGAAAACGGTCGGCACGCCGATTTCACGACGAGACGGACCAGTAAATCTGAACGCCGGATGAAACCTCTGAGCGAAACAAAAACCAAAACCAGTTTCTTCGACGCACTTGGTCACGCCGACGCCGTCTAATTCGATCGCCACGCCGAGCGCCTCGAGCACATCAGCGGCACCGCTCTTCGACGACGATGCTCGACTGCCGTGTTTGCAAACCGGAATCTTCGCACCCGCAGCGACGAGACCCGCCATCGTCGAGATATTTACCGAGTAACTGTGATCGCCGCCAGTGCCGACAATGTCTAATGCACGTTGGGCAACTTCGTCTGGCAAGAAGACGCGCTCGGCGGCGCGACGAACCTCGGCCAACATGCCCTCGAGTTCAATTTCGGTTTCCCCTTTGGCGCGAAGTGCCACGATGAACGCCGTTATCTGCGATGGTGTCGCCTCACCCGAAAGCACCGAGCGCATCGCCGCGCCAGCATGACTTGCGCTTAAATCTTTGGCGGCCAAAAGTTGCGAAATAACTTGCGGCCATGAACCGGCAACGTCGATTTCGCTCATGCGAAAAGCCTCTTAAGCGCTGCGGCGGGTCCGCAACAACTTGCGGCGTTCACGGGCAGATGTGCCACCCCAAACGCCTTGTTTCTCACGACTGTCGAGTGCATACGTCAAACACGCTATGCGCACTTTGCACTCACTGCAGACTGATTTTGCTTGACTGCAGTTTTCTTCATTATCTGGGTAGAAAATCTGGGGGTCAAGACCCTGGCAAGCGCCGTTGCTGCGCCAACTCAAGTCGATTTCAGGCACGCGAACCCCCTTGTTCTCGTCGCGCACAGACTAGAACTTGGGTGTAACGCCACGCCAATCGGCTATTTTCTGCGCCACTGCACGCCGCAGCGACTGTTGATGGTTCGCGTCTAAGTTTCTAGTCGCGCAAATCTGTGAGCAATTCGGTGACGGTGAAATCAGCGAGTTGCACTACTTCGAGATAATTCGACAAAGTCGAGACAATCTGCACATCACCCTTTGCGAACTCGGCGACCTGTTGGGGTGTGAATTCAAAGCGGATGTAATGCACCGCGGCTGTCACAGTCTCGCGGGTCAATTGTTCGGCATGCGCCTCGTCGGCTATTGATTTCACAACTTCGCCATTTGCCAGTTTGATCGCGATCGATTTTTCGATGTCGACAAGTTTGGTCAGCCACTCGCGCATCTGATCGTCTGTCACCAATTCGATAAACACGGTTGCGCATAGTTGACCCGCCTCGGGGATCAACGGGTTATAGGCCTTCAATTCTTCGAGTACGCCCTCATCGCTGACGACTCGCTCGACTCGCAACATCTCTTGAATTTGAGACTGCATCGTCGCACGATTTTCAAACATCACGGTGACGATCGTGCCGAGCGCAATTCGGCGCCGACGCTTCAACTCCATGATTTCTGCACGACGCGTCTCACGAATTCGTTCGTAGGCGCGTTGCTCTAAAATATCGCCGAGCACTAATTTTCGGTTGCTGTTTGTTTGGGTCATTGTTGTCATATTTATTTTCCTTCTGGTTTGATTCCGTAGGCGCGAGCCACAACTTCAAGTGGATGAAGCGGTGTCTCGCCTGTTTGTTCTGTAATCGCAGTATTTGCAAGGTGGCAGTCGCCCGCTACAACTTCTGAGGCGGCTTCGCGCACCATCTCACCGAGTTTTGCAGCGATCGGCAACGAGAGTTCGGCATTTTCTGCGCGCAACCCCCACATGCCGTCGATGCCCGAACATTGCTGCACAAGTTTTATCTTTGTGCCTGTCAACTTCATTAGATCGCGACTTTTCAAACCGATGTTTTGCGCGCGCAAGTGACACGGCGTGTGATAGGTAACAGACTCTGGCACTTCTCCGACGAAATTCGTGTCGAGCGAAGAGCCTTCGGTCTTGTGAACCTTCATCAGATATTCGGCTGCATCGTAGGTATTCTCGGCAACGAGTTTGGCGTCCGGCCCACCGACATAGTCGAGATAATCTTTTTTCAAGACATAACCACATGTGGGTTGCGGCACGACGATGTCTGTGCCTTTGCGCACTTCTGCAGCAAGCATTGCGACATTTTTAATGGCAACTTTTGTGAACTGCGCCATGTCACCGCTGTGCAAGAACGGCGCACCGCAACAACCTGCGTCGCTGAGACTGCACTCGATGCCATTGCGCTCGTAAACATTGACCAGTGCGTGGCCAATTTTTGGTTCTTGATATTCGACAAGACAAGTCGGATAGACAGTGACTTTGCCCTGCAACTTTTCGATAACCGCTTTGGGCCGACGATTGAACCAAGTCGAAAAACGCTGGCGCGCAAACGCCGGCAACAATCTGACGCTCGACACGCCTGCAGTTTTTTCGACAAGTTTGCGCACGATCGAACCAGCTTTGGCGCCCATCACCATGTTGGCAATCGGTCCAGAAGAAGTCGCCGCCATACCCAATGCATCAGTGCGACCGAGCATTGCAGTCGTCACTTTGTTGCGCACCGACATATGGCCGTTGGCGCGGCGCATTGCATCAACCCGCAACATCAAACGCGGAAAGTCAAGCGCCCATTCGTGCTGGCCGGGTGTATACGGACAATTGACATAGCAAAGCTTGCATTGAAAACATTCGTCGGCAACATGGTCTTGCTGCGCTGGCGTCATCTTGCCCGCGTCTTGATCATCGTGTTGGTCGATATAACTGAATAAAGTCGGAAAGCTCGGACAAAACTTGAAGCACAAACGACATCCATGACAAAGGTCGTAGACCCGGGTCAGCTCTTCGCGAGTGTCTGCTTCATTTAAATAAACCGGTGTGAGCGGGTCATATGTAATTGTCATGAACTAAAAATCTCTCATGCCGTCAGGCAAAAAATCAAAATATAAAAATTGAAAACAATCTCGATGTTGGTGCCACAAGCCTGAGCCTATGACACCAACACGACACCAACACGACACCAACACGAAATAATCGCTGGCGAGTTACTAATTAACTACTAATTAATTAACCGAGCGCCTTAAGGCCCTCACCAAATCGACCAGCATGGCTCTTCTCTGCTCGCGCAAGAGTTTCGAACCAGTCGGCAATTTCTGTGAATCCTTCTTCGCGCGCAGTCTTGGAAAAACCTGGATACATCTGCGTGTATTCATATGTTTCACCGGCAACCGATGCTTTGAAGTTGTCTGCGGTCTCGCCGATTGGCTCGCCTGAAGCTGGGTCGCCAACTTCTGCGAGATAGTCGAGGTGACCGTGTGCGTGACCGGTTTCGCCTTCAGCAACAGATCGGAACAATGCCGCTGCATCTGGGTAGCCCTCTATGTCTGCCTTCTGTGCGAACCACAAGTATCGACGATTTGCTTGGCTCTCGCCGGCAAACGCATGCTTGAGATTCTCATGTGTTTTCGTGCCATTTAGCTTGGCCATGATTTTCTCCGTTTCTATTTTGGTTGTTGTTTATTTCTTGAATTGCACTTACTTGGTTTTTGCTACTTGCTTTTTCGCCTGATGACCAGGAGATCTCTTGGTTGATTCACCGCATCGAGTGCACTTGCCGTGAAACACCACGCCGACATCGTTGACTTCGTAGCCAGCACCCTCACCACGAATTTTTGGTGTGGATGAGATCTCGACATCGTGAATCGAACCGCACGATTCGCAAACGAAGTGGTGATGCTCACCCATGTTCGGGTCGAAGCGTTTTGCACCATCGCCCACATCGACCAACTGCAACTCGCCCATTTCGGCAAGTTCACCCAATGTCTGATAAACCGTGCGCAACGAAATGCCGGGCATTTGCTTGCTGGCAACTTCGAACAGGCTCTCGGCCGATGGATGGGCCTTGTTTTCGTGCAATAGACCGAAAAGCAGCTGCCGCTGGGGGGTGAGCTTCAGCTGCTTTTCGCGAAATATTTGGGCCAATTGCGTTGGTGAATGCACGCTTTTGAAGTTACTCGGTTCAGAGCTAATTTGCAAGTATTGCTAACTAACAATTGATGTGACATTGGCTACTTGGCCAGGCTGATCAAACAATTTGCACGCACCACGAGCCCAACAAAATTGCATTGCTCGTTTAGGCTAAAACAATGTCCGATATTGATGTTGCCGACCAGCGTCGTCACGCCCTAGACCAATTGCAGACGCAGCAATTTGATGTACTGGTGATCGGCGGGGGCATCACCGGTCTTGGCGTCGCCGTCGACGCGGCCACACGCGGCTTAAAAGTTGCGCTTGTCGAGCGCGGAGACTTCGCTTCAGGCACATCTTCGAAAAGCAGCAAGTTAATTCACGGCGGGGTCAGATACTTGCAACAGGGTGAAGTCGCACTCGTCTACGAGGCACTGCACGAGCGTCATCGACTCAAGCGCAATGCACCTCACTTAGTGCAAACGCTGCCATTTATGATTCCGATTTTGAAGCGCGATGGCGTTGTGTCGCGCAAAATCGCTCGTGCTCTTGGCACTGCTTTATGGATGTACGACCTGACCGGTGGTTGGCGAATCGGCAAGTTTCATCGTCGACTCAAAGCCGACAAAGCCTTCGCTCACCTGCCGACCATGGACCGCAAGCGACTCGGCTCGGCATATTTATATTTTGATGCCATGGCCGACGACGCAAGAATCTGCATCGCACTCGCCCGCACGGCTAAAAGTTACGGCGCGTCAGTTCTTAATTACACGCGAGTTGAAAAAATACTCCACGACGAGCAAGGCCGTGCATGCGGCGCGATTGTCAAACCTCATGATGGCGACGCTTTCACAGTCAACGCGCGAGTTGTCGTCAATGCTGCCGGTGTTTGGTCTGACGAAGTGATGACAACCGATGCGGGCAAAAACCCTGAATCGATTCGCCCAGCCAAAGGCGTTCACTTGACTGTGCCATGGAAACTCGTTCGCAACGACATTGCCGTCGTTATTCCGGTGCCAGGCGATAAACGCAGTCTGTTTTTGGTGCCATGGATCTCAAATTACGACGGCACTTATCAATACACATATATAGGTACGACAGATACTGACTACCAAGGCTCAATTGACGACCCACAGTGCACAAACGTCGACATTAATTATGTACTCAAGGCACTCAACGCCGCAGTAACTACAAATGTGACTGCCGATGATGTGACCGCAGTGTGGTCGGGGTTGCGACCACTAGTCAAAAGCGTGAGTGGCGAAAAGATCAGTTCGCGCACGGCCGACTTATCGCGGCGACACAAAGTTTCGAAATCGTCTTCTGGTGTGATCACGATCGCCGGCGGCAAACTGACGACATACCGCAAAATGGCACAACATACGGTCGATCAAGTTCTTGAAACTCTGAACATCTCGGCTCGATGCAAGACTAAAAGTCTCAAATTGACTGGCGCCGAAAACAGCTCAACAAAGCTCCAGGATAAAACCGCGATGCATCTTCGTGACCGCTTCGGCAGCGAGGCAAAAATTCTCACCGAAATGATCCAGCAAGACCCGAGTCTCGGCGAACCATTGATCGCTGGTCTGCCATATTTGCGAGTTGAAGCAGTTTTCGCGGTGCAACACGAAATGGCTCGCGACCTTGACGACATTCTTTCGCGACGCACTCGGGCGCGAATCATCAATCGGCGCGCAAGCGTCGCCAGCGCCCGAATTGTTGCCGAATTGATCGCACCGTATCTCGGTTGGAGCGACCAAGAGATCAACAATCAAGTTCTCAGTTACTGTGATTCGTGTGCAGACGAAGACCACGCGGCGCTCGCATTGCAATAATTTATGACGATCAAATCGAAATCACCGATCGAGTTTTTAAACGCAGTTGATAGCGTCACCGATCGAATAAAGACTGTCGCCACAGAATTATCGCCTGAGTTCTTGAGTTCGCTAAGCAAAGTTTGCCCATGTTCAACTTCGACAAGCGACCTCGTCGAGCACGCGCGCGACTGGTGGCCACTGGCGATGCATTGGTCACTGAACGGTATGACGACCCGACGACCAGGCGCCGTGTGTCGACCGACTTCGACCAAGCAAGTCAGTGAAGTTGTTTCGCTTTGCGCAAAACACTCGGTGCCCGTCACGGTGTCTGGCGGTCGTTCTGGTGTGTGTGGTGCAGCGGTGCCACTTTTTTCTGGCGTCGTTATCGACACGGCAGATCTGCACGGCGTCGTCAGCGTCGACCAACTCTCTGGCTTGATCGAAGTGCTACCTGGCACCTTTGGTCCAGATCTCGAAAACGAAATCAACGACAAACACCAACTTAGTGTCGGTCACTTTCCGCAGTCTTTTGATATTTCTACTGTCGGCGGATGGATTGGTTCGCGTGGTGCTGGTCAATTTTCAACTCGCTACGGAAAAATCGACGACATGGTTGCCGGCCTCGAGGTCGTGCTGGCTGACGGTTCGATAATTTTGACCGGCACAGAACCAGCGGGTGCCGCGGGGCCGAATTTAACTTCGCTGTTCATCGGTAGCGAAGGCACGCTAGGCATCATCACCAAAGTTTGGTTGCGCGCGCATCCACTACCTGCCTGCACCAAAAAAACTGCGTTTCGATTCAAGACTTTCGCTGCTGCAGTCGAAACGATGCGCACTGTGATTAGAAATGGCGCTACGCCTGCCGTGTTGCGGCTTTACGACGAACGCGAGAGCAAACGCAGTCACGGTGGCGATGGCACGACCTGCACGCTGTTGGTTCTCGATGAAGGCGTCGAAATCTTGGTTGACGCGACACTGAAAATAGTCGGTCTAGCAGCACTCGACAATCATGGCGAAATTGCCGACACGCAACTCGTCGACAACTGGCTTAGTCATCGCAACGACACAAGTGGATTGCAGATTCTTTCGAAAAAAGGCTTCGTCATCGACACCATGGAGGTCGCGGTCGCCTGGTCACGCGTAAACCAAGTTGCTGACTCGGTTAAATCTTCGATCATGAAAGTGACTGGTGCGCGCAGCGCAACTTGTCACATTTCGCACAGCTACACAGACGGCGCGTGCATCTATTTCACTTTTGTGGGCGAACCACGCGACAAAGATCTTGCCTCGATCGAACTCGCCTACTCACAGATTTGGGATGCCGCCCAGAACTCGGCGTTGCACGCGGGCGCAAATCTCACGCATCACCACGGAGTCGGCATCAACCGCGCCAAATATATGAAGCGTGCGCTCGGCTCGGCTCACGGCGTTTTGGCATCCATAAAAAATGTTCTTGACCCACAAGACATTTTGAACCCCGGCAAATTCGGTATTGCGTCAAAACGCGGTGAATACAAAATTTAAGTAGGCAATCGAATATGAGAGGTTGAACTTTGAGCGTTCTAGTCATTGACATCGGCACTAGCTCTTTGCGAGCCGCAGTTGTGCGACATGATGGCTCGTTACACTTTTTAAATCACGAAAATTGTCGACCGAATACGCCGGCACCCGGGCTGGTCGAGTTTGATGCACAACAAATGGCCGACGCGGTATTGCGAGTCTGTTTAAGGACAATCGAACAGGCACGAGCAACAGACAAAATCGTCAGTGTCGGCATTACCAATCAGCGAGCGTCGACAGTGATCTGGAGCAAGTCAACCGGCAAACCTCTTGGCCCTGCATTAGGTTGGCAAGATCTGCGTACTGTCGGCGAATGCATGACGGTCGCGGCCAAACATGGCATCAAACTGGCACCAAACCAGACTGCAACAAAAGCCGCGTGGATGTTGCGGCAATACGTCGATGCAAACAAGATTGATATCCGTGATGTTCGTATCGGCACTGTCGACTCGTTTGTTGCGGCTGTGCTTTCAAACAATCAACTGCACACGACCGACTCAAGCAATGCGGCAGTTACTGGTCTGTGTGAACTTAATGCGTTGTCATGGTCGCCGCGACTTTGCGAACTTCTTGGTGTCGACATCAACACACTGCCTAAGATCGTTGCTTCAAGTGGTGTAATCGGCAACGCGACTGCACTACCAGGCTCGCCACCGATTGCGGCGCTAATCGGCGATCAGCAGTCATCGTTAATCGGTCAGGCTTGCATCACAAGCGGTGCGACAAAAATTACTTTTGGCACTGGTGGCATGCTCAACACTTATACCGGTCAACTAAGCCCGACAAAGTTCGCGCGCAACGAAAATGGCACCTACCCGATTGTTGCTTATCGCGATGCGAGACAAACTCATTGGGCGTCTGAGGCGATAATGCTTGCCGCTGGCACGAACATCGACTGGCTTCGAGAGGATCTGCAATTGATCAATTCGCCTGAAGAAAGTCACGAACTTGCCGCTCAAGTTGCCGATAGTGCGGGCGTCGTATTTGTGCCCGCGCTTTTTGGTCTGGGCACCCCACATTGGGATTACGGCGCGCGCGGCACTTTGCTCGGCATCACGCGTGGCACGTCTCGCAGCCACGTTGTTCGCGCCGTATTAGAAGGTATCGCCCACCGCGGCGCCGACATGGTCGAATCGGTCGTCGCCGCGACACAACTTGAGGTGAACTCGATTCGCATCGATGGTGGCATGAGTCGCAACCCAACTTTTGTGCAGGCACTGGCCAATGCGACCGGACGAAATATCGAGGTTTCACCAGTTACCGAAGCCACGACGCTCGGTGCGGCATTTTTGGCGGGCGTTGGCGTTAATTTCTGGTCGTCGCTCGAGCAAGCAACAAGCACATGGACTCCAGCAAAAATCGTTAGCCCCACCAACCGACTCGATCGTGCACAATGGCACGAGGCGGTTTCTCGCGCACGCAATTGGATCCCCGCGTTGTCGAGTCTCGACTTCTAAATTCGTCTAGATTTATCAAATGCTTTCAGACAACGACATCAACCTTCTCGTTGCCGCCCAGGCACTCGAACTGGCCGCACGAGATATTTATGCAATTGTAGTTTCGCGAAAATCAAAGTCTGACGACGAACAGGGTCTGCTCGCGCTGATGCACAGTCACCACGCCGCTTATGAGCAAACCCTCAATGGTGTGCTCAGCAAGCGTGCGGCAACCGAGCGCGATAACGATGCCTACACCAAGTTTTTTGCGCTGCTGGCAGATGCAAGCAAATTTTGGGAAACACTGCTCGAGCTTGAGAACACCGCAATCGCGACGCATACGGTGATCATTTCGAGACTTACATCAGCCAAGAACGCGGCGCTACTCGCCTCGATCACCACGGTCGAGGCACGGCATGCAGCGATGCTCGCTACACGCATCTCTACAAATTTAGATCTCGCACTTGAAAACACGGCACAATCGTTGGTGGCGCAATGAACCATCTGAATCAACTCAGTCGTCGCGAATTGTTGCGCTTGAGCGGTTTGTCGCTGGCGTCAGGTTTAGTTTTGGCTGCATGCGGCAAACAAGCAGGCGTTGTTGATGACGGCGCAATTGCGCGTCTCGGCGAGGCGCCGTCGACTACCGCATTGGCGGAGGCCGAAGTCACCGATGAAGTTCTTTTGCGCACGGCAGCATCCCTCGAATACAACGCGATAGATACGTATACGGCGGCGCTCGGTCTTGGCGTGTTCACCGGCGACCTGGCTGGCGCAACCGAAATTGCCAAACGATTTCGCGATGATCACCAAGCGCATGCTGACGCCGTAAATAGTTTGGTTCGTGCGTTGGGCGGCAAAGAACATCGCTGCGCCAATGTGCGCATCAACGATCTATACATCACTCCGGCGCTGGCGTTGATCACCGACGACAAAAATCCAAATGTCGGCATCGATGTCGTCGCACTCGCCCACGCCCTCGAGAATCTTGCTGCACAGACTTATCAAGGTGTTGTTGAACTGATTTCTGATCCAAAATTGCGTGCCGATGCAATTCGTATCGGTCAACAAGAGTCGCGACACGCGGCGTTGCTGGCCCAAGTGCTCAATCCGGGCATCGCCGCGATGGGCCCGACGAATGACGCCACCACAGGCAAACCAAACATCGCCGCGATTCCGGCTGCATTTGGCTCGCAGGCCAACATTCAGTTGATTGTTGGCGCACCCAAAGCCGATGGCACTCGCGCCACGCTGTTGCTTGAAACCCCGAGTTTGAACTCGCTTATTTACGACAACGTCTCTTGCTAAGCGATTAATTTCGCTAATACACTTAAAGCAACGGTGAGTCGGTCGGTCGACCGCAGTGTTGTGGTGTTCACATTGCAACATTGAGGAAAGTCGGGACTTCACAGGACAAAGTGCTGGCGAAAGCCAGGTCGGGGAAACCTGATATCTCGTGCAACAGAAAACAAACCGCCGATGGATGTGTCGCAAGACCTGTCACAGGTAAGGATGAAACGGTGCGGTAAGAGCGCACCAGCGTGGTTGGCAACAACCGCGGCTTGGTACGTCACTTGAAGCAAGGCCGCGCAGAGGGTATGAACTGTCCGTTCGCTTTCGAGCAACCCTCGGGTAGGCCGCATAGATGGATGGTCGTCGGTATCAGCAGGAAACTGCTGGTGCTACAAAATCCCGCTTATAGACCGACTCACTGTTTTTAT
>NSIC01000020.1 GCA_002737635.1 Acidimicrobium sp.
GCGGCTTGCATTTGCGCCTCGTCGAAATATGTTTCGCCATATTGCGTGTGCGGCCCACCGTGCACGTTCAACAACATCGGATACTTTTTCGACGGGTCAAAGTCGCGCGGTTTCATCATCCACATATCGATTTCGTTTGGCCCGCCCGCATATGTCGAGCCACATGGCACCGCAAAGTACTCCCAAGTTTGTGGCGCAGATGCCGCAACTAGCGACGCGCTCAAATCACTCAAACGTCGCTCGCCAGATTTCGTTAGCACGAACAATTCAGTCAGTTGACTCACTTCGCTGGCGACAAAAGCAATCGTTGCATTTGTGTCTCTGCCTGCACCACCGGCCACCGCATTAAAAGATTTCACGATTCGTCGACCCGATGTCAACCACTTCGGCGCAGTCTTGCCAGTTGCGTCAACTTGCACAACATGCGCGGTGCCGCGATCCTCGGCGTAAGCGATCAAAGTCTTGTCGTCTTGCCAGATCGGCGCAATCGCGCCACTCGTCGGCGAGAAAGTGCGATCAAGCGCGCGCGAAACCCACTCACGTTTTTTCGTTTTAATCTCAAGCACGCCGACGTGGTCATTTTGCGGCGATGTCAACGGATCATCTGAGCCAATAAACGCGACCCGCGAAGAGTCTGGCGAAACACTTGGCGCGTAGTAGACACCCTTTTGATCGGTAAGAGTCGTGATCGTGCCGTCAAGTTTCACGAGATGCAAATCGTTGGCGAGATCGTCATCCCATGTTTCGTGCAGTGCGCCACTTGTGATCAGACCTGAAGAATCTTGCAACCACGCTGGGCTTGAATGCTCGTGACCGCCTGGCGTGAGATTTCGCGGTGCTGCAGTGCCGTCGCTCGGCACTATATATATGTGTTGCGGACGGTCAAACACGAAATCTTCGCCGTTCAATCGCGTAAAGAAAGTTTCGATCTTGCGCGGCGACATCGATGACTCGTCGTCTTTCGTGTAGCGCTCATCTTGTGTTCGCGATGTGAAGGCGATCAGTTTCGTGTTAGGCGACCAGCGCACACTGCCAACGCCGTCGGGCATTGTTGCGATCGTGCGAATCTCTCCACTTGAACCGATCGGCATGACATGCAAAGTAGTCTCACCTTTTTTCTCGCTACGACCCGAGGTGAACGCCAACCATGTTCCGTCTGGCGACCAACTCGGGTTACCATCGCGTTTTTCGCCCGCTGTCAATGGGCGCGGTGGTTGTTTGGCGTCGGTGCTCGCCAACCAAATTTGTGAGCGGTATTTATTGGCGTTGTAGTCGATTCGTGTTACAACGTATGCCACTTGTGTGCCATCGGGCGACACTGTTGGTGACGCCGCACCGATCTGATTGCTAATTATTTTTTCTGCAATCTCGCGATGCTTGCTCGGCGTTGTTGCCGTTTTTATTTCATTTTCCATCTCAACGACTGTAATCACTTGCGACTTGTGCGCGCGATTTCAGCACAGTGAAAGCACAGCAATCGGACTCAACTTCTTCGCGCCGCACACTGCGTGGGGTTAGTTGCGAATCTGCCAGATGGTGCCGCTTAAAGAGAGAACGTAGAGGTTTTCGTTGGCGCGCACGACGGCGCTTGGCGAGTCGAGGTCATCAAAGTGCAACGTCATTTGAGGTGCCGACTCGTCAGTAGCAATCGACCACAACCGTCCGCTGCAATAATCGGCAAAAACATAGCGGTCACGCAAAGAACCTGCCGTCGCGACAGCACCGCCACTGATCGAACAACCGTTGTCGCCATGCTTATACGAAACCAACGGAGGAGTGTGACTAGAACTCGTCTGATCTTTGTTGAAAACTTTAGTTGCTTCATAAGCGCTCCAGCCAAAATCGATGATTTGTGCTGTGCTCGCGATCTTTGACAGACCGTCGAGCACACTCACTTCTTCAAATTCACCTTGCCCAACATCTGCAAGCCACAGGCGATCGTCATAAAGATCAACTCGCCAAGGGTTGCGCAACCCCCGCGCAAGAATCGTATATCTGCCGTCACGCGGGTCGACCCGCAAAACCTTGCCGAGTGGTGACGAATTATCAAGAGAAACACGCAGGGGATCGTTAGCCGACCCGCCGTCACCCATCGGCACGAGAATCATTCCACTCGGTTCAACAACGATGTCACCCGCGTTGTGATTAGGAAACGGCTGATCAATCACGAGAATTGTTTTCAACGATGCGCGAACAAATTCACCGGTTGCGCCGACACTCAATGAAGCGACAGTCGTATCGCCATCAAGGTTCGTGTAGTTAATAAAAGCGGTTGATCCATCGGTTGAGAATGCAAGACCAAGTAAGCCTCGTTCACCCTTGCCTTCGGTTAGATCTGAAATGTTGAGCACCGGCTCACTCTCTAAACCTGAGGCAACAAATTTGTGAACTGTGCCGCCACGTGCGACGAGATAAACAGCCGGGTCACCAAAACGAGACGCTGCATCAACTGGCTGGTCAAGTTTGGCTACTTCAACTAAAGACAAAGACAACGCACCAGTTTCAGTTGTTTCATCACTGACAACTTCTAACGTACCGACAGTCTCAACTTCGTTTGACGTTTGTGCGCCGCATGACGCGACGCCGACAAGTAAGGCAATGATGAGAGTCGTTCGCCAGTGACTAGAAAAAATAAATTTACTTGGTGGCTTCGTCGAGGCCTTCGAGAAGAGTGTTCCAGCCGAGGGTGGCGCACTTGATGCGCACCGGAAACTTCACGACGCCTTGTAACGCTTCGATATCGCCAAGATTGATCGATTGATCAACTGACTCGCCATCTTCAGAGAGCGTCAGCATGTGTTTGAACCGTCGAACGAACGCGCGTACTTCTTCGATCGTCTTGCCCTTCACGGCCACCGTCATCATCGAAGTTGAACTCTGGCTGATCGAGCAACCTTGACCCGAAAACTTCACATCGCGCACGACGCCATCGGCAACATCTAAATAGACGCGAATGTCGTCACCACAAAGCGGATTGTTGCCTTCGGTGCAAACAGCCGGCGGCGCCAACTCGCCACGATTGCGCGGGGTGCGATAGTGATCGAGAATTATCTCTCGATAAAGATCTTCAATACCCGGCATGTGTCCTCGTTTGTTAGGTCTATTTAAAAGATATCTGATGCCGAGTCAAGGGCGTCTGCAAGACGGTCTGCATCGGCAGTCGTGTTGTAGAGATAAAAACTCGCACGAGCGGTCGCGTTCGCGCCAATAATTTTCATCAACGGCTTGGCGCAGTGGTGCCCAGCGCGCACACACACATTTGATTGATCGAGCACCTGGCTCAGATCGTGCGGATGAATGCCACGGAAAGCAAAACTAAATGTCGCCCCACGCAGTTCGGGGTTGCGCGGCCCGTGAATCGTGATGTCATCGCCAAAACGACTCGTCAACATCTCAAGGGCATAGCTCGACATCGCAATTTCGTGCTGACGAATGTTGGCCATGCCGACACCATTCAAAAACTCGACCGCCGCACCCAAACCAACAACCTCGGTGATCGGTGGTGTGCCCGCTTCGAACTTGGCTGGCAGTTCTGCACATTTGAAACCGTCGAGTCGCACTTCAGAGATCATGTTGCCGCCACCCATAAATGGTGGCATCGCCTCGAGCAATTCTTCGCGGCCCCACAACACACCGACACCTGATGGCCCACACATCTTGTGACTCGAAAACATCGCAAAGTCTGCACCGAGTGCGCGAACATCGGTCGGAGAGTGTGGCACCGATTGACACGCATCAACGATTGCGAGCGCACCAGCAGCGCGTGCCGCCGCACAAAGTTTTTCGACAGGATTAATCGTGCCCAAAACATTCGACATCGCAGTAAACGAAAATACTTTCGCTCCGGTCAACAAAGTCGGCAGAGAACTCAAGTCAAGTTGAAAGTCGCTGGTCAACGGCACCCAGCGCAGCTCGATGCCACGCTCTTGTTGCAGCATTTGCCATGGCACGATGTTGGCGTGGTGCTCCATGTGTGTCAGCACGACCACATCACCGCGTTGCAAGTTGGCGCGACCCCATGAATAGGCGATTAAGTTCAGCGCTTCGGTCGCATTTTTTGTGAAAACAATTTCGTTGGTGCTATTGGCATTGATGAATTTCGCCACGGCCGCACGCGCACCTTCGTATTTTTCTGTTGCACTGGCGGCCAATGTGTAGGCACTGCGGTTGATCGGCGCATAAGACTCTCGCATAAATGTCGTCATCGCGTCGATCACAACATTAGGTTTTTGCGAAGTGTTCGCGCTGTCTAAATAAACAATCGGCTTGCCGTTGATTTCGCTCGTAACAACTGGAAACTCACGGCGAATCACCGCCGCATCAAGAACAGTGTTCACGCCAGCCACCGTCATACACCAGTTCGGTATGCGTCGTAGCCATTTTTTTCAAGTTCAACAGCAAGTTCGATCGACCCCGACTTCACGATGCGTCCGTCAATCAAAATATGCACGAAGTCTGGCTTGACTTCGTCGAGCAGACGCTGATAGTGGGTGATCAATACGATGCCAATCTCTGGCCGATCTTGTCGCACTTCGCGAATACCCTGGGCGACAATTCGCAGCGCATCAATATCGAGACCCGAATCTGTCTCGTCGAGAATCGCCAACTCTGGTTCAAGAATCGCCATCTGCATAATCTCGTTGCGCTTTTTTTCGCCACCCGAAAACCCTTCGTTGAGATAGCGGTCCACGAACGACGAATCCATGCCGAGTCGTTTCATCCAATTAATTATCGAAAGGCGCAATTCGAGAACCGAAAGATCGATGCCTTTGCGCGCCGAAAGTGCCTGTCGCAAAAACTGAATCACCGAAACTCCGGCAATTTCTTGTGGATATTGAAACGCCAAAAAGATGCCGGCTTTCGCGCGAACTTCGGTCGGCCATAATGAAATATCTTCACCTTTGTAAAAAATTCGACCACTGGTTACTTCATATTCGGGTGCGCCAAGCAAAGTTGTCGCCAGCGTCGATTTGCCCGAACCATTTGGTCCCATGATCGCGTGCACCTCGCCCGTGTTTACCGTCAGCGAAAGTCCGCGCAAAATTTGTGTGTCAGCCTCAGCAGGCTTGGCATGAAGATCGTCAATGCGAAACAGTTCGCTCACTTAAATAAGTGTAATTGCAGGCATATCTATTTGCACTACGGCCATAGTAGTAATTAATTTCACCAACCCCGTGCAACCCACGCGGCGAGTTGTGGTCGCTCAGCGCCAATCGTCGTGTCAAGACCGTGACCAGGTAGGACAATTGTCTCAGCAGCGAATGTGAACAACTTGTTGTCGATTGACGAGATAATCGCCGCGAAGTCGCCGCCCTCCAGCTGTGTGTTGCCCGGCCCACCCGGAAACAGCGTGTCACCCGTAAACAACAACGGGGTATCAACAACATGAAACGAAATCGAACCCTCTGTGTGACCAGGGTTGTGAATCGCGCGCAATCGCAAATCACCAACCTCAATAATCTCTGCATCGTCAATAAACACGTCGTAGCCGACATCGCGCAAGCGCGGCGCATCGAGCGCCGTAACTGCAACTTCGTAGCCCGCTTCACGCATCGCGGGCACCGCCTGAATGTGATCCCAATGGCCATGTGTTTCAAGCACGCGCTTTACGCCAAGTCGCTTGCACAATTGCAACAACTGCTCGTGTTCGTTGGCAGCGTCGATCAAAACCGCATCGCCCGAACGCCGGCATCGCACGACAAAAACATTGTTGTCAAACGGCCCGACCACTACTTTGTGCACCTCGACATTGGTATCGCGCCAGTGCAAAGTTGGGTCAGAATCCAAATTCGCCATAATGCTCAAGTATCTCAGGCGATATCGCTAGTTACGCCATTCGCCCCGATTAGCCAAAATCACCTCTGCGCTGGCAAGATATACCCATGAACTTTGCCTTTACAGAAGAACAAGAAGAGCTCCGCAAAACCGTCCGCGCGTTTCTCGACGCCAAGTCGCCAGAGACGGCAGTGCGCGAACAAATGGAAACTGTAAATGGCTTCGACACAGCAGTTTGGTCGCAGATGGGTTCGCAAATGGGTCTGATGGGCATTCATATTCCTGAAGAGTTTGGTGGCATGGGTTTCAGTTACATCGAGTTGGGTGTCGTGCTCGAAGAGATGGGGCGCTCATTGCTTTGCGCGCCATATTTCTCGACGGTTGTGTTGGCGGCAAACACTTTGATGCAATCTGGTGACGAAGCAGCGAAGAAAAAATATCTTCCAGGCATCGCCAGCGGTGAAACAACTGCAACTCTCGCATCGGTCGAACCATCAGGCAAATGGGATGAATCGGGCGTCACGATGCAAGCCAAAGGCTCGGGTTCAAGTTTTACCTTGACCGGCACAAAGATGTTCGTGCTTGACGGTCACACCGCGTCAATGATCATCGTCTCGGCGCGCACCGCCAAAGGTGTCTCACTGTTCGCAGTTGATGGCAACGCCAAGGGTCTCACACGCACTGCGCTGTCGACGATGGATCAAACTCGCAAACAAGCAAAACTCGAATTCGCCGATGTGGCGGCAACTTTGATCGGTACCGAAGGCAAAGGCTGGGAAGTTCTCTCGCGAGTCAACGACTTGATCGTCGTCGCACTCGCTGCCGAGCAAGTTGGCGGCGCACAAAAAGTTCTCGACATGGCAGTTGAATATGCAAAAGTTCGCGTGCAGTTCGGTCGACCGATCGGTTCTTTCCAGGCGATCAAGCACAAGTGTGCAGACATGTTGCTCGAAGTCGAGTCGGCAAAGTCAGCCGCTTATTACGGCATGTGGTGCGCCGCAGAAATGAACGACGAGTTGCCATCGGTTGCATCTTTGTCAAAGGCATATTGCTCTGAGGCCTACTTTCATGCCGCAGCTGAAAACATTCAGATTCACGGCGGCATCGGTTTCACCTGGGAGCACCCAGCACACCTTTACTTCAAGCGCGCCAAGTCGAGTGAGTTGCTATTCGGAGATCCGACTTATCATCGCGAACTTCTTGCGCAACGCATCGGCATCTAAAAGTTTTCGCACCGCATGTCTGCGGTTTTAATAACAGCCATCGTCATTGCTGCGGCGTTGGTTTTCGCCATCGCCGCCATCATTATTGGTCGTGAGGCTCGTCGCCTCGACAGCGTCGCGCCACGAGCGGTTTATGAACTCGAGCAAGCAACCCAGTTCGTCGCCGATAATTTGCCAAGTGAAGCCCAAGCGCGCCTGACATATGCCGAGTTGCGCAAACTGCTGGTTTTTCACATGCGTTGGTTACACGACCAGGGTCTGCAACCAACTGGCGTAGTCGATCGTCGGCAAGACATCGTTGACGAAGTTGTGATCGACGAGCAAACGCTCACGGCTTATTTGTTAGATGCTGCCGAGAAGAACAACATCGAGATTCTCGACGATGTCGACGCCGTGCATGTCGTCAAAGCCCACCTCAAATATTTTGACGCAATCGGTGCGATCGGCCCGCAGTCGAACGACTAGGCGATTGACGGCGAAAAACTAAGCGCTTCGTCGAGCGACTGTTTAGAAGTCGAATCTGACTTCCAGATATTTGTGTAGCGTTGCAGCTTCGGGTTGAAATATGGATCATCATCCAGCACCGAACCCCATCGCGCGCCGAGTTTGGCGACTTCGGCTTCGACACGTTTGGCTATGCGGGTCTTTGACTCAAAGTGAAACAAGTGAGCATGTGGCGTGAACACCGCTCGATAGCCAGCGAGTTGCACCTTTAGACAGAAATCGATGTCGTTCCAGTTGCCCGGAAACCCCATGCACAACCCGCCAACGCGTTCGAAAACATCGCGGCGAATTAATGCACACGCAGCGATCAAACTTGAAACCTCGCGTTGAATTCGCAACAAGTTTTGCGGCCCGGCCGTCTCGGGGCTGCGTGCGCGATAGAGGTCGGTCGGGTCAGGGCTGAAAATGTGGCCTGCACTCTGAATTGTCGAGTCTTCGAATAACAACATCGGGCCGACAACGCCAACAGTTGCGTCGTTGAACATCGCCACCATTATTTCGAGCGCCTCAGCCGTGATTATCTCTGTGTCGTCGTTAAGCAGCAAAATCAGATCAGATTCGCACGACATCGCCCCGAGGTTATTTTTCTCGGCAAAATTAAATGGCCGGTCGTAATTAATAATTTTTAGTCGCGCACCGCCGATCTCGCCCAATGTATCGAGCACAGTTTGCGGCGTCGGCGTGTCGGCGACAACGACGACTTCGAAGTTTTGATATGTCGACTTTTCAAACAGACTGCGCACCGCCTCAACAACCAACACGCGTTCTGAGCCGAAAACTTCGGCAGAAGTGCCACGGGTCGGCACAATCACCGCGACACTTGGCTGTGTCGTCAAGTTTCGTTTGACATGAACGCTTGGTACGGCTGCTTCGAACTCGCAATTTGCATCTATTTGCTGCCTTGCACAATGTTCAACAACCGCATTAAACGAAGCCGACGGGCGAGTGTCGTGGCTCTTGGCCATTGTTAGCAGTTCTGGCATCCGCAAAATATTTTGCGCGCATTCGCTTAGCCGTAAAGCACGATCATGCACATGTCGCGCAACAAGATCAGTTATGCCACCTGCACGGTTGACAACCTCGGCGCGAGCAACAAGGGTTTCACCTACATAACAGTGGCCACGCAGTCGCTCGGGCGACCAGCCAGGTCGGCGCACAAAACTTAAGGGTTCGGCTTTGACGCCTGTCGGGTGGGCCGAGTCGCCATAAATCAAATCGGCTATCGCATTTTTATGGATAGTTTCGCGCACACTAACTAACGACTCGCGATACAAACCGTCACCTGCATTCAAAAAAATGACAAAGTCGCTGGTTTTAAACTCATCGGCAGTCGCGACAACTCGCACTCGGCGAAACGACCAGCGATGCTGTAAATGCTTTATCGCATCTGGTACCGCGCCATAAACCAACCATTTGATGTCTTTTGAGCCTGAAACGATGAGCGATTTGTGCGTCTCCACTAAATCGTCGAGCGTCGCGCCTTGAGCGTCGGTCACCACCAAAAATTCGCTCATACTGAAAGTTTCTTAATCAGTTTGCGCAACGGTCTCGGAATATTGCGGTAGACAAATCGCACGGGTCGCATCCAGCCTGAGTGCACCCAGTTAGTCACATGTACTTGGGATGTATTCGGCGGAAACGAATATTCGCGCACTTCGCCATAACGCTCAATCTGTCGCGTTTGTTCACGAGCCTGCGCCATTTTGGCGAATTCAGCATCGCGCTCAGCGAGAAATTCAATCTTTTTTTGCACGACAACAGGGTCGAAAATAGGCGACACCATGACTAGTCAAGGATATCTAACTAAGTCAGACGCAGTTAGATCATCATATTTAGCGCGCCAACAACCCGTTCGCCGAGTGCGACATCGCCAACAATTTTTATTTTCTCCCGTAGTTGATCGCTCGTGGCACGACCAGTGGCAAGCTCAATGAACACGTTGCTGTCGAATTCGATTTCAACTATTGGTGCGATATCACTAGTTTCAATAACCGCCGCGCGACCGTCTTTAACAGCAATCACAATATTTCTTTGAACCGGCCCCGTTATTCTCACGGCCGATACAGAACCCTCTGGTGCTTTCGCCCGTTTGCCAACGACCATTGGCAAAGTGCGGCAAAGTCGGTCAACGCTTAGTTCGGCGCAAAGCGAACCTTGATTGCCCGGCTTGTTGATTGCCCGGCGAATATCTTGCTCGTGCGCCCAACTATCCATTGCTCGAATGCTCAAGAAGGCCGCCATTGGTGCTTTACCAATCGGCGTGTTTGACTCGGCGGTGAAATAACTCTCGGGGGCCGAATCAAAAAACAACTTTCGTGCAACGACAATTTCTTTGAATTCGTTAAGAACTTGTGCGCCGGTCAAATGTCGTCGTGAATCAACTTCATGTTCATTCATCTCGCCGATTAGGTTCTTCACATGCTGCATATTTTGCGCCTTGTGTTCGGTGCCACCAAGACCGCCGAGTGCGCGTTCAGTGCCGATGATGTGCGACAAATTATCTTGCACTGACCAGCCTGGGCAAGCAGTCGCAGTCTTCCATTCGGCTTCGGTCAGCGTCGCGCAAAGTTCTTGCATCGAATGCCAAGTCTCAAAGAGACAACGAAGTGTCAATTTATAGTCGAGATCGTTCATGGTGCTGGTGTCTGCACGGTGCGCCATTCGCGCGCTTTTATGTATGGCGAAAAGACCGCAGCAATATTTTCTAAGTCTTTGTTCGTTTTTGGAGTTTTAATCTCGTACAAACCATTTATCTCGCTGTAGTCATTCATAAGTTGCCAAAGTTTCATCGCCTCTTCGCCGCGCGGTGGCGGCACAACAACCGGCCCAAAAACACTTCGACCGTTTTCAAAAACAATCAACGGCACACCAAATGCAGAAAACTTGCTGACCGACTCTTCATGATCGCGACGCACATCGTCATGTGTCGTTTGGTCGGCGAGTGCTTCATCCCATGCATTCGCGGGTGCAGAAATACTGGCGAGAAGTTCGCGAGCGGTTGCTTCTTCGTAGGGGCGCAACCCATCTTCGTGCAACGCTTTTGCTGCCGCAAGATACCAATCGTCACAAAGGTCGCTATCAATGCGACGCAACCAGGCCGCGATTCGCAACGGTGTCCAACCGTAGGCACGGTCTCGCTCCCACGGGTGCTTCTTGCCCTCTTCGCGATTAATTTCTTCGAGACTGAAAAATCGCCAGTTGATCTCAAGGTCGATCTGTGACCGCACTTCGCGTATCCAGATTGAAGTTTGATACGCCCAGGGGCACATGATGTCAAAGAAGAAATCAATCTTCTGCGGCTTGCTTTGCAAACTCGTCATTACATGAGACTAGTCACCAAGCCGATGCCGAAAACGTGCCGAGGCTAGATTTGAATCATGCAAAGACCGACTCGATTTGCCCATACGCGATACCTGGGTGACAAGCGCACTCAATTCGTCTACGACATTGATTCGCTCGACGACGCAAAATATTCGGACTTGATCGAAGATATCTGCAACAGCAATGTCGGCATTTGTTTTGCCCCTGACACATTGCCCGAGGCGCGCAATCGCGGATACACATTGGCAACCGAAGGCAAGACTCGTCGTCACCTCAAACCTCACTCGTAAAAATTGACCGAGTGCTAAAACTGTGAACGGGTCGTTTCTCTCAGGTGGCATTTCGATCGCGCGTTATCTCGCCAAGCCTTCAGGCAAGACCGGTGCAATACCGGGCATGTTGTTGTGTCATGGTTTTCCGGTTGCGCTCAACGACGCTCGACACTCTGCGAGCACATTTCCAGAATTGATCGATCGCGTCGCCAACGAGTTGGGTTGGGCAGCAATGACTTTTACTTTTCGGGGATGCGGTGGCAGCGAAGGCGACTTCTCGATGCAAGGTTGGATCGACGATCTTCGCGCGGCAATCGATCACCTCGTCGAGCAAACTACGCCCAGTGGTGTTTGGCTTGTCGGCACAAACACTGGTGCGTCACTGGCTTTGTGTGCAGCGGCCGACGATCCGCGGATTGACGGTTGCGCGTTGCTCGGCCCCCGCGCCGACTTCGACGACTGGGCTGCACAGCCTCGACGCTTCTTGGAACATGTGCGCGAGGTTGGTGCGATTCACAAACCAAAGTTTCCCGAATCATTCGACGAATGGTCGCGCGAGTTGCGTCGCTTTAGGCCGACCGATGCTGCGCGCAGGTTCGCGCCGCGTCCGCTGTTGTTGCTTCATGGCGACGACGACGAAGCCGTGCCAACTGCCGACTCACGAGTTCTCGCCGAGGCACACGGTTCGGCAGAACTTCAAGTTATTGCCGGTGCTGGTCATCGTTTGCGTCATGATCCGCGAGCGATTGCAGTGTTATTGGGCTGGCTCGATCGCCAACGCTCAAACATGCCGAACTAAAAATTTATTTGCCGTACCCGTTCGGGTGAGTGCTGTGCCACGCATACGCCGATTCAACAATTTGTTGCAACGACTTGGTGGATTGCCAACTCAAAGATTTGTTGGCAAGTGTCGCATCGGCATAAACGCTGACTGGGTCGCCAGGGCGTCGTGCAGCGACCGTGAACGGCACTTTACGCTTCGCAATTTTTTCGGCGAGGTCAATCAACTGCATCACCGAGGTGCCGTGACCTGTGCCGATATTGCAGGCAAGTGTTTTGCCACCAGATTCAAGATATTCAAGCGCCTTCAAGTGGGCCGTCGCCAAGTCTTCGACATGTATATAGTCGCGAATGCAGGTGCCGTCAGGCGTGTCATAGTCATTGCCATAAATTTCAAACTTGAATGTGCCGTCTAACAAAGCGCGCATCACTCTGGGCAACAAGTTCTGTGAACTCGACCAGTCTTCGCCAATCTTGTTGTCGCTGCTCGCACCAGCGGCGTTGAAATATCGCAAACTCACCGAGTTCATCGGTTGTGCAGAGTTCAGTGCAAGTGCGCCTAGATATTTCTCGACGGCCAGTTTTGTCTCGGCATAAACACTTTCTGGTACGGTCGGCATCGCTTCGGTTACTGGCATCGATTTCGGCGTGCCATAGACAGCCGCCGAAGAAGAAAAAACGAATTTGTTGACTTCGTGCTCAGCTAGTACGGCCAAAAGTTTTTCGGTCGAGGCAACATTGTTGCTCCAATACATTTCAGGCTTGATCATCGATTCACCCACGGCTTTGTATGCCGCAAAATGAATAACGCTCGTAATTTTGTTGTCGCGGCAGATCTTGCCAACAAGTTCTTGGTCGGCAATATCGCCAACGATGAGTTCGGCGTCGACTACGGCCTCGCGGTTTCCACGCTCAAGTGTGTCAAGAACTACGACGCGGCGATTCGCCCCACGCAATGCCCGCACCGTGTGTGCGCCGATATAGCCAGCGCCACCAGTTACGAGGACTGTCACTTCTTGGCCCGGCTCTTTTTACTTGCCAGAGGTCGATCTTGTTTATCGGTGTCGCGAGCGCGTTGCAGCTGTTTGAATCCGCGCACTTTTAATAGCGTTGCCGCCGAGTAAATGTCAGCGACACTTCGCGGTCGCGCGTCAGAGAACACGCCCGCGTATTTCTTCCAGTCTTTGGGGCGGACACCAAATCTTTTGCCGAGCAGCGCGATAAATATTTCGGCTTTCTCTTGACCGTACCCAGGCAATTTGCGCAGGCGGGACATCAGTTCTTTGGCATCTTCGACATCGCGCCAAACATTTGCGCCTTTGCCGTCATAATTTTCGGTGAGCGCCACACACAATTGATGAATTCGCGTCGCCATCGACCTTGGAAACCGATGTATCGCCGGTTTTTCAGAGCAAATCGCGACGAACTTGTCGACATTCATTGCTGCAATTCGCTTGGCATTTAAGTGACCAAGTCGTTTGCGGATCGTGTGCGGTCCGGCGAACGCCCATTCCATCGGCACTTGTTGGTCGAGCAACATGCCAATCATCAGGGCGGTGCCGTCGCGATTCAACAACGCATCAGCGCTTTGAACGCCAGTTATGTACAAGGTGTGCGTCATTGGTGGAGTGCAAACGCAATTTCAGGATTAATCCCGTGCCGTTTGATTGCTTCACTCACAACTTCAGATTTTATGTCACCAGAAATCGATAGTTCGTGCAGCACAGCCACAACAATATGCGGTGCGTCAATTTCAAAGTGCCGTCGCAACGCCGCGCGCGTGTCGCTGCGGCCCATGCCGTCAGTGCCAAGCGGCGTAAACGAACGATTCGGCACAAATCGCGCCACTTGTTCAGGCACGATGCGCATAAAGTCGCTGACTGCCACTATCGGCCCAGCGCCACCGCCGAGCAATTCGGTGATGAGTGGTTGGCGTTGCTGCTGTTCGGGGTGCAGGCGGTTCCACCGTTCTATTTCGATTGCTTGTTCGCGCAACGACTTATATGAGGTCGCCGACCAAAGTTCACAACCCACGCCATATCGCTCGAGCAATTCGTCGGCCGCCGCGCTCGCAGCCGTGTGCGCCGAACCAGAAAACAAAATCGAAGCGTGATGTTTCGCGGTTGGTGCCGGCTTCCAGAGATAAAGACCTTGCATTATTTGTTCGGCGACGCTCTTGCCAGGAACATTCGATTCTGGCATGGCCGGCATCTGATAATTCTCGTTGTACAGCGTCAAATAATAAAACACGTCACGCTGTGCATCGCCGTACATTTCTTTGACGCCTTCACGAACGATCGTTGCAACTTCGTATGCAAACGCTGGGTCGTATGCTCGACATGCAGGCACGGTGCTCGCCAAAACTAACGAGTGGCCGTCTTGGTGTTGCAAACCTTCGCCATGCAATGTTGTTCGTCCGGCAGTGGCACCAAGCAAAAAGCCTTTCGCGCGAGCATCAGCAGCCTGCCAAATTAAATCACCAACTCGCTGAAAGCCGAACATTGAATAGAACGTGTAGAACGGCACCATCGGCACGCCCCGAGTCGCATAACTCGTACCCGCCGCGATGAAACTCGCAAGGCTGCCAGCTTCGGTGATGCCTTCTTCAAGAATCTGTCCGTCACTCGCCTCGGCATATTTAAGCAACATGTCGTGGTCGACAGGTTCATATTTTTGACCCTGCGAGGCATAAATCTTGAGTTCGCGAAACAACGAATCCATGCCGAATGTTCGCGCCTCATCAGGAATAATTGGCACGACACGTTCGCCGAAGTCTTTGTCGCGTGCCAAGTTGCGCAATAACCGTGTGAAGCCCATCGTCGTGCTCACGCTTTGCGTAGAGCTTCCGTTTTCAAATTCTTTGAACACATCGTCGCTCGGCAGAGTTATTGCTTTGCGCACGGTTGTGGTGCGTCGCGGAATCGCACCACCAAGTGCACGGCGGCGCTCGATCATGTATTGATATTCGACGCTGTCGATTGGCGGGCGATAATAAGGTGGATCGTCGGCTTCGAGGTCGGCGTCAGAAATTTCTTCGTTCAAATGCAAACGATCGCGCAAAGTTTTTAACTGAGCATCGGTCATTTTCTTGATTTGGTGCGTGGCGTTGCGACCCTCAATGTCGTCACCAAGTGTCCAGCCCTTTACGGTCTTGCACAAAATCGCCGTTGGTCGACCCGAGCCGGTGTTTTCAATCGCCGCACGATACGCGGCATAAAGTTTGCGATAGTCGTGACCGCCGCGCGGCAAATTTTGCAAGTCTGCGTCCGACAAGTGGCTGACCATCTCGCGCAAGCGCGGGTCTGGACCAAAGAAATTTTCGCGAATGTAGTTGCCATCTTCGATCGTGTAGCGCTGAAACTCGCCGTCAACGGTCGTGTTCATTTTGTTTAGTAGCGCACCCGATGTATCGCGCGCCAGAAGTTCGTCCCACTTCGAACCCCAAATAACTTTGATCACATTCCACCCAGCACCGCGAAATGTCGCCTCGAGTTCTTGGATAATTTTTCCATTGCCGCGCACCGGGCCATCAAGACGCTGCAAGTTACAGTTCACGACGAACACCAAGTTGTCGAGATGTTCGCGCGCAGCAAGCGAAATCGAGCCGAGTGTTTCTGGTTCGTCACATTCGCCGTCACCCAAGAACGCCCACACGCGACTCGCAGATGTGTCGTCAATTTTGCGATTCAGCAAATATCTGTTGAATCGCGCCTGATAGAGAGCCGTCAATGGCCCAAGACCCATCGACACGGTTGGAAACTCCCAGAAGTCGGGCATCAATCGCGGGTGCGGGTAGCTCGACAAGCCACGACCCTCGCGGCCAATTTCGCGTCTGAACGCGTCGAGGTCGTCTTCGTTGAGTCGGCGTTCTAAAAACGCGCGAGCATAAACACCTGGCGCAGCGTGTCCTTGAAAATAAACATGGTCACCGGGTGAGCCGCTGTCTTTGCCCCTGAAAAAATGATTGAAACCAATTTCATAAAGACTCGCCGACGAAGCAAACGTCGACAGGTGTCCGCCGATGCCTTCGGCCTTCGTGTTCGCACGCACGACCATGACGGCGGCGTTCCAACGAATGTACGCACGAATTCTTCGCTCGAGATGTTCATCGCCCGGAAACCATGGTTCGTATTCAGTTGAAATGCTGTTGATGTATGGCGTCGAAACCGTCGCCGGAAAACTCACTTGACTCGCGCGCGCACGCTCTAAAAGTCGCGACAACAAATATCGCGCACGAGTTTTGCCCTGCACTTCGACCACCGCATCAAGCGAGTCGAGCCATTCTTCTGTTTCGCCTGGATCGGTGTCTGGCAGTTGATGTATTGATCCGTCAAACAGCACATGGCTAGTCTCGCAGAAATTTCCGACACTGTACAGATGTATGTCGCTATTCACCTGAAGTTTGCGCAAGTATTAAAGGAATGTCAATTGTGATCTACACCGACGGCGCTTGTTCGGGCAACCCTGGCCCCGGTGGTTGGGCATGGGCTGTTGCGCCGACGGGTGAGCCGAGGGGCTTTGGTCATGAACCGCAAACCACTAATCAGCGGATGGAATTGCTCGCGGTGATTAATGCTTTGCGCACATATTCAGATTTTCGCGAACCGATTGAAATTGTTTCCGACAGCACATATGTTGTGCATTGTTTTCGTGACAAGTGGTGGATGGGTTGGCAACGACGCGGATGGAAAAACTCGCAGCGTCAACCGGTTGCAAATCGCGACCTATGGGAGCCGCTAATTGAATTGGTCAACAGTCGTGACAATGTGTCTTTCACATGGGTCAAGGCACACAATGGTGAACCAATGAACGAACTCGTTGACCAGCTCGCAGTCGCCGCATCGCTCAGCGCTAGTTAACGCTTACCCGAGTTGCTCGCACGCGCACGATTTGCGTAGTCTGCATGAATGGACATTAAAGGCGTAAGCGCAATAGTTACAGGTGGAGCATCAGGTATCGGAGCAGCAGTGTCACGCATGTTGGCTGCTCGCGGAGCGAAAGTCGTCGTTGCCGACGTGCAAGAAGAAAAAGGCAACGCACTCGCCAAAGAAATCGGCGGCGCATATTGCAAAGTTGATGTCACCAACACGCAAGACATCATCAACGCCACCGAGATGGCCAAGTCAATGGGCCCCGTTCGTGTGCTCGTCAATTCGGCTGGCATCGGTTGGGCACAACGCACCGTCGGCAAAGACGGTTCTTACGAGTCGGCCGCCAATCTCGACGCGTTCAAGAAAGTGATTGCGATCAACTTGGTCGGTTCATTTGATTGCATTCGCATCGTCGGCACGGCAATGAGCACCACCGAACCGCTTGAGCATGGCGAGCGCGGCGCGATCGTCAACATTGCATCGGTTGCCGCTTACGACGGCCAAATTGGTCAGGCTTCATATTCGGCTTCAAAGGGCGGAGTAGTCGGCATGACTTTGCCGATCGCTCGCGATCTTTCGGCAATCGGCATCCGCGTTAATACGGTTGCGCCCGGTTTGATCGACACTCCTATATATGGTCAAGGCGAAGCTAGCGAAAACTTCAAAGCAAACCTTGAAAAGGGTGTTCTGTTTCCGCATCGCCTCGGCGCACCAGACGAACTTGCATCAATGGTCGTCGAGTGCATCACGAATAGTTATATGAACGCCGAGTCGATTCGCGTCGACGGCGGCATTCGCATGCCACCAAAGTGACGAATCGATAATTCGCGTGGCTGGCATCCACGTTCTTCACCGTCATCCGTTTACGCCGTTCGACGAGACGCCCGTTACTGAGGCTGCGTCGTTTTTGGCGATGCCGATTCCCGAGCAGATTTTGCCGCAAGTCATCGGCGAAAATTTTCGTCATCGTCTCGGTACATTTCCTGTTGATGTAGCCAACTGGTTGCCGCGCGACGCCGAATCTGAACTGACGATTCAGTTGAAGAGAAAACTTTTGGAGTCACGCCGCGCCGAAGTCGTGGGTTTGCAGCCGGGTGGTGATGATGTCGCGCAAGAAGCGGCCCAACTAGTCAGTCAGTGGGCGGGCGTCGAGTTATCGGGTGCTGGCATCGATGCGCTAGTCGAAGCGAGTTTGCTTGTCGCCGACGATCTCGCAGTGTTGCAACCTGTCAAGTCGCAGGACGGCGCTGAGCAAATGTTGCTGAATGCCGCAGTTGTGTGTTGCCCAAGTCGTTGGACGCTGTCCGAAAAAATGGGGCAAGACATGCTCGCAATTCATGCTCCGGTGGCGAAATATGCCGAGCATGTTGGCGGAGCCGTCGATACATATTTTCAACGCCTGACAGTTGACAAGCCAGTGTGGCGATCAAATTGGATCATTCAAGATCATCCGGCGCTATTTCAGCCGCAAATACCGTCTGGTCAACTCGTGAAAACCCCCGCCGAATTATGGATTCGTATGGAGCGTCAAACTCTGCGCCGACTGCCCGCAACAAATGGCATTTTATTCACGATTCGTGGATACCAACAGCCTCTGCCCGAATATCTCTCGCGCAGCAAACAAATCGCCCAAAACATTCGCACGATGCTCGAACGACTGCCCGATGATGTCGCACAATACAAATCAGTTCTCAAATATCGCCCCGATATTTTGAACTGGATCAACCAGTTCTGCTAGAAATTTATGTCGTGTAGTCGGCGTTGATGCGAATGTAACCGTCGGTCAGATCGCAACCCCACACGGTGCAATCGGCACGGCCGGTATTGAGCGTGACATGTATCAGCACTGTGTCGCTGCGCATATATTTGCTCAGCGCATCAAGAGCAGACGCATCAACAAAATTAGGGTAAACCTCTTGGTTGCCAAAGCGAATTACAACTTGCGACTCGTCAATGTCTTGTTCGCCACTGCATTTGCCAATTGCCATCGCGACTCGGCCCCAGTTCGGGTCTGCGCCGTGCACGGCAGTCTTAACCAGCGGCGAATTGACTATTGATTTGGCCACGAGTTTGGCCTGACGCACATCTCGTGCGCCATCAACGCAAACTTCGATCAGCTTTTCGGCGCCTTCGCCATCGCGGGCAACCTGCTTGGTCAGCGACAGCGCAACTTCATAAAGCGCCGACTCGAACGACGCAGCATCAACATCGCCAGCTTTGCCACTAGCCAAAATAATTGCGGTGTCACTAGTGGACGTATCTGTATCTATCGACACACAATTAAAAGTTTTGTCGATCACCCGTCGAAAAATTCTGTCAAGGTCAGTTTTTGAAATTATTGCATCGGTGAACATCATCGTGATCAGCGTCGCCATGTTGGGTTCGATCATGCCGACGCCTTTAGCCACACCGACAACACGTGCCAATGAACCAGCAATCGTTGCTTCGGCGGTTTTATGCACCGTGTCTGTCGTCATGATACCGCGGGCAACATCTTCGACCGAAGTGTTATCGAATTTTTCTGGTATCGCTGCCAAACCGACACGAACATTTTGCATCGGATACTGACGACCGATCACGCCAGTAGATGCGATGAGCACATCGTTTGCATTGCAGCCAATCTTTGCGGCGACAGTCTTGACAACCTCGCGTGTATTGCTCATACCTTCGGCACCGGTCGCAACATTGGCATTTTTCGAAATCACCACAACGGCGCGAGCCGAATTGTCCACGATGTTTTCTCGGCTGACAACAACACTCGGGCCAGCAAAACGGCTTTGTGTAAACACACCAGCCGTAACGCACGCACTTTCAGCGACAACAAGCGTCAGATCTTGCGAAGTATCTTTTATGCCAATGTTGGCGACATATGCACCAAAACCCAGGGGTAACTTCACGACCTAAGTCTATTTTTTATCGGGGAAGTATTTAGCCAAATTATCGAGCGTTTTGTGAATGGCGAGCTCGTTTTTGCGAACATAGCCGGCCAACTTAAGCATCAAGGGTGACTTTGAGGTGCCGTATGAAAACTGTTCAGTCACCATCGTGCCGCCTTGCGTCGATTCGAGAATGTAGCGCCAAACATGCCCGCCGAAGTGGCGCCATGCGATCTGCTTGCCTTCAACAAACTCGACAACAGTGTTTGTGATTTTGTATGGTGCTCCTTTTTTCATGCTCATGCCAAAAGTTGCGTTCAATGAAAGTCGCTGCGGCGCCGAAGACTTTGGTGCGATCACAGAACCCGAACCATCAATCACTGCGTGCATCGC
>NSIC01000021.1 GCA_002737635.1 Acidimicrobium sp.
AAAAATACGCGGCTCATTTATGCGTCAATCACTGGCTACGGCAATACCGGCCCATGGGTTGATCGACGCGCATATGCACCGGTTATAAACGCCGAAATGGGTTTGACCAAGCGCCAAGGCGATGCACGCAACGGTGAGTATGCCAACGATCCGTTTAGCCACGCCGATGTTTATACGGCAATCGAGTGCGCGAGCGCGATTTTGGCGGCGCTGTTTCAGCGTGAGCGCACTGGGCAAGGGCAATATATAGATCTCTCGATGGCACAAACTTTGCTCTACGTCAACGAACATGCGCATGACGATTTATGGGATCAACCTGTCTCGCCCGACTCAATTCGCTCGTTTCGCCCAGAAGATTACCCAGTGCTGACAACACGCGACGGTATAACTTCAGTCGTCAGTGGCCACCCAGCCGAGCGTGGCACATTTGATTTCTTTGTCGCGACGATGCAGCAACCACAACTGCTTGATGATCCACGATTTAAGACAGTTTCGTTGCGCGTTACCAACCTCGGCGCATTGATGCAACTGATTAAAGACTGGGCGTCGACTATCAACACGGTCGACGAACTTGAACGACGACTAGCCGAACACAAACTAGCGATGGGCCGACTGCGCTCGGTTGCCGAGGTTGCCGAGACCGAGTGGGCCAAACAACGCAACGCGTTCATCGAAGTTGCTGATCGTGGCAACTCGACGGTGAAACTGCCGAACTCGCCGTGGCGTTTTTCTGGTTCTGATACTTCAACACGCGGCACGATCAAATATCGTGGCGAAGACAACGCCGAAGTTTTTAGCGAATTGCTCGAATTATCACCAGATCAAATTAAAGATCTTCACCAGCGCGAAATTCTCGTACAGCGACTTTCGAATAGCAAAAAAACTAATTAGCGGCCCGAGTGGCCAAAACCGCCACCGCGATCGTCACCATCTAATTCTTCGACAACTTGCCAAGTTGTCGCCACAACTTTTTGAATAATCAACTGAGCGATTCGGTCCCCGCGCTTGACTTGATAATCATTAACCGGGTCGGTGTTGATCATGATCACTTGCAGTTCGCCGCGATACCCACTGTCAATGATGCCTGGGGTATTGACAAGTGAAATGCCATGTTTCAATGCGAGCCCACTGCGCGGCACGACTTGTCCAAAAAACCCAACCGGAATCGCAACGGCTATGCCTGTGGCAACGAGCACTCGCCCGCCGCGCGCCGGCAACAGCGCATCAACGCGTGCGTGCAGATCGATGCCCGCATCACCCGCATGCGCAGGTGCTGGCAACGGTAAATCAGCGTCGAGTCTCTTGACTGGCACATTTGTTTGTTGACGCGGTGCATTACCCGCAGTTGAATTTGCCACGCCTAAGACGATAGAGCCCACGGGCACCGACGCCGAGTTTGGGCAGTAGTGCAGACTCTGGGCAGAAAACTAATAGATTGCTTGGCGTGCTTGTGTGGATGGATCTTGAGATGACGGGGCTCGACCCCGCGACCGAAGTCATCGTCGAAATCGCCACGCTAATCACCGATGATGATTTAAACATCGTTGCCGAGGGCCCCGATCTGGTGATCAACCAACCAGAGGCCGTGCTCAAAGCGATGGACCCATTCGTCGTTGAGATGCACACGACATCGGGTTTGCTGACGGCAATTCGCGCCTCGTCCGTGAGTCTCGAGCAAGCAGGCGCAGCGACGCTCGAATTTATAAAGCAACACGTTGCCGAGGCGCGCACAATACCGCTGTGCGGCAACTCGATTGGCACCGATCGCCGATTCTTGGCGAAATATCTGCCCGAGATCGAAAACTTTTTGCACTATCGCAGCGTTGATGTCTCAACAATCAAAGAACTTGTCAAGCGGTGGTATCCAGGTCTCGAAATTTCACGGCCAACCAAGAGTGGTGCACATCGTGCGCTAGATGATGTTCGTGAAAGTATTCGCGAGTTGAAGTTTTACCGTGAAAATGTCTTCAAAGAAAACACCGTTACGCCAAAATAAGTTCAGTGACCGCCGCAACCGTGTCGTCGGGAAGCACATGTCGCAGAACAACTCGGTCTGCAAATTTTTGCGTGACGATGCGCACCTTGTTGCCTGGGTCGATTGCGCCGTGATGTTCGACCGTTGCTAACAACGGTGCACGCTGACCAGAATTGGCGCCAAGATATTCTTCGAGTACTTCCCAGTAGGCGGCGTTGTTCAGATGGCCGACTGCGTCCATGTCGCTGAATCGAATCGGCCAATCTTGCGAGGTGGCATTGTTGCTGGTTAGGTCGGGCAGATTTTTGCCGATTTCAAGTCGTGACGAAATCTTTCGTCCGTTAGTGGCGGTTTCGAGCAACTTTATTAACTCGGTGGTCAAAGCGACTGGCTTCATCGTCTTGAAGTCGACACGCACCCATAACGCTGCACAGTCGATAGCCACAACGCCACCACATTTAATCTGTGTGCGCCGCTCCGCCCAATGCGAACCAAGCGCGCCGCACCAAGTCGTCAATTCAACCTGATCTAAATATTTTGGAAAACTCGTCACCCACATCTGCGTGCGCCTCACGACCCACGAGTGCGGTTCGTCGTAACCGCCATCAAGTGAATCGTCAGTGGCGATATCTTGCAGGTATCTGGCAACCGCATCTAGACGCAAACGCCCCTTTGGGGTTACATCACCGAGGCGTACTTTGCGCACAGCCGAAAAACGCCGACCTAAATCGGGTAACGCGCTTGGCACTTGAAGCGTCTGGCGAGACGGTTTCGGCATATTTTGTGTCGCCTCATAAGCCCCGCCAGTTGGTTGCGCAGTCATGCTGAAACCCTAGCCAGTATTGGCCCAAACGGCTTTATGAGGGTTGCAAAATTAAATCGCTTGGAATTGCACCGCAAACATGGTTGCATTGATGTTTCATGTTCACCACGATTTTGAATCCATCGGCACTAGCCAGCGGCTTTGCGGTCAACGCGCGCACGTTCAATTCGTGCGCGACGACATTTACCATTCGTGCAACCAAATCGGGCAAATCGCGCTGGTTTGGTATAACGAAAAGTTTCGTTGATTATTCAACCAAACAACCGGCCCGACATCTCGAGGGGCTTACGACGTAAATAGATTTCACGTCGGAGAGATCCACGAGACCGTCGGGTGAAAACCCGGCGGTCTTTTTGTTTTTCCGGCGTGAAGCCAAATTGGCTAAATCAAGCAATAAACAACCACAACAAACGAAAGGAAGAAAAATGACACTGTTAGACACACAAATCACCGAACCATATGCGGGCGAAAACTTTAAATTCGCCATCGATGACAAACCAGAATTCGTGCTGTCCGCGATGCGCTGCAACGACGGCAACGGAACATTGTCGTATTTGTTCTTTTCGGAAGAATTTGTCGATATGGCGCGCGCCAAAGCGATTTGTGCGCGTTGCACTAGCAAAGCTGAATGCTTGGCGGGTGCTCTCGCACGCAGCGAGCCATGGGGCGTATGGGGTGGCGAACTGATCGAAGAAGGTCGCATTCGCACAACCAAGCGACCACGCGGTCGACCCGTCACAAAGTCTCACGCGGTGTTAACAATCACAGAGGTGCCTCTCCCCGAGCACTGGGTTGCTTAACTGCGCTAGAAGTGCGCGTTCTGGTGGGTGCCAAAGGCAGTCGGTAGTCTGCTTTCGTGCCTGCCAGAACGCGTCTCTTTAAACAAGCACTAATAATTTTTGCAGTTATTTTTTTAGGATTCCTCGTTGCCCGCGCAGTCAACGACACCGAGATACCAAGTTATGAATTATCGAATTCAGTTGCTCCAACTAGCGACGCCATTGCAACAAATAGCCGCCTGGTCGGTGCCCAACTGCCGGATATCGAGATCGCAACCAGCACTGGCGAACTGATCACAACTCAGAATCTGCTCGGCACACCCCTGATTATTAACATCTGGTATTCAACTTGCGAGCCGTGCCGTCGCGAATTGCCGGTGCTTGCCAGCGCCGCCACGCAATATCTTGGTCAAGTGCGATTTGTCGGCGTCAATATCAAAGACTCGGCGAGTGTCGCTACTGAATTCGTCGCACAATACGGCGTCAAGTTCGAACTGCTGTTCGACACAAATGGACTATTCATCTCTGAGTTGGGCATCGCCACCGCACCCGTGACCTTGGCAGTGAATGCGCAAGGCACGATTATCGGTCAAAAGGCGGGCGAAATCAGTGCAAGCGAACTCGACGAACTCATGAAAGAATTGTTGAAGTGATTTTGGCTGTTGAAGGCAACTTTGCCTACTCGTTCGTGCTGGGTGTGCTGGCGGCTGTCAACCCGTGTGGCTTTGTTTTGTTGCCGACATATTTGATTTTCTTTCTTGGTACCCGCGAAGAACCAAACTTGGCGACCGGCGAACGATTGCGACGCGCGTTAATCGTCAGTTCAGGAATCTCTATTGGCTTTCTTGCAATATTTTTTGTCATCGGCGTGATTTCTCGATTGTTCACACAATGGATTGAACTAAACGCAAAATTTGCATCGCTGGCAATTGGCGTCGTTTTGCTTGTCGGCGGTGCGCGCATGCTGACAGGTTGGACACCGAAATTCGCTTCACCCCAAATGAACGGTGTGCAGTCAAAGACTTTTCGCGCGACAATTATTTATGGCTTGGCCTATGCAGTGGCCTCAATTGGCTGCACGATCGGCTTTTTAACCACCGCGGTATTTGGCTCGATTGCCCTGAACGGTTTCGTTTCGGGCGTGCTCAGTATTTTGCTTTACGGGCTAGGCATGGCGATGTTGGTCACGGCACTGACCGTGAGTTTGGCTTTCGCCAAAACTGGTCTCGTCACGGTGATCAAAAATAAATTACACATCGTTCAACGGCTTGGCGCATTCTTTGTAACGCTGACCGGAATCTATTTAGTGCTCTATTGGTATGCGGCAATTAGCGAAACACGATCTACAAAGTTTGTTGCCCACATCGAGCGCTGGCAAACAAGAGTTGCGTCGTTCTTGCAACAACAAGGTGCAATTCGTTTGGCGATTGTTCTATCAATAATTGTTGCTACTGCAATCGTCTTGAGTCGTCGTAAAGTAGTTGCAAAGTCATGATGTTCGCCAAGTTGCTCGCCCACCCCGAGGTGCAAGAAGTAGTTGAACTGCGCAACAAGTTCGGCTTCATGGCTTATCACGGTGGCGGTCTTGAGCACCTGACTGATGTCATCGCACAAAGTGCTGCCCAACAATCTGGGGCGTCATATTACGGTGTGCACCAGCCCCGCGGCCTCAAATGGCATGTGCCATCTCACGAAGTTTCGCCAAACTTCTCAAACTCGCTCAAAACATTTATCGAACATGTAGATGTCGTGATCACCGTGCATGGCTTTGGTCGCGATGGCTTCTTTACTTCGTTATTGCTCGGCGGCAGAAACCGTCATCTTGCGAGTCATTTGTCGACGCATCTCAAACAGGCGCTACCTGACTACGAAATATGTGATGACCTCGAGACGATTCCGGTTGACTTGCGAGGTCTGCATGACAACAACCCCGTCAATTTGCCTCGCCTGGGTGGTGTTCAAATTGAACTGCCGCCTCGCGTGCGCGGTGTCGGTCGATTTTGGAAAGACTGGCAAGGTGACGGTCTAACACCACACACTGAGTCATTGATCAAAGCACTCGTAACAACCGCCAAGAATTGGCCGATCGCGAAATAATTTTCTAAGGTGCTAGGCGCTGAATCTTCCATTTTTTCGTAGTCGTGTCAAGATCGTAAACAAATCGATCGTGCAATCGACTCGGGCGACCCTGCCAAAACTCAATTGAGTTTGGCGCCAAACACCAGCCGCCCCAATTGGCTGGCCGTGGCACATCTTGATTTTCGAACTTGGTGCGAATCTCAGCGACTCGCGCTTCAATCACCGTTCGATCGGCTATCGGCTGCGACTGCGGTGATGCCCATGCACCGATCTGTGACTCACGCGGCCGAGATGCAAAATATTCGTCGCTCTCACGATCTGAAATTCGATGCACCGTGCCACGCACGCGAACCTGACGATGCAAATCAAGCCACGCAAACACTGCACTCGCCACTGGGTTAACCAAAAGTTGCTGGCTTTTTGCCGAGTCGTAGTTGGTGTAAAACACAAAGCCCCTGGCGTCAACTGCTCGTGCCAAAACAACCCGCGAATCTGGGGCCGAGTGTTGATCGACTGTCGCAACCGACATTGCATTTGGTTCGGCGACACCAGCGCTAGCAGCCTGGTCATACCATGCATGCCACTGCACAATCGGGTCTAAATCTAAATCGCCGTGATCTAAACCCGCGGTCTCATATTGCACGCGACGATCGCGCAAACTCATGGCTTGGCTTGAGAACTAGTTGAAATTACTTTTGCACCCCGCATATATGGTTGCAGAACTTCGGGTATCGCAACTGAGCCATCAGCCTGTCGACAGTTTTCAAGAATTGCCGCCCAAACTCGCGGCACTGCAAGCGCCGATGCATTGAGTGTGTGTGCAATTTCGCTGCCCTTGACGCCAGACTGCTTGAACCGAATGTCGGCACGACGCGCCTGATAATCGCTGAACCAACTGATCGAACTAACTTCAAGCCACTGATCACAGCCCGGCGCATAAACCTCGACATCAAAACTGCGGTGATGCGACTGACCAAGGTCGCCCGTGCAAATTTCTAGCACGCGATACGGCAAACCAAGCGCGGCAATCGTCGCTTCAACTCGATTCGTCAGTTCGACAAGCATGTCGGGGGCTTGTTGTGGTGTCGTGACCGCAAGAATTTCGACTTTATCAAACTCATGCGTACGCAACATGCCCCTCGTGTCACGCCCCGCCGAGCCGGCTTCGCGACGAAAACATGAAGTGTGCGCCATGTAACGCAACGGCAATTCTTCAGCTTTGAGAATTTCGCCGGCGTGCAAACTCGTGAGTGGCACTTCTGCAGTCGGTATGCACCACAAGTCATCACGTTCAATCGAGAACGCATCGTCGGCAAATTTCGGCAACTGACCCGTTGCCGTGAGTGTGCTGGTCAAAACCAAACTTGGTGGACGAACCTCTTCGAACGCATCGGCATTGCGATCGAGTGCAAGTTGACATAACGCCCGAGCCAACGTTGCCCCAAGCCCACGCTGCATCGTGAACATCGAGCCACTAATTTTTGTGGCTCGCTCATTATCAAGAATGCCGAGTGCAGAACCGGTTTCCCAGTGAGGCACGCGTTGATAGTCGGCGAACTTCGTGGGCATCTGCAACGGGCCTTTGACAACTTTGTTGTCTTTGTTATTGTTGCCGTCACTCACCAGTGAGTGCGGAATATTTGGCACGCGCAACAGCACCTCACGCAACGCAGAACTAACTTGATCAAATTCGCTAGCCAAAACTTTTTCAGACTCGCCAAGTTCGCGGCTGCTTTGCATCAATTTCTCGGCGCCAGCATCGTCTTTCGTCCGCCGTGCAGTTGCCACATCTTTAGAAATACTGTTAATTTGCGCTCGATTGGCATCTCGCTCAACGGTGATATCGCGCAATCTGGCATCAAGTCGCTGCGCCTGGTCAAGTTCTTCGAGAATTGCCGGCTTGGCCCGACGAGCCATCGCCGCTTTCACGGCATCGGGCTCTGAGCGAAGAAGTCGGACATCAATCACACAGTCAGATTAGCCGTTAGATGTCGGCGAAGTCCTGTGAATTGCGTACTGTAATGGTGATGAATTTGTCTGGCCGGTCAAACCAAGTTGCGATCAGCGTGCGCGATCTCGTCGTTGACTACAAACAATTGCGTGCCGTCAACAACATTTCATTCGACGCCAAGGCAGGCGAAGTAACCGTCGTGATCGGCCCCAATGGTGCCGGAAAAACCAGCACAATGGAAGTCTGCAGCGGGGTGCGCACGGCCACAAGTGGCACAGTCAGCGTGCTCGGGCTTGATCCCAAAAAAGATCGAAGCAAAATTAATTCGCAAATTGGTGTGATGTTGCAAGACGGTGGGGTCTACCCGAGCGCACGAGTGTTTGAAGTCGCCCAGCACTATTGCAATCTTTACGGCAACCGCACGACCGCCGACGAACTGCTCGAGATGGTTGATCTGACTCGGCAAAAGAAAACATCGTGGCGCAAACTTTCGGGCGGCGAAAAACAACGGTTGTCACTGGCGCTGGCACTTGCGGCAAAACCTCGGGTTGCTTTTTTGGATGAACCTACTTCGGGTGTCGACATTTTCGGTCGAGACTTGATCAGGAGCATTGTGCGGCGACTGGCCAATGATGGTTGTGCGGTGATCATGGCGACACATGAACTCGACGAAGCACAACGAGTCGCCGACCATGTGTTGATGTTTCAAGACGGCAATCTGCTTGCCAATGCGCCACTAACTGAACTGCGTGGTTCTGCTGGTATGAATCAAACTCTTGAAGATATTTTTCGCGGCCTGTCGAGCAAGGCAACTATATCTAGATCACGAGAGGCGCAATGAGAATTTTTCGTTCACAACTGCGCCAAGAATTGACCGTGATGGCACGCAACGGCGAACAGTTGCTGTTGTTGGTTGTAGTACCGATAGTGCTTTTAGTATTTTTTTCGCAGACTGATTTTTTGACTACTGATAGTGAAAACAAAATCGATTTTTTGATGCCCAGCATTTTGAGCTTGGCCGTGATGTCCACGGCGATGGTCAGCCTCGGCATCGCCACGGGTTTTGAGCGCAGTTACGGTGTACTTAAGCGACTGGGCACGACACCACTTGGCACAAGACGACTAGTTTTAGCCAAAGTTGCTGCGATTTGTGTTATTGAAATCGCCCAACTTGTGTTGTTAATTTTTGTGGGTCAGTCGCTGGGCTGGAACCCGAGTCGAATCAACTTGGTACAAATTTTGGTGTTGTTGTTGATCGGCACAAGTTGTTTTGCAGGTATCGGTTTGACACTTGCCGGTCGACTTCGCGCCGAAATCAACCTGGCGGCACAAAATGGTTTATATCTCGCGTTGTTGTTGCTAGGTGGCATATTTGTTTCAAACGACGAACTGCCAAAGACACTTGGTGATGTTGCGCAAGTCTTGCCTAGTTCGTTGCTCAGCAGTTTGTTGCGTAGTTCATTCAACAACAACGAACTAGTAATGACCGATGCGATTGCTCTATGCACTTGGGCGTTAACAGCCTGTGCCTTGGCTGTAATCAGCTTTAAGTGGTCTGATTAATTATTGACGTTTGGTTCTATTGCTGGCGCTACGCGACCAAAAGCATCGGTGACATCTTGATAGGTCAAAATATCATCATCAACCGATGAAACTTTTTGATACGACTGATCTGCGGCGAAACCACTGCTGAAGCGCTTAAAAAATAAGAACACGACGATTGACCACAAAAACACCGCCCCACCAGTTTTCATGATCGCACCGGCAACTTGTTGATCGGTCGTCACTGAAAGCCCCCACACTCGCACTGCAACGTCATAATTCTTATAGACGGCCCCTTCGGCAAATGTCAACCACGCCGCTGGCACGGTAGGCACAACCGACATCAAAAACAAGTAGATCATCTTTCCGCCAGACTGCAATTGCCGTTGCGCGTCTGGTCCACAAATCGGCAGCCAAACAAGTAGTGCCGTAGTCACCAACAAAATATGTAGCGAATAATGCAACAACCCGTTGTTAACACTTTGATTCACCAACGCCGGAATGTGTGTAATCATCACCACAACGTTGAACACCACGCCAGCGACGACTGGTTTTGCAAGCCAGTTGATGACACTTCGCGCTTTACCTAAACCGAATACGGCATCAAACATCCATTTTGGAATTGCCAACAAAACCAGAGGCGGCATAAAATATGACAAAACCATGTGCTGAAACATGTGCATCGAATACAGATACTCTTCGGCCAAGTCGTGCACCGGCCAATCAGAGGCGATCCATAACAACAAAACCCCGGCGATGAACGCATTGCGTTGCCTTGACGTGATCACTGGGCCCGATTTGATCACAACTGGTCCGATTACGCGCACGGCATATACATAAGCGCCGAGTAGGAATGCCACCAAAAGCCAGACTTCAGGGTGCGCCTGAAACCGCCAAGGGTTGACGAGATCGACACTTGCGGCGAACATATCTATGCCGTCAAGTTGTTATTGAATAAAAAACTTGAACGTCGCAAGAAACGCGGCATATACACCCACAGCCAACACGAGCCCGGCATAAAACAAGAAACTGAACATCTTGTTGTCGAATTTCAGATGCATGAAATAGCTGACGACCATCACAAACTTAATCACCATCATGATCAACAATGCTGGTAAGAACAAGACGCCGAAGTCGACATAATAAGTTGAAACTTCGAGGCCAGTAATCGCCGCCAAAATAGCTGCGATGCGAATGTAGCCAGCATTAGTCATGCCGTGCTGTTGTTCGTGTGTTGTGTCTGCCGTATTTGTAGTCATGATCAAACCGGAATCAAATAAACGAGGGTGAAGATGATGATCCAGACGATGTCGACGAAGTGCCAGTAAAGGCCGATCATCTCGACGACTTCGGCTTTCTTGCCAGGCACTGAACTGCGCTTCAAGATGCCGACCAGCGACATCAACATGATGATGCCCACCGTTACGTGCACACCGTGAAAACCAGTCAGGGTATAAAAGCTTGAACCGAACAGGCTTGTCGAAAAGCCCAGACCTTCTTTGTAGAAAGCCGTGAACTCATAAACTTGGCCGCCAACGAATGTCGCGCCAAGCAACGCCGTAACTGTTAGCCACAAATTGGTTTTGCGATCATCGTCTTTGTGTGCGGCGCTAACCGCCAGAACCATCGTCAATGAACTCATCAACAACACGAAACTGCTGACCGATGTGAACGGGATGTCGAAAATTTGTGACGGTCGCGGGCCACCTGTAACGCGACCGCGATACAGCATGTAGGTAGAGATCAAACCACCAAACAGCAAGCACTCTGAACCCAAGAAGGCCCACATGCCGAGTTTGACATTTGAGATGCCAGTGCTGCTGGCATGACCGTGTGCTGTATCAGTCATGATTTGACGCCACTTTGTCTAACCCCGTACCGGGTGTGTTGGTTTCAAAATCAGAATCTGGCGCGGTGCTCGACTCGAGGGCCCAGCCATATGCCGCGAACAAAACAATCACGCCACCGACCACCGAGATCAAGTGCGAATAAATCACACCAAATGTGATCACCGGCAAACCGAATGCCAGCACAATTGGCCAATACGACGGCGAAGGCATGTGAATGTGTTTGTCAGCGTTGCGCTCTTGCTCAGCCATAATTTCTTCGGCTGTTCTGACTTGCTTCATCGTGTGTGTCGCAGCATCTTCTTCGTATTTTTGATGGAAGAAGTCGTCGAGGTGATGCACGGTTGGCACGACGTCAAAGTTGTGCTCTTTTGGTGGATTCGTCGTCATCCACTCGAGACTGCGCGCATCCCATGGGTCGAGCGGCGCTTTTTGTGGATTGCGGCTAGTAATCAAGACGTTGATCAAGAACGTCAAAATTCCGACTGCAAGAACGAACGAGCCGATTGATGCGATTAAGTTCCAGAAGGCAAGGTTGAAGAAACCCTCACCTGCTCGGGCTTCTGTCCATTGATACATTCGGCGTGGCTGACCTTGAAGACCGAGAATGTGCATCGGACCGAAAGTCAGGTTGAGACCGATGACCATCAACCAGAAATTCCATGAGCCCAGTTTTTCGTTAAGCATCTTGCCGAAAACTTTTGGCCACCAGTAATAAAAACCCGAGAAGATGCCTAATACGGCACCACCGAACAACACATAATGAAAGTGCGCGACAATGTAATAGGTATCTGTCTGTTGCGTATCAGACGGGGCGACCGCGTGGGTTACACCAGAGAGACCGCCGACGGTGAACAACACGATCAGACCAATCGAGAATTTCATCGCCGTAGTGAACCACAACTTGCCACTCCACATGGTGAGGGTCCAGTTGATGATTTTGACACCGGTTGGCACGGCGATCGCCATCGTCGTTAACGAAAACACGGCGACCGATACTGGCCCAAGACCCGAAGCGAACATGTGGTGAGCCCAAACACCCCAACCGACAAAACCGATTGCCGCACCAGAGAAAACAACAAACGGATAACCAAATAGTGGCTTGCGTGAAAACACCGGCAAAACTTCAGACACGATGCCAAACGATGGCAAGATCAGAACATAAACCTCAGGATGACCAAAAATCCAGAACAAGTGCTGCCACAACAGCGGGTCGGCACCTGCCGCAACATCAAAGAATTGAGCACCGAAGTTGCGCTGAAACGAGAGCAAGAACAACGCGACAGTGATGACCGGTATTGCGAACAACAACAAGAACTGCACGACCGTGATCATCCATGTGAAGATCGGCATCTTCATCAGCGACATGCCAGGAGCCCGCATATTGAGAACCGTGATGATCAAGTTGATCGCACCGGTCAGCGACGCAATACCTGTGATCTGTAGACCGAGTGCCCAAAAGTCGACACCATTCGATGGCGAAAAGACTGGACCAGAGTTTGGCGCATACATGAACCAACCGCCGTCGGCTGCTCCGCCCAAGAACCACGCCAAGTTCAAGAAGATGCCACCAAACAAAAATGCCCAGAAACCAAAAGCATTAAGTCGCGGAAACGCCACATCGCGTGCGCCAATTTGTAGCGGAACAAAATAGTTGGCAAACCCTGCAGCCATCGGCATGACGAACAAGAACACCATCGTTGTGGCATGCATCGTGAACATTTGATTGTAAAGATCGGCATTGAGAACCTTGCCGTTTGGTGCGGCAAGTTGCAATCTGATTAACAGTGCCTCGACGCCGCCAACAATGAAAAAGAGCATTGCCGTGGCGCCGTACATGATGCCGAGTTTCTTGTGATCAACGGTGAACACCCATGAACGCCAGCCAGTGGCTGACACGGGTCGCTTGAGTAATCCGTAGGTTGTAGTCGGGGTAACAATTGCTGGCACTGTTGGTGCTGGGCGTTCGATGATGGCCATGGTTGTGCTCTGTTTCTTGGTTTACTTCAGGGTTATGAGGTAGGCGACAAGTTTGTTGATGTCATCTTCGCTGAGTGCCAGATAAGGCATGCCGCGATATTTACCATTGCTGACCGCAAGGTCGGCTGGGTTGGCATACATCGGCTTAACTTCTGGTGCGTTGCGCAACCAGGCGCGAAGATCTTTTTGATTCAAACATTCTTCGGTTACGCCAGCCAGGTACTTTGCACCCACGACATCGCTCGGTGCATTCCAGACTTCATCTCGACACTGCTTAGAGAGCAGATTGAACATCGCCCCAGCAAAAGTATTGCGCGACATTAGATGCGACAGGTTTGGTGCGGCACCTGACCAAACATTTTCATCAGGCGCAGCAATAGCCGGTGTGCCGTCGGCACGAGTCAAACCGTTGACTTGGTGGCAGCGTACACATTGATTCAAAAACACTTCTTCGCCCTGCTTGGCCAAAGTATCTTTGGCTGGCGCGACATACGGCGCCTGTTGATTGGCGACCCACTTGGCGAAATCTTCTTTGCTCAGCGCCACTGCTTCCATGCGCATGTTGGCGTGCGAAAGACCGCAGAACTCGGTGCATTGACCAGCATAAATGCCTGGCTCGTCGGCCTCGAGACGCAAAGTGTGAATTCGACCAGGCACAGCATCGCGTTTGCCGTTTAATGCGGGAATCCAATAAGAGTGAATGACATCGCGACTTGTCTCGCGCAACAGAACTTTTGTACCAACAGGCATCACAAGTTGACCTGAGGAGATGATCGGCTGGGTGATGCCGAATTCGTTTTGTACTGGATAGTCGTACTCCCACCACCACTGTTGCCCCGTGACATTGATGATCATCTCGGTGTCGTCAGTCTTGGCCAATTTGAATATCGCACCAAATGTGAATACCGAAACGACAGCAAGAATTAGAGCGGGGATGATTGTCAGAGTTATTTCGAGGGCTGGCTTGCCGTGGGTTTGTTCTGGTATCGGTTGACCGCGATCCCGATATTTGATCATGGTATAAACCACGGCGACCGCAACGATTAAACCGATGATGCCTGCCACCGCAAAAACGGGTTGTTGCAGATCGTCAATCAGTTTGGAGTTTGGGCCTTTCGGTTGCCAAGTGTCTTGAGGGGCGTTAGTCGCGCACCCTGCGACTACAGCAGAGATACCCGCGGCGCCAGCAAATTTTGAGGCTTTTCGCAACACAACTCGCACGCTAGCGATTGTTGCGCTCAGCCGAATGTCGAACTGCCTGCGACTCACGGCACAACCAACTCAATCTTTTTTTCATCCGAGCCAGCGATATAGAGGTAATAAACGTTTTCAACGCTTGACGGCTTGGCGATATTCAAAGTCAAGCTTTGCTCGGCACCAGGGGCAACCAACTGTGTGCAGGTTTCGTCTTTATGCGAATCGCCATCGGCCGCTTTGTCAGCAGATTTAGAGCCCCCAAGATGTGCAACCAACCTGAACTCGCCTTCAGTTGCGTTGCGAAAAATAATATTCGTCGGGATTGACCGACCAACTGTAAGAGATTTTTGTGGCTTGGCCAGACCTTGAATGCGGGCGATAAGTTCGCCATCTTGGTAAACAACTGTTGCTGAGACAGAACTGCGCAACGACAAAGTGCCTTCTGAGAGTTTGTCATAATATTTTGACTCTTCAGGACCGCACTCTGCATGGCTGAAGTGTCCTTCAGCGGCTGCTTCGACAAGTTCTTCGCGCTCGCCAGAAACTGCACTCGCAACTCCGCCGGCGACGATGCCCAGTGCGCCGAGCACACAAATTGCGGCACCAACTGGACGCTTCATGTTTGGTTTGATTGCAAAAATTACACCTGCAACCAAGACCAAGGCGCCCGCAACGATAAACAAAATTGCACCAGTTGATTTGTTGACCGTAAGCATTATTCGCGAGAACGAAAAAATCACGACACCAAGACCAACTGCTGCCAAAACCGGAAACTCGATCGGGTTAAGCAGTCGCTTGCGTGCTGCGGCATTGTGCGTTGAGTCAGTTGACGCACGCTCGCTCCACGCTTGCACCATCCATTCACTGAGTGCCGCGAGCAACACCACGACACCACCAAAAAATACAACTGACGACGTGACCAGACCTAAAGCAAGAAACACGACGCCAATAGCCGAAACCAGTGGCCAGATGCTCTGTGTTGTCAGATCTGAAGTTGAAGTATTGGCGTCACGAGTTGTGCCATCACTTGAGAATGCCAACAAACCCGCCAGCAATGCACCAACCGCAATCAAGAAACTGATCGCGACACCACCAAGTGCAAATTTTTCGAATAAGGCATACGACATGATCAGGGCGACAACTGAAAGCACCGTCACCCCGAAGAAGTATTTAAAGCCAGTCGAAAACATCATCCCTACTTTTGAACGTAAACCACGAGCCACATTGCCGCAAAAATCGCCGACACTGAATAGCAATAGAGCGCGTGTGCCGAAATCAAATCTCGATCGCCTGCACGACCGGCCATCGATCTAAACAACGCGAGCAAAGTGAAGCCCATGCACACGATGATGATTAGCAACATCGTTGCCGTGATCGCATAGAACATCGTCATGTAACCGCCATCGCGCACGCCGATGCCCATTTGCGAATAAACCGCAAGTTGCGCGTTGACTAGCGCAATCTCAGTTAGAAAAACCACACCGAGCGCCAATGATGCGTGCTTTGAGTCGTTGCGACGAAGTGAATAAACGGCCCACTGCGCCATGACGCATGTAATCACGAATGTCATCATCATCGTGTTGGTTGCAACTTCTGGAATTTTGATGTTTTCTGGCAACCAATCGCGCAACATCTTGCTGCCATCTGGTGATTCACGCAGCGGTGCACTTGACCTGAAGTCGAGCCAAATCGCCAACATCGATCCCATCAACATTGCGCTGATGGCTGAAAGCAAACCTGCCAGAACAAGCGCTGGTCGGCGCATGACAACGGTTGGTCCGGCGCCGAGGGCTGTTGCTGAAGTGTTCATGTCGCTTTAACCGTTGACGCTTTCAAAAAGTTCTGCCGAGGTTGCGGTGCTGATCGTGCCCGAGCGAAATGATTTCGCCGCCAAGGCGAAAAACAACAGAATAACTAGCGCCATAAGTGCGTGACCCACAGCAACGAGTGAGTTCCATAACCAGATCGGACCCGAGTAATCAAAGCCGTTTGCTACTGAAGCTGGCTGGTCGGCAAAACCGGCAATGAAATATGGCAACGAGGCCAACACTGTGGCGAGAAATCCAAGCAGGCCGAGACCAATAACTGGTGCGGACGCAATTTCTCTGCCCCAAATTCGAGGCCCGAAATGAGCGACGGCGCCGATGCCACTGAGCACGACCCCGTAACAGACATAAACCAACACGCCTTCTTCGAAAACCGTGTTGGCTAACTTGAGATTTACAATTTTATTTACGGCATTGCCAACCATGCCCGTGAACACCATGCCGACGCCGAGAAATGCAGGCACGAATGCAGCATTAAGTTTTGCTTTTTCGCTCTTGAGCGCCAACAAGCACAACCCGAGCACGACGAGAACACCGAGAATCGAAAGATCGTTGAAGAAGAGATACGGAATCAGAGATTTGAGAATGTCACTTGCACTACCCGAAAAATTGACCGTATGTGACGACTGAGTAACCGCACCAATTACGGCTGTCGACATCAAACCCACGCCAACAAAAAGACCTACGCGCAACGGTTGCTTGCCGCGAGTCATCGTTGCAACGATTTGGGCGAGAACGCCAAGAGTCGGAATCGCGACGATAAAGATTTGCGGCGATGTTAACGCCCAACCAATCCAAGCGTTGACGCCTTCGGTCGCACCAAATGTCGCGCGCTCGTAGGCGTGATCTACTGCGACATAAATCAAAGCGCCGGCCAAAACTGGCAAAGTCAGCAACATCGAAACACTGGCAACTAATGCCGACCAAGAAAAAATCGGGGTTTCAATCAGCGTCATGCCTGCGCGACGAGAAGCCAAAACCGTGGTGGCGACCGAAGCGCTAATCAGGAGTAATCCTGAAATTACTAGACCAAGACCAGCGAAAAACAGGTCGACCATTTCGGCGTCGCCGCCACCTGGCCCACCATTATTTAAATAGGACGAGCCGACGAGAACTACGCCGAATAGCCAAAGATAGAAACCAAACATTGCCGCCCGAGCAAAAGCAAGGGCTCGCGCACCGACCTGCATCGGTACGACAGCCACAGCCAACCCCAACATCAATGGCGCGGCGACCGAAAAAATAAGGTCGAAGCGAAGCGCTGAAAACAACTGAACGATGATGCCTGCATCGACAATTGAACTTGAAGGACTAATTCTTTCGACGCCCAAGACTGCACCTTCGATCGCTGTGCCAATTGCAAAAATTGCAGAAACCGAAATGAGTAATCGTCCGATGCGCTTGTGGTCGCTGGCTGTTAAATATGCCGCAATTGTGCCGAGAAGTGTCGATCTAGTGGCTATCGGCTCCGATGAACTAGATGAACTCGTCGCCGAAGGGCTTGCATCAATTGCCGTCATAACTCAGATAACGCTAACAGTTTGAGCGTTTAATAGGGAAACTTCTCTATTGCACTAAGTCGCTGAAAGTAAGACATCCACCATCAATGCGCCGAATAGCAAAGTCACATAAGTGATCGAGAAAGAAAACACGCGCATCGACCAAGCATCCGTTGGGCGGCGACTAAGCATCGCCGTGCCGACAATGAAACCAGCGCCAGTCAACGCCGCTGTCACGCCGTAAATGATGCCGAGACCCGAAACCGGAATCATCACAAACGAGACGAGTGTCAGGACGACCGTATAAATGACCATCGTACGAATTGTTTTTTCGATTGGCACAACAGACGGCAACATCGGCACATTGGCTGCGCGGTACTCGTCTGAATGTCGAATTGCCAATGCCCAAAAGTGTGGTGGTGTCCACAAGAAAATAATGACGAACAACCAAATCGCCGGCCAGCCCACTGAGTTTGTGACTGCTGCCCAACCGACGAGAGTTGGCACCGCGCCCGCCGCGCCCCCGATGACGATGTTTTGTTTGCTGGTGCGCTTTAACCACAGCGAGTAAACAAACACATAAAACATCGTCGCGCTAAGCGCCAAAATCGCCGAGAGTAAGTTTGCACCAGCCCACAGCACGGCAAACGCGATTATTTCTAACGCGACAGCAAACACAAGTGCATTGCGTGGTTTGATCAGACCAGTTACAAGAGGTCGAGTTTGCGTGCGCTTCATCAACTTGTCGATGTCGCGATCGATATACATGTTGATTGCGTTTGCGCCACCCGCGGCCAACGAACCGCCGAACAAAGTGATTGCGATCAGTGAGAATTCTGGCCATTGCCCCGCTGCCAAGACCATTGTTGGCACCGTCGTGATCAACAACAACTCGATGATTCGTGGTTTGGTCAATGCGATGTAACCACCGATGACCGACTTTGGCGAACGGTTCGACTCGTGATTAAACAATCGCGATGGAACCACAGGACGAACATTGATTGGCACGCGCCAATCGTACGATGAAAATATCAAATTCGTACGCCACACTATAGATATGAGTAAATTCACCTTCGCCAGTTCACAGCCTGGTCAGGTGCAAGAAGTCGATCAGGCAGACGAGACGAAGTCTGATCGCCCGTGGATTGTGATCGTGTGGAACGACCCGATCAACTTGATGTCGTATGTGACTTTTGTATTTCAAAAACTCTTTGGTTACAGCCTCGAAAAAGCCACCGAGTTGATGCTTGATGTTCACCATAAAGGTCGAGCCGTGGTTTCAAATGGTTCGCGTGAGCGCGCCGAATTTGACGTCTACCGATTGCATGAGCACGGGCTGTGGGCGACGATGGAACACGAGTCGTTGTGAAAAAGAATGGTCCGGTTGTTCGCCTAAAAAGCGGAAGATTCAAAATTGATCTAGCCGACGATCATCGTCAGTTGCTGACACAGTTGATCGAACAGTTGCGCGACTCGTTGACAACAACTACGGACGATGCGAATTTGCGTCGGTTGTTTCCGACGGCATACAACAATGACGCAAAAAAAGATGCTGAATATCAGCGGTTGATGCGCGACGAACTTCTTGAGTCGCGACTCGCCGCGATCGACGTAACGATACGCGTGATCGCCCAAGACAATGAAATTACTGCCGAAGAAATTGATGCATTTGCAAGGAGCGTCAATAGTTTGCGATTGGTGCTGGGTACGACTTTAGATATCGCCGAATCTGACTATGGTTCGCAGGACGACACGCAACATGGTGAAAACTCTGACAGTGATCAGACGAGCGAAGCCGACGAATACCTGATCCAAAAAGAGCTATATGAGTACTTGGGATGGCTACTTGAATGGACCGTAGGCGCTCAAAGTAGTGGACTTTGATTTCTTTTGCGTTTGTAAGGTATTTCTGCGACCAGCGGTGATAGATTTCAGTGGTTCTCAACGGATAGTAGGTCCATGCCCCCATCGTCTAGTGGCCTAGGACACCACCCTTTCAAGGTGGCGGCACGGGTTCGAATCCCGTTGGGGGTGCGAAGGT
>NSIC01000022.1 GCA_002737635.1 Acidimicrobium sp.
CAGCGCATTATCAAATGCCGCCATCGCAGACGACAACATATTTCCACGAAAAGGTCGGGCCCTATAGAGAAGGTGCCAGAGATGCTCAATTCGGTATGGATCTTGACCAATTAGCAACGGCGATAGTTCGCGAATTATCTCACCTACTGCGCGCTGAAAACCCCACCCACCAGACTGACCAAGACCAGTTATCCCCGAGTCAGTGCGAATCTGAACGAAGGTGTGAAAACCTGTCATTTCGAATGGAACCTCAAGAACTTCTACTGATTCAATTCGCACAATTTGCCCCCAAAAATCCGAATAAAAACAGATTAGGTCTTGGGAAAGAGCCAGTCAAATTGGTTGGGCTTAGTGGTAAATCTCGTGAACTAGAATTCAGAAGATGATTGAAGCCATCTTTTCAGCTATTTCGATCATTGGCCCCGTCGTTGTTTTGGCACCACAGATTCGACGAATAATCAGCAAAAAAAGTATCGAAGGAATCGAATTGAAAGGTCTAAAAATGGGTATCGCCGCAACCGTTGGCTGGCTTTTTTATGGGATGACAAACAATTTATGGTTAATGTCGGTTGCAAATGTTATTGGTCTTGCTCTTCTGATTTGGATTGCAAAATTGTTTACGAATTTAAGTTCTGACGTTCAATTAAAAAGTTTTACTTACCTCCCATTGCCATACGGCTTCGTGCTGCTATTGCTCGCTAATCAATCGACCATCTCAATAGGCCTCGTTTGTTCGCTCCTGAGTTTAATTGGGCCGCTGCAACAGGTTGTCCGCGTCTTCAAAGACCTGCACTTACTCGGTCTTTCGGCAACAACATACGTCAATGCACTCATTGTTCACATTTCATGGATCGTTTATGGTTTAAGGCTCAATGATCCATACATCATCTTTCCTAATCTCTACGGTATTTCGATTGCGTCTCTATTGCTTTTGCGAATCGTGCAAAGTCGATGGCCGAAGGTTGAAACAACACAAAATCTTGTCTCGTAAGCCACTGCTACAACAGGAACAAAATTGCGGGTGAGTTCTCACAAGTCAATTAAGGGCCGTCAATAAACCGATAACTGTGCCATCGGTCATCAGGCTATCTCGGTGAGCATTGTCGCCTGAAACAGAACTATCGTTGAAGACATGTCTGAAAAAACTCTCGAGCACGATGGTCACCCCGATCACCGTGCGCTTGCCGGCGGAACAGCACGAGCCGGCGTATTTGGTTTCAGCGACGGTTTGGTCTCTAACGTTTCGTTGATCATCGGTTTTGCTGCCGGCGGGGTTGACTCAAGCTTCGTTCGTTTGGCTGGCATCGCCGCTGCAGTTGCCGGAGCGGCAAGCATGGCTGCGGGCGAATGGGTTTCGATTAGCGCACAAAACGAATTGATCAAGCGCGAGATGGCTCTTGAGTTGCGTGAACTTAAATTGCACCCTGAAGCCGAGACTTCAGAGTTGGCAGCGATGTATCGCCAACATGGCATGTCGCGTGAGCAAGCATCGGCGTCGGCAAAAGAAGTGATGCGCGACCCAGAACGCGCCGTGATCGTGCACGCGCGCGAAGAGTTCGGTGTTGATGCGGACAATTTACCGAACCCAATTCAAGTTGGTTTCATTTCAATGGTCTCATTTTTGGCTGGCGCAATGTTGCCAGTATTGCCGTGGATCTTTGGCGGTGGTAACGGTGCAAAATATGCCTCAGTGGCCGTGGCTGTAATCGCTGCGGCACTTGCCGGTGGTGCGATTGGTCAACAAGCCGAGCGCTCTGTGATAAAAAGTGCCGCACGCCAAGTTGCGATCATGATGCTTGCAGTCGGGGTCACTTATGTGATCGGGCGTCTTGTTGGCGTAACGATTAATTAAGTAGAACTAAAATGACAATCGGACAACAAACCAATGTCTATGGCGAGCGGCTCGAGCCGTGCAATTTCGACCCTGTGACGGGCTTTTATCGCACTGGCTGTTGCGAAACGGGTGGCGATGACACAGGCGTGCACACCGTGTGCGCAATCATGACCGCAGACTTTCTCGAATATTCAAAATCAGTCGGCAACGATCTTTCGACGCCGATGCCCCAATACGGTTTTGCGGGTCTCAAGCCGGGCGATCAATGGTGTTTGTGCGCGCCACGTTGGCAAGAAGCGTTTGAAGCGGGCAAAGCACCAAAAGTAAACTTGCGTGCAACGCACACGCTGACTCTCGAATTTGTTTCGCTCAAAGACTTAGAAGCGCACGCCGTCGATAAATAATTTTTAAGCGCCAGTTAGTGCGCGCCAACTGCCTGGCATGCCAGTGCGAACCTGTTCTGGTGTCATCAACATCGTGCTCTCTGGCACCATATCGACAAGCTCACGTAATTCTGAATAGTGGTGCGAGGCATCGCCCAAGCCTGCAAACAATTCTTTGCGACGCGCGACAAGATCTGCTGGCGGGTTGAGCAACATGAAGCCCCAAATGCCAAACGCAATGGTTAAGTCATGAATCACCGGTGCTCGACCATATTTCGAGGCGCGACGCAATGCGATTGCGAGCACACCACGAATTGCATCATCGGCTGACTCGCCTGGTTGCAACACGATTGAATCGCGCAAACCTTTGGCAAGTTTGAGCGCATAGCCCTGATCTGGGCCTTGATGACCGAGTTTTTGACCTTTGGGTTGGCTAGTTGTGATCGCCGCTGGTTTGTCGTTGCGCCAAGGTGTTGGCACATGCGCGGGCGAAGAATATGATCGCGGACGATCTGTCGGGTCTAGCGGTGTGAACTTTGGTGCTGCCATGACGCGCAAAGCCTAGAACATTTAGCGCGATGTCACGATTGCAAATGCAGCAAGCCGTACACGAGCGACTCTTCAAGAGCACGCCACGACGCCTCGATGATGTTTGCCGAAACGCCGATTGTTGTCCAGGTGCGCTCGCCATCGGTGGCATCAATCAAAACGCGAGTTACTGCGCCAGTCGCCGAACCAGAATCGAGAATTCGAACTTTATAGTCGGTGAGATGCACGCGTTCTAATTGCGGATAACTTGACCGCAACGCTTCACGCAACGCGGTGTCGATTGCATTTACCGGACCGTTGCCTTCAGATGTATATACATTGCGGGTCTCGCCGACCCAAACTTTGACGGTGGCTTCTGTGGTGAATGTGCCCGTTGCGGCTTCGTCGGTGATCACGCGCATTGACTCGACTTTGAAAAACGATTGATCCCAACCTGCGGCGCGACGCATCAGCAACTCGAGCGAAGCGTCGGCGGCCTCAAAGTGGTAGCCCTCGAACTCAAGTCGTTTAAGATCGTCGACCACTTGGCCGATTGCTGGGCCATCAAGTTTTAGCCCAAGTTCTTGGGCCTTCATCGTGATCGTTGCACGACCTGCCATCTCTGAAACCAAAAAGCGGGTGCCGTTGCCGACGAGTTCTGGCGAAACATGTTCGTATGCATCTTTAACTCGGGCAATCGCCGAAACATGCAAGCCTGCTTTGTGCGCAAAGGCTGAGGCGCCGACATATGGCGCCTGTGGGTTCATCGGGCGATTCAGAACTTCGGCAACATGATTGCTGACTTGTGTGAGACGCTCGAGATGACCGTCAGGCAAACACTTGTAACCGAGTTTGAGTTGCAAGTTTGGAATAACAGTCGTCAAGTTTGTGTTGCCGGTGCGCTCACCCAAGCCGTTGAGCGTACCCTGCACATGTCGCGCACCACTTTGCACGGCGGCGAGCGAGTTAGCAACCGCACAACCAGTGTCGTCGTGACAGTGAATGCCGATCACGACATCATTGCCGATATGACGACGAACATCGGCGACGATTTTTTCGACTTCATTTGGTAGCGAACCACCATTTGTATCGCACAACACCAAGTGTGTTGCGCCGCCGATGACGGCCGCCTCAAGCACACGCAACGAATATTCGGCGTTGTGTTTGTAGCCATCAAAGAAGTGCTCCATATCGACGAGCACTCGGCGATTGTTAGCAACAAGATATTTGACCGAGTCGCTGACCATCGCCACACCCTCGTCGAGCGTGGTTTGCAGTGCTTGCTCGACGTGATAGTCAGAGCATTTAGCCACGATGCATACGGCACTCGTTTGCGCTTCAACCAAATTGCGCAGAGTCGGGTCGTCATCAACTTTGCCCATTGGTCGACGCGTCGAACCGAATGCGACCAGCGTCGAAGTTTTGAGACTCAGTTCGGTGCGAGCACGAGAAAAAAACTCGATATCTTTCGGGTTGGCGCCGGGCCAACCGCCTTCGATGAAATGGACGCCGAGAAAGTCGAGTTGTTCGGCGATGCGAAGCTTGTCTTGCACGCTCGCCGAAACACCTTCGACTTGCATGCCATCGCGCAACGTGGTGTCAAAGACCTCGACGAGTTCACGATTTTGTGACATGAGTTCTACTTAGCCAACTCGCACCATTGCTTGTAGCGGTCGTCTTGACCACGCACGGCTTTGGCATAGGTTGTGGCGATGGCTTTGGTCATCGGTCCTGGACAAGGAACTTTGCGATCGTCAACCGAACTCACAGAGCCAACCTCGGCAGCAGTACCGCAGACGAAAATTTCATCGGCGATGTAGAGATCACTTCGAGCAATATTGTCAACACGGATGTCGTAACCCAAGTCACGCGCTATTTTTGTGACACTTGACTGCGTAATTCCCTCAAGTGCACCAGCCGAAAGTGGTGGCGTCAGGATTATTCCGTTACGCACACAGAAAATATTTTCGCCTGTGCATTCTGCGACTAAACCATTCGGTGAAAGCATGATCGCTTCGTCATAGCCGGCCTTGAGTGCCTCGACTTTTGCCAATGACGAGTTGACATAGTTGCCAACTGTTTTTGCAGCTGGTGGCATCGTGTTGTGATCGTGACGAGTCCATGAAGAAATCTTCATCCGTACACCTTTATCAACAGCGTCGTCGCCGAGATAGGCGCCCCATGGCCAACATGCGATCGCGACATCAACTTTGCATGGCAAAGTGTTGAGACCCATTTCGCCGTAACCGTAATAAGCCAGTGGACGCACGTAACACGACGGCAAACCAGTTGATACAACCGTCTGCTTGACTGCATCGACAAGTTCTTCAACCGAATACGGCATATCCATGCCCATGATTTGTGCACTGTTGTGCAGACGCTTGATGTGATCTGTTAGACGAAAAACCGCTGGACCATTTTTGGTTTCATATGTGCGGATGCCTTCGAATACTCCGGTGCCGTAATGCAAAGTATGTGTCAGCACATGCACCTTTGCGTCGTCCCAATTGACGAGCAAGCCGTTCATCCAAATTTTTGGTGTGGTTGTGAGTGGCATTTAGTCTCCTGATTTTTCTGAATTCAGTCTACGAGTGAGGCTTTAAATATTCGCCTTGACCCGCCGTGTGATTTCGTCGCCGACTGCGACAGTTGAGCCAGAAACAGGCTCGACACACGCATCTCGCAACATCGTGGCGGCTTTGGTCTCGCCGAGAAACTCAAGCATGTGGGCCGCCGACAAGATCGCTGCGACTGGGTTAGCAATGCCCTTGCCTGCAATATCTGGTGCCGAACCGTGCACCGGTTCAAACATTGACGGACCACTGCGAGTCGGGTTCAAGTTCGCCGAAGAGGCAACGCCGATGCCGCCAGAAACTGCGCCGCCTAAATCGGTGAGAATGTCGCCAAACAAATTGTCGGTGACGATTACGTCATAACGATGCGGGTCTTGCACAAAATAGATGCACGCGGCATCGACATGGTTGTATGCAGTCGCGACATCAGTGAAGTCTTTTGCGACGCGATCGAATGTGCGTTGCCACAAATCGCCGGCAAAAGTTAAAACATTTGTTTTGTGAACGAGTGTTAAATGTTTGCGACTGCGAGTGCGCGCAAGTTCGAACGCGTAGCGAACGCAACGCTCAACGCCCTTGGCGGTGTTGATGCTGCCTTGTGTTGCAACTTCATCTGTCGTGCCTCGACGCAATGCGCCACCTTCGCCAGCGTAAGGGCCTTCGGTGTTTTCGCGAATGACAATAAAATCGTGCGGTTTAGTTTGCCCTGGAGCCGTGCCACTGAACGGACGACGATTGATATAAAGGTCTAATTCAAAACGCATCTTTAACAACAAGCCGCGCTCGATAACACCTGGTGGCACACTCGGCGTACCGACGGCGCCGAGCAAGATCGCGTCGAACTTGCGCAACTCGGCAAGAGTTGCATCTGATAAAACTTCTCCGTCGCGCAAAAATCGCGCACCACCTAGATCGAAATTAGTTGTCGCAAGTTTGACGCCGGTCGCGCCGACAACTTTCAAAGCCTCCGTCAAAACTTCTGGGCCGATGCCGTCGCCACCGATGACAGCAACGCGATGACCAGCCACAGAATTACTCGCCATTTCTTGACTTGTCGTTTGATTTTTGCAAAACCATGCCTTCAATCGTACGGCGCAAACATGCATCAAAGCCGACCAATAACTTGGCGCGATCTAGATAGCATTTTCGGGGTCATGATCCACAGGCTGTCGCGAAAAACCCACGAAAGATTGAGTGCAGAGCACACAGACCTAACTACTCGTGGTCGCATTATGGCCGCAGAGAAAATTGCTCGTGCCCGTGAGCACGGCGACCTAAAAGAAAACGGCGACTATCACGCCGCAAAAGACGAGCATGGCCATATGGAGGCCCGCATTCGACAACTCGAATCAATTCTTGAACAGGCCGAAATTGTCGAGCCATCACAAGATGGCACGGTTGGTCTTGGCATGATCGTGACGGTGCTTTATGACGGCGACGACGAGTCGATGGCCGAAAGTTACTTGATTGGTCACATTGAAGAGATCAGCGACGCCCCGGTGATGAGCCCGACATCGCCGCTTGGTTCGGCGCTGCTCGGTGCAAAGACTGGTGATGTTGTTGAATACGACGCACCTAACGGCAAATTGAAAGTAAAAGTTTTAGAGACACGATCATAGTGACGACTGAATCGGTGGCACAGATACCTGGCCTGCCAATAGGTTTCGAAATCGAACTACCAGGTCGCGGCAAAACTTTTTATCGCGAAAAAAAAGGCCCTGCTGGTGCGCCCACCTTGATGTTGCTACACGGTTGGACAGCAACCGCCGATTTGAATTGGTTCACTTGCTTCGACGCGTTGAGCGAGAACTTTAATGTTGTCGCGCTCGACTTGCGCGGACATGGTCGTGGCATTCGCACGAAGACAAGCTTCAAACTTGAAGATTGTGCTGATGACGCAGCGGCACTCGCCGATGTGCTCGGCATTTCGACTTTTATTCCGGTTGGCTACTCAATGGGTGGCGCGGTGGCACAATTGTTGTGGCAGCGACACGAACAGCGAGTGCGCGGCATCGTGCTGTGCAGCACCGCGAGCCATTTTGCGAAATCGCGTGAAGAAAAATTGAGTTTCTTTGGTCTAACTGGTCTTGCCGCTTTGTCACGATTGACCTCGGCGCAAGCGCGCACCTGGTTGACCGACCAACTTTATTTGCAACGCAAATCAAACGGATTAGCACCTTGGGCAGTGCAACAAATCGCATCACACGACTGGCGTCATATTCTCGAGGCAGGTAGCGCAATCGGTAACTTTGATTCGCGCGAATGGTTGCCAAAGTTTGACGAGCCGGCTGCAGTCGTGATCACAACCGAAGATGGCGTCGTCGCACCAGAGCGACAAACCGAGCTCTATCAGTTGTTAAAAAATGTCGAGGTTTTCGAAGTGCACGGCGGCCACAACGCGGTGTTTGCGAAAAAAGAATTTTTTGTGCCGACGCTCGTCGAGGCGTGCATGTCGGTTTATTTTCGCTCGTCGCATTAATACTTTTATTCGACGGTTTCGCGGCTGATGACGACCTTTGGGTCGCGCCACAAGTTGTTGACCGCGTCAGCCAAACTGCCGCGGGCCGAACCTGCATCAGTGACGATGTCGCCAGGTGTATCGGCAAATCGCAACACCGAGGCCACGCCGTTGTCGCAAACGCTGACGACTAGTCGCACCCGACGACGCTGCGGATGCTGACTTGGCGGAACCTCGCTCGAATCTTCGTGCTCGGGGCTCTCGTCGCGGTCAATCGGCGCAGCCCATCCGCAAGTTAGAACAACTGCGGCGTCAAACATGCGAGCAATTGCGCTGCTTGGTGCGTCGAGTAATTCGTAAACATCGCCGTGCTCGGCGAGAAAACTGATGCGCAATGCGCCATTTCGATTTGAACGCACGGCGTCGGGGTCGACGATGCTGACGCCATACAGACGGGCCCGCGGCAAGTCGAAACCGTCGAGTGATGTGTGCAGGCTTGATTCAACGCAGGTGGCTAGGTCAATTGGTTCAAGTTGTTTTTGCATGCCCGAATGTGTGCCACTCGCGCGAACCCGGCTCACTCGGCTTGCTCGGCTTGCTCGGCTTGCTCGGCTTGCTCGGCTTGCTCGGCTAGACAAAGATGTTGAGTCGCCGATTTAACAGGCAGAATAGAACGGTGAGTTCGCAACCAAAGACCCTGGCGCAAAAAATTTGGGATCGCCATGTCGTCAGTTCTGGCGCGAACCAGCCAGACCTTATATATATCGATCTGCACCTCGTGCACGAAGTGACGAGCCCGCAAGCGTTCGATGGTCTGCGCTTGGCACAACGCACAGTTCGCCGACCAGACCTCACCGTGGCGACTGAAGACCACAATGTGCCCACCGAAAATATCCATCTGCCGATCGCCGACGAGATTTCAGCAAAACAAATCGAAGTGATGCGCCGCAACGCTAAAGAGTTCAACATCAGGCTCTACCCAATGGGTGACCCTGGTCAAGGCATCGTGCATGTGATCGGCCCCGAGCAAGGTCGCACATTGCCGGGCACGACAATTGTTTGCGGCGACAGCCACACTGCAACGCACGGCGCATTCGGCGCACTCGCGTTCGGTATCGGCACGAGCGAAGTCGAACATGTTTTGGCGACGCAAACTTTGCCTCAAGCGCGACCCAAGTGGATGAGTGTGAATGTTGAAGGTGCTGCGCCAGTTGGCGTAACGGCGAAGGACATCATCCTCGCTGTAATTGGCCAAATTGGCACGGGCGGCGGCATCGGGCATGTGATCGAATATCGCGGCGCGGCGATTCGCGCGCTGTCAATGGAAGGTCGCATGACGGTTTGCAATATGTCGATCGAGGCAGGCGCCCGTGCAGGTCTTATTGCACCGGACGAAACGACTTTTAATTATTTGCGCGGTCGCGAGTTTGCACCAAAGGGTGCAAAATTTGACGCGGCGATCGCCGACTGGCAGACGCTGTGCTCAGATGAGGGCGCCGTGTTCGACAAAGAAGTCACGATTGATGCAAGCAAACTTTCGCCGCACGTAACTTGGGGCACCAACCCGGCACAAGTTGTCGCGCTTAATGGTCGCGTGCCAACACCGAGCGACTACAGCGACGCAACCGAGCGCGACAGTGTGACGCGAGCGCTCGAATATATGGGCCTGCAGGCGGGCACCGCGATTCGCGACATCAAAGTCGACACAGTTTTTATTGGATCATGCACCAACTCGCGAATCGAAGATCTGCGAGCAGCGGCCGATGTCGTGCGTGGTCGAAAAGTTTCTGTAAAGCGCGTAATGGTTGTGCCCGGCAGTCACGCCGTGAAATTGCAGGCACAAGCCGAGGGGCTCGACAAGATTTTTATCGATGCGGGCATTGACTGGCGCGAACCTGGTTGCTCGATGTGCTTGGCGATGAACCCCGACAAACTCGCTCCACAAGAGCGCGCCGCAAGCACCTCAAATCGCAACTTTGAAGGTCGTCAAGGTCGTGGCGGTCGCACGCACCTGGTCTCGCCCGCCGTCGCAGCCGCAACTGCTGTCGCGGGGCACTTTGCTTCGCCGGAAGACTTGTCGTGATCGTGTCTCGACGCATCGCCAATCTGAACGGTCGCCGATGAAAACTGTTCGCGTGATTTCTGGTCGCGGCGTGCCGTTGAAGCGCAGCGATGTTGACACCGATCAGATCATTCCGGCTGACTGGTTGAAGCGTGTCGAGCGAACTGGCTTCGAAAAAGGTTTGTTCTCGACATGGCGAGACGATCGCAACTTCGTGCTCAACGACGAGCGATACGCCGGTGCATCAATCTTGGTCGCCGGCAAAAGTTTCGGTGTCGGTTCGTCGCGCGAGCACGCCGTTTGGGCGATTCAACAGGGCGGGTTTGACGCCGTAATCGCGCCGAGTTTCAGCGACATCTTTCGCAACAACTGCGGCAAGAACGGTTTGATCGTCGTCGAGTTGAATGAAGATACAGTCGCCAAGTTGTGGCAGATCATCGAAACCGAACCGAGAACCGAAATCACTGTCGATGTCGAAAGACTGACAGTTGAAGTGCCAAGTTGTGGCATCAGCGAAAAATTCGCGATGAACGCAGACACACAGAATCGATTTCTAAACGGTCTCGACGACATCGCAATTTCGTTGCAACACGTCGACGCGATTTCACAGTTTGAAAAAACTCGACCCAGCTGGTTTTAGTTAGTTTTAGCTAGTTTTAAAAAACGAGCTAAGGTCGGCCAAACGCGTGTCGTTTGAAAACACTTCGATTGGCGCTTGCGCCTCAAGTTTCAAACCGCGCTGGATAATTCGACATGTCGTGTGCTGGTTATATTCAGCCAAAGTAACTGCCCAACCGTCTTTACCGGCTCGTGCGGTTCGACCTGATCGATGCAAATAAGTTTTAACTTCTAGCGGCGGCACATAGTGCACGACGATGCCGACATCGTCAATATCGATGCCGCGCGCGGCGACATCTGTACACACAAGAATATTCAGTTCACGTTGAGCGAATTTGCGCAACGACCGCTCGCGCGCACCCTGTGCCATGTCGCCATGCAGCGCTGAAACTTTTTCGCCCAGACCGGCGAGATCGTCGGAGACTTTGTCGCATCCGCGCTTTGTATCGCAAAAGACGACGGTTTGACCGCCTGCGCGAGCCATTGCGGCGATCACGCGGTTTTTATCCATGTGGTGAACGCCTAAAAATAAATGTCGCATCGTGCCGACCGTGTCAGTTGGCGCATCAATGCTGATTTCTTGTGGCGACTTCATGTAGCGCTTGACGAGAGTCGCAACTTGACCATCGAGAGTTGCCGAGAACAACATCGTCTGATGTACTTTCGTGACATGACGCAGCACCCACTCGACTTGTGGCATGAAGCCTTCGTCAGCCATACGATCTGCTTCGTCGAGCACGATCATTTCGACATCGCTCAAATCTGCTTCGCCATTTTTCATCAAGTCAATTAGACGCAACGGTGTAGCGATAATTATTTCTACGCCCCGCACGAGTTGTTCGACTTGTTTATCGCGAGCGGCGCCACCATAAATTGCGGCAACGCGCACATCACAATGTTGTGCGATCGGCGCCAGAACATCTGTAACTTGCACGGCAAGTTCACGCGTCGGCACCAGCACGACACCACGCGGTTTGTTGGGTTTGGCTTTTTCAGTGACCAGCTCGATCATCGGCACGCCAAAGGCCAATGTCTTACCCGAACCCGTGCGAGCGCGACCACAAACATCGACGCCAGTTAGCGCCACGGGTATCGCCTCGGTCTGAATCGCGAAAGGCGCCGCAAACCCCGCGCTGGCCAGGCCAGCGTCAACTCGACTGCTGACCCCGAGCGCGGCGAACTGAGTCGGCGTCGCGACGGCCTCGCGGATATTCGTGTTTGAGCCGATATTGCCACTCGCGCTCTCTGATGAATCGTCTCGTGAGTCGCCTGCCGACCCACCAGATCGATGCGTATTCATTGGGCGACGGGGCGAATTTACATTTCGGCGGGGCGCATTCGGCTCGCGGCGCCGCGATCTTGGTTCTGACATGTGAACTCTCACCCTACCAACCTGAGTTCACTGACTCGTGAGTCAGTTTCGGCTGACCACTCAGACAGTAGACAAATGAAAATGATGTGTGTAGGGTCAAAAATTGTGTTTAACCAAAGTACTGATTCAATAATTCTTGGCGAGCCGTTGTTCACGGGTCGCAAAGGCATTGTCTACGATTGGCAAAAATTGTTGGTGCCATCAGATGCAGTCTTTGAAGCATCACTCGAAACTCTTCTAAACGCTGGCAAGGACGATTCCGCCCCGCGATACGCGTGAGCGCGCCAGCGCGCCCGGCTCGGGTGCTAGTTCTTGGTTGTGGATCTGTTGCCCAGTGCGTGATTCCACTTTTAATTCGTGATCTAAAACTTGCGACAAGTTCAATAACAATCGTCGATTTCGTCGACAACCGTCATCGTGTTGCCGACTCAATCAAACAAGGCGTCAAGTACGAAATCGGTCAAGTGACCCGCGAAAATCTCGACAGCTTTTTGTCAGAGCGAGTTGCGACTGGCGACATTCTGCTCGACCTCGCCTGGAACATCGATTGCCCGACAATTCTTGAATGGTGTCGCATGCGTGGCGTGCGCTATCTCAATACATCGGTCGAACTGTGGGACCCGTACTACGACATGGCGGCGACACACCCCCTTGACCGCACGCTTTACGTGCGCCACCAAGCGATCCGCAAAATGATTGCCAAGTGGGGTTCAAATAAAGGAGCAAGTGCGGTCGTCGAACACGGCGCGAACCCAGGTCTCGTTTCTCACTTTGCAAAACAAGCGTTGTTCGAAATCTCAAACAAAATTTTGAGTGATGGTCGCGCAGGCTCGCGTCAAAGCGCGATCGAGTCGGCTTTGACCAACGAATCGTTCGATCGTTTGGCGATGTTGACCGGCACACGCGTAATTCACATCAGCGAACGCGACACACAGATCACGAACCAACCAAAAGAAGTCAACGAATTCGTCAATACTTGGTCGGTCGAAGGTTTTTATGAAGAAGGTGTCGCACCCGCCGAAATGGGTTGGGGCACGCACGAACGGTGGATGCCAGCCAACGCGCAAGTGCACGCCGACGATGGCCCGTGCAATCAAATTTGTTTGGCGCAACCCGGCATGGAAACTTGGGTTCGTTCATGGGTGCCAAGCGGAGAAATTCTTGGCATGATCATTCGTCACGGCGAGAGTTACACGATGAGCAATCACCTGACGGTTCGCGACGATTCTGGCAAGGCGATTTATCGTCCAACTGTGCACTATTCGTACTGCCCATCTAACGAAGCGATCAACAGCGTTCTCGAGTTGCGTATGCGCAATTGGCAAAAGCAACCAAAAGAGCGGATCATGAACAACGAAATTATTTCTGGTCGCGACGAACTTGGCGTTTTGCTTCTCGGTCACGACTACACAGGTTGGTGGACAGGCACTCGCCTATCAATCGACGAGGCGCGTTCAATCGTCGACGGTCAAAGCGCAACGACGCTGCAAGTTTCTGGCTCGATTATTGCGGCTGTCAAATGGATGATCGCCAGCCCAAACGAAGGTGTTTGCGTGCCCGACGATCTGCCATGGAAGTCGGTGCTGGCCGATGCCCGACCATATATCGGCGAGATTCATAGTGCGCCGACCGATTGGGATCCAATAAAGACACGCAATGATTTGTTTCCTGGTTACGGCAATACGGGCCGTATTGACACAACCGACCCGTGGCAATTCAGAAACTTTCTCACCCCAACCCCTAGTTGATTCGCCGCGCGGCTCGTTAAACTGAAAACCATGATTTCACGAAACGAGCTTCTACTTACGTAACGGCGCAGTCGCATATCACTGCAGCCGCACCCTCTGAGCCAAAAGGCCCAGGGGGTTTTCTTTTTAACCGAAATAATTAAGCCAACTAATTAACCAAACTAATTAACCAAACGAAACGAGAAAGAAATGCCACCGAAGCCAACTCAGCCACGCAAGATGCAATTCGAGAAATACTCGCATTCGGTGCCGCTCGTGCTCGCTGACCGTACCTGGCCAAATCGCATCATCGACAAAGCGCCGTTGTGGTGCTCGGTTGATTTGCGTGACGGCAATCAAGCGCTGATCGACCCAATGGACCCAGAGCGCAAGTTGCGCATGTTCAAGACGCTAGTGAAAATGGGATTCAAAGAGATCGAAGTTGGTTTTCCATCCGCGAGTCAGCCCGATTTTGATTTCGTGAGATTGTTGATCGAGCAAGATTTAATTCCTGAAGATGTGACGATTCAGGTTCTTGTGCAATGTCGTCGCGAACTTCTTGAACGTACGTATGAATGTTTGGTCGGCGCGCCACGAGCGATCGTGCATTTTTATAACTCGGTGAACCCGTTGCAGCGTCGTGTCGTTTTCGGTCTCGACAAGCCGGGTGTTGTCGAGATCGCGACGAGTGCGGCAAAGATTTGTCGCGAACTCGAAGGCAAACTTGTCGGCACGGCAGTGCGTTACGAATATTCGCCAGAGAGTTTTACGCTCGCCGAGCCAGACTTTGCGATCGAGATTTGCGAAGCAGTAATGCAAGTTATTGAGCCAACTGTCGAGCGCAAGATTATTTTGAACCTGCCGGCGACTGTCGAGTGCTACTCACCAAATGTCTACGGCGATGTCATCGAATGGTTTGGTCGCAATGTGCCACGGCGCGACAAACTTGTGTTGTCTCTGCACCCGCACAACGACCGCGGTTGTGCAGTCGCCGCCGCCGAGTTTGGTGTGATGGCCGGTGCCGATCGTGTCGAAGGCACGCTGTTTGGCAATGGCGAGCGCACCGGCAACGTCGACATCATCACTTTGGCGATGAATCTGTTTATGAACGGTGTTGATCCGCAATTAGACATCAACGACATCGATGCGTTGCGACGCGATGCCGAATATTGCAACCGTTTGGCGGTGCCTGAGCGACAACCGTATGCGGGTGATTTGGTTTACACCGCGTTTTCGGGCAGTCATCAAGATGCAATCAAAAAGGGTCTCGATGCGTTGCCAAAAGATTACGACAAGTGGGCCGTGCCATATTTGCCGATCGACCCGAAACATGTCGGTCGCACATACGAGGCTGTGATTCGCGTCAACAGTCAGTCGGGCAAGGGCGGCGTTGCGTATGTGATGCAGACCGAGCATGGTTTTGCGTTACCACGACGTTTGCAAGTTGAATTCTCGAAGGCGATTCAACACATCACCGAAGATTCGGGCACCGAGATTGCGCCGGATGTGATGTGGTCGGCTTTTGAGCGCGAATATCTGTTGACCGAATCGAAGTTCAAACTCGAAAGCCACGAGATGCGCAGCGACTCGAAAGGTACGACAACAATCAGCGCGCAGATGTTGGTTGAGGGTAAGCCACGCACGCTGACTGGTGTCGGCAATGGACCAATCGACGCGTTCGTACACGCGTTGCGCGGCGAGTTTGGTGTCGTGTTCGACGTCAAAGATTATGTTGAGCACGCACTGAGTCAAGGCTCAGAAGCGATGGCGGTTGCATATATCGAGGGTGCCGATGCCGATGGCAATGCGCGTTGGGGTGTGGGCACCGACCCGAGCACGATCACTGCTTCGTTGCGCGCCGTGCTGTGCGCGTTCGAACGCCAAGGTGTCACGGGCTAATTTCACGGGCTAATTTCACGGGCTAATTTCACGGGCTAATTTCACGGGCTAATCTCACATTGATGAAAGTCAGCGTAAATTTTGACAACTGCGCATCGACCGGTGCGTGCACGCAGATGTGCCCCGAGGTTTTCGAGATTCGCAAGGATGGATTTTTGTACATTCTCAACGAAAACCCCGGGCCAGAACTGCGCGAGTCTGTGATCGCCGCTGAAGAAATTTGTCCAACTGGTGCGATCACAATCGAACAGTGATTTTTCACCGATGAGTTTTTACCAGCGCCTCAATTCGGCTTGGGATCGTAGCGGTTCGATGCTTTGCGTCGGTCTCGACCCAGATGTTGCGCGGTTTCCGACTGGGATGCGCGGATCGATCGACGCAATCGAAGATTTTTGTAAAGCGATTATTGACGCGACCGGCGATTTAGTTTGCGCATTCAAACCACAGATCGCTTATTTCGCCGCGGTTGGCGCCGAAAAGCAACTCGAAAACGTTTGTGAATATGTCCGCGTGAACTTTCCGGATGTTGTTTTGATTTTGGATGCTAAACGCGGCGACATCGGCGACACCGCCGCACTTTATGCTCGTGAAGCGTTTTCGCGTTATGACGCCGATGCCGTAACCGTAAATCCTTATCTTGGCACCGACAGTCTCGAGCCGTTCTTGGCAACGCCTGGCAAGGGCACGATTGTTCTGTGTCGCACTTCAAACGCCGGCTCGAGCGAATTTCAATCGCTCAAAGTTGATGGTCAGCCTGTCTATTTGCGTGTGGCGCAGACTGCTGCGACGAAGTGGCGCACGATTGGCGAGTGTGCGCTGGTTGTCGGCGCGACATATCCCGATGAACTGGCCCAAGTGCGTTCGATCGTCGGCGACATGCCGATTCTCGTGCCAGGCATCGGTGCCCAAGGCGGCAATATTGATGCTGTTGTTAATGCTGGTCGTGACACGAATAGTCGCGGCTTAATCATCAATTCTTCTCGCGCGATTCTTTACGCCAGTGATGGCGACAACTTTGCTGCCGCCGCGCGAGATGTCGCGCTCGCCACGCGCGCCACGATCAACGCAGCAAGTTAATTCCGTAAACTAGTTTGCGCGTCGCGTTAATCAACACCGCTAATCAGCGGCGTTAATCACTTCGTCCAGCAACACCTGATAATTCGGCTTGTCATCCGTGCGCGACGTCAAATATTTTCGCTTATACGACTCGCGCTTAGCATGATCAATCACCAACACATCTCGCAATTCTTGCTGTGTGTACTCCCGATCAATATTGAAAATCTTCGCCCCCGTCTCATGTGCAAAGTTCTCTATGAACGACTTCTTGCGAGCGTCCACGCCGGACTCAATGAGATTTGACCAAACCAGCACTAGGGGCTTATTGAAACAAATTGCGTAACTTATCGCTGTACTGTTAGTCGCAATCACCAGCTTTCGCTCGGCGACGAGTGTCGCAGTCTGACCTCCGAGACAATTTCGGTTTCCAAAGAGTGGCGAATGGTCGCGACCGATGTGTTTTGGGTGCATCGCAATATCAACCTGGTAATTAAGAGTCTGCTCAACATACGAAAAAAACTTGTTGAGATTCGGATACCAATCGTTAGCGGTTATCAATTCGACACGACCAGTTAGAACTTCGTCTCGAGGAAACCCTGGGAACCCCGTGTCAAGATACACGGCGGCATTCACGGCAGGCTCGGCAACTTTCTTACTCATGATGTATTGCGAATAATCAAAAGAGCTCATCCGAATTAACTCTGAGTTTCTAGAAAAATCACGTTGCGCTCGCTGCTCAGTTTCGATTCCTCCAACAGCGACATAATGGGGCATAGCAAAAACAAGAGAACGCCGACGACAAAAATGGTAGAGACTCTTTAGTCGAGACATATTCGAAAATTTGTGAGTATTGCTATTCGATCCAGGAACAACTGCGCCACCCAGCAAAAAGCCGATGACTTTTGCACCAGACCTGCGCATGGTTAAGCAAATTAGCGTCAACTTCAAGTTCGTGGGGCGAACGTGAGAAAAAACAATTGCATCTTTTGAGACTTTTCCGAACTCACGACGCCACTCTTTCAGCGAACTAAAGCGCCTTACCGCTGGATGCTCAGACTGATTTGCATATGCGGCGGCAAACTCTGGGGTTAGCGCATCAATTAGTTCATGCACATGCACTTCAACATGCGGCGACAAATACTCGAGTTCAAATCGCTGCCAATCGAAGTCACGAAACCGATACGGCCAAACAACGATCAGTTTTTGCTTAGCCATAAAAGTTGCTCAATTAAGAGTTTTCTTTCGGCTTGATTGCACCAAGTGGTTTACCATAAACCGGCAACTTCATATATTTACTGAATGCATCAAACATCGCCAAAGACTCGGGGGTATCCAAAACCTTGACCTGCTCCCACATTTTGCCCTCGTGCCACGAACCAGCAAAATGGAGAAAATAGTTTGTGAACAGTGAAGCTTCGATGCACTCCTTGATCAACGACAAATTTTCTCGATGATTCGTATACAGAAATGGATACTTGTTAGCCATTTCATAGGTCCACATAGCCTGATAGCGATACTCGAGCCATTCCACAAGATCTTGTGATTGCACAAAGTGATTTAAGAATATTTGTTCTCCACCACCGTCACGATCCATCACACTCTTATTAAATGAGTGGTAAAAATTCGCCATCTTCAAACCGTGTAAATCACAGTTAAATAGAAAGACCCCTGAGCACGCCTCATCATTTTGTGCATTAAGCCCAATCATCTCATAAAGACCATCAATCGAAATAAAAAGACTTGAGTCAAGTGGATAATTTGAGTCGTAATAGCGGTTTCGTAAGAAAGCCATCCGTCTCAATGAATTCTCATAGGGGTAGGCAAGGTTCTTTCGCAATGAAACCAAGCCAATTTTCGACTCGTCACGACCGTCAAAAATATTCGGTGCCAATGGACTAACCAGAATGTCCGTGTCAAGGCAGCAAACATTACGAATTCCCAGTTTTTGCTTAGACAAGTAGTCGCCGATCAGAAATTTCTGCCAATAAGGGTTCTTCCAATTGGGGTCTGACTTATCAATCAGGTCTTCGTCGAAGAGAATCAGGCCGAGGTCGTGGCGGCGGCAATACATTTCCCAGGTGTGATAGGCGTACTTCATAAACGGCTGCAGATACTGCTGACCGATTGCGATCGTCGCGAGA
>NSIC01000023.1 GCA_002737635.1 Acidimicrobium sp.
CACTTAATTACTAGCCTGGTTCAAGAAGCAGTTTCGGTCGGTGACTTTGTGAAACTGATGGACTTCAAGGGCGGTAAAGCAGAACTCGCCGAAGTTACTCTGGCAGCCGCTTCGCCCGCGTGTGACAAAACTTTGAAAGAGTTGAAGTTTCCGCGAAGCGCAACCGTTGTGGCGATTGTGCGTGACCAAGTTGTTTTGGTGCCCGAGAGCGACACGATTTTGCGCGCAGGTGACGAAGTAATGGTGTTGATTACCGAAGACGCTGAAACAGCGATTCAAAAAATCTTGATCGGCTGACCGATTACCCGAGCAGGGTATAAGCCGGATTCAAAATCACAGTGCGACCGCCGTCGCGATGTGGCACACCATCAACCATGATGCATTTGCCATGATCGACACCCGGAATATTGCGTCGGCCGCTAAAGATAACTGTTGCTTCGCCAGTGCCATCATTAATTACGAGTTCGACAGCAGGCACACCACTACGCGGTTTAATGCGCATGCGCTTGATTTCGCCAGCGATTTTTGTGCGAGTGCGACTTTGTGAGTCGGCGATATTGACGAAGTCGTACTCTTTGAATCGTTCACAAAGTCGCTCTGAATCAATTTCAAGATTGTCGGCAGTCAGTCGCTTGCCGAATGATCGAATACCCATCAGTTTGTCGCCAGTCTGTTTAGTTCTTCTTCTAATTCTAAATCTGAAATCACGCCGATTCTTGTTGTTACTGTGCCGTCTTTGGCAATGAATACCCAGGCTGGTTGGTACGGCACATTGAATCGCGCGAAAATTTCACCAGCCGCGTCGTTGATGTTCGTGAACGAAAGACCGTTTTCATTCACAAAATCTTGCATGTCTCCGCCACTGCCGTTCCATGCGACGCCTGTGACTTGCACTTTGCCTTTAAAAGTTTTGTATGCAGCCTCGACCGAGGATGACTCAGAACGACAAGCCCGTCAACCAGGCGCCCAAAACCAAAGCGCGAGTGGTTGAGATTGCAAAACCGTTGCGCTGTCGAAAGTTGCGCCGTTGAGAAGCGTGGCTGTGAATTGTGCCTTTGCATCAATCGACAGGTTCTCTGACGAAGCCTCAGACGTGGCGACGGTTTCTGTATCTTCTGTCTGCGCGGTGCTCGTCGAACCGTCGGCGCCGCAACTCGAGACAAGCAAAAGCGAAAATACTAAAACTAAATTTCGAGTGAATTTTTTTGGCGAGTGCATCTAGTTATTAGAGTAATTGCCTGGACTGCTTGGATTGTGGCTGGGCGAATTAATCTCTTGCGCCCTAGTATTTACGAGGTGAGCACGCGAAAACTTATCTTTGTCTCGCTTCTCTGCGGAGTCGCCATTTTGTTGGCAGGCTCGTTGCAATTGTTTCTCTTGTCACGCTAAGTCTTTGGCTTGATGGCGGCCCTGACGGCTACGATAAATAGGGCAAATCGTCAGAAAGAGACCCCTTGGCAGACCAATTTGATCTCGTCGTAATCGGTGGAGGTCCTGGTGGCTACGCATCTGCGTTTTACGCGGCGTCGGCGGGCATGAAAGTTGCGCTGATCGAGCGCGACACAATCGGCGGCACATGTTTAAATCGCGGTTGCATTCCTGCGAAGGCGTTTCTTGAGACGGCGGCTACCAACCGACATGTTGCGCACGCGTCAGAATTTGGAATCAATGCAACTTCAGCGGGCATCGATTTTGCCGTAAGTCAGGCGCGCAAGGCACGTATCGTCGACGGCCTTGTCAAAGGTTTGACTGGTCTCACCAAGTCGAAGAAAGTTACTTACTTTTTGGGCACGGGTTCGCTCGAAGCGAATCGAATGGTGAACATTGCGATGGCCGACGGCACCACAAAAAAAATTCAAGGGACAAAAGTTGTGCTCGCGAGTGGTTCGGTGCCGCGCACGATTAAGGGGTTTCCAATCGGTGGGTCGATCATGACATCAGATGAAGTTTTGATGTTGAGCACAATTCCAAAGCGCATCGCGATAATCGGTGGTGGCGCGATCGGCTGCGAGTTTGCGTCGACTTTCGCCGACTTGGGTTCGGCGGTAACTGTTATCGAAGGTGCGCCAAAAATTTTGCCCGGTCTCGACCCAGATGTCGCCAATGTTGTTGTCAAGACTTTTGCTAAAAAGAAAATTGCGATCCGTACCGGGGCAGTGGTTGCTGGTCAGAGCAAGCAACCTGACGGTTCAACGCAAATTACTTTTGCCTCAGGTGATCCTGTTGTTTGCGATGTCGTGATCATGTCAATTGGTCGTCGACCGTTCGCCGACGAACTCGGACTCAAAGGTACGAATGTGAAAGTTGATGACCGCGGTTTCGTTGTTGTCGATGAATATTGCCAAACTGGTGAAACAGATGTTTATGCAATCGGTGATCTTATTAATACGCCGCAACTCGCACATGTTGCGTATGCCGAAGCGATTTTGGCGGTCAAGCACATGCGCGGTGAGAGTGTTGCGCCTGTGATGTATGACCGAGTGCCGTGGGCGATTTATTGTCATCCAGAAGTTGCGTGGGCTGGGCCATCAGAAGAGCAAGCACGTGCTGCTGGCCATGATGTTGTCGTGGCGAAACATCAGTTTCGTGCCAACTCGCGGGCGATGATTCTCGGCGAAATTGACGGTCTCGTAAAAGTGATCGCGAAGAAAAATTCTGACGGTTCGGCTGGTCAGGTTTTAGGTGTGCACATGGTTGGCCCATGGGTGACTGAGCAGTTGGCTGCTGGTTATCTGGCTGTCAACTGGGAGGCTTCGGTTGACGAAATCGCCGAATTCATAATGCCGCACCCAAGTTTGAGCGAACTCTTTGGCGAGACGGTCACTTCATTGACCGGAAGAAGCATCAACGCGTGAAAAACAGAGCGACAGAACGGGTATCAAACCGTGCGAAAAAACTAGTATTTACAAGATAGAGAGCAGATCAAATGGCTGACATCAGACTTCCGCAACTTGGCGAAACCGTCACCGAGGGCACGATCACTCGTTGGTTCAAAAAAGTTGGCGACGTGGTTGCTGCCGATGAACCATTGTTTGAAGTTTCAACTGACAAAGTCGACACTGAAGTGCCGTCACCTGTCGCCGGCACACTCACCGAGATTCGAGTCAACGAAGGCGACACAGTTCCGGTTGGCACTGTAATTGCAGTTGTTGGCGCGGCAAATGCTGTTGCTGCTGCACCAGCCGCGGCCGCGCCGGTCGCTCAGCCCGCGCCTGTACCCGCGCCAGTTGCACAGCCTGCACCCGCGCCTGTTGCTCAGCCCGCGCCTGTACCCGCGCCAGTTGCACAGCCTGCACCCGCGCCAGTTGCTGTCGCAACTGCAACGCGAACTGCGATTGCGCCGAGTGTCTCGAACAAGCTTCTTTCACCAGTTGTGCGTCGTCTTGTTGCCGATCACGGCATCGATGTCAATGCACTTGTCGGCACTGGTCCTGGTGGTCGAATTACACGCGAAGATGTTTTAGATTTCATCGACAAAACTGGATCGACGCCAGTCGCACAAGCACCAGCTGCGCCTGTTGTTGCTGCACCCGCGCCAGCGCCCGCGGTTGCTGCGCCAGCGCCAGTTGTGCAAGTAACACCAACACCGGCGCAAGCGCCTGCGCCAGCGACTGTCGCTGCAGCACCACCTACCAAGTTCACTTCGCCATCAGAGCGTGAAACAGTGTTGCCTCTTTCAAAGATTCGCAAACTTACTGCGTCGCACATGATCATGTCGCAAGCAGTTAGCGCGCATGCTCTCAGCGTCGTCGAAGTCGACTTTGCCAATGTCGATGCAACTCGCAACGAAGTAAAAGATCAATTCAAGCAGTCAGAGGGCTTCACACTCACATACCTGCCATTTATTGCGCGAGCGATCGTTGATGCGCTGGCTGAATATCCAAATTTAAACGCCAGCATTGAAGGCGACAGTTTGGTCGTGCATAACTATGTCGATTTGGGTATTGCTGTTGACCTTGAGTTCAATGGCTTGCTCGTGCCGGTCGTGCGCAGTGCTGACGGCAAGCGATTGCGTGCGATCGCCCGTGAGATTTCAGATCTTGCGACACGTGCTCGTTCGCGAAAACTTACACCAGACGAAATTCAGGGTGGCACATTCACGATTTCGAACAACGGCTCGGCTGGTTCAGTGTTGACCATGCCGATCATCAACCAACCACAGGTCGCAATCATGTCGACAGATGCAATTGTGCGCAAACCAGTAGTAGCGCGATTGTCGGACGGCTCTGAGAGCATCGCGATTCATCCGGTAGGCAATCTGGCAATGAGTTGGGACCACCGCGCATTTGACGGCGCGTATGCCGCAGGATTCTTGTCAAAAGTCAAACGGGTTCTTGAAACACAGGACTGGTCAGCGGAGATCTAAGTCGTGTCGCGCGAAAATACTGCAGTCATGTCGCGCGAAAAACCTATTCTCATGTCGAAATTGAATGTGCGCTGGCTCGGCAAAGTGCCGTATCGCGAGGCGCTTGCTGTACAGAACGCGATATTCAAACATTCATCGCGACAACACCTGTTGATGCTTGAACATCCGCATGTTTTTACGTATGGGCCAAATGCTGACTTAGAAAAAAACCTGAAATGTGATCCGAAACAAGTTGGTGCCGAATTGGTGAAAGTTAATCGTGGTGGTGACATTACTTATCACGGCCCGGGTCAACTGGTTGTGTATCCGATTTTGAATTTGGCACCAAAGCATGGGGCTAACGGCCCAGCCGACATGCAGGCGTTTGTCGGCAGCGTCGAGCAACTTGTCATTGACACGCTTGTGCGTCTTGGCGTTCAAAATATTGGTCGGCTTGTTGGCTATCCGGGTGTTTGGGTCGATGTGCAAAGTGACGAGCCGAAAAAGATTTGTGCGATTGGCGTGCGAGTTTCTCGTGGTCGCACGATGCACGGTTTTGCTTTAAATGTTTCGACTGACATGAGATACATGCGCGAGCACATCGTGCCCTGCGGTATTTCTGAACATGGCGTCACTTCGCTGCATGAACTCGGTTTTAATGTGACGGTTCAGCAAGTTGCTGATCTAGTAAGCGTGCTAGCAGCACAGCGTTTTGCCGGTGGTGAAATTGATCGTCACGATGTTGCCTGGTCGGCAGAGTCAACCAAGACGCCAACCCCAAGTTCGAGCGTGCAGATTTCGGCGCGCAAACCCGAGTGGCTGCGACCTCATGTCAACCACGGCCCAGAAGTTCTGGCAACTAAAAAGACTTTGCGCGACCTCAACCTCGTCACTGTTTGCGAAGAAGCGGGGTGCCCGAATCTTTCAGAGTGCTGGGCCGATGGCACTGCGACGATGATGGTGCTCGGCGAGCGGTGCACTCGTGCTTGCGGTTTTTGTCTGATTGACACGCGTAAACCACTTGCACCAGATACAGACGAACCGATGCGAGTCGCCCAGGCGGTTGCCAAAATGAAACTTGAACACGCAGTGTTGACGATGGTTGCACGCGACGACCTCGCTGACGGCGGCATGAGCCATGTCGCACAATGCATTCGCGAAATTCGATTTGCGTCGCCGTCAACTCGCGTTGAAACACTCATCTCAGATGCCAAGGGCACCGATTCGCTTGAAATTTTGTTTGCCGAGCGCCCTGATGTTTTGAACCACAACATCGAGACTGTCGCCAGATTGCAACGCGAAGTTCGTCCGTCTGCTGGCTATGCGCGAAGCCTTTCGGTCTTGGCGCGTGCAAACGCTGCCGGCTTGGTTACGAAATCTGGTTTTATGTTGGGCCTTGGCGAAACAAAAGCCGAAGTCGAAGCAACTTTGATCGACCTTGCAGCAGTCGGCGTGCAGATCGTGACGATTGGTCAATACTTGCGTCCATCGAGCGAGCATCTGCCGGTTGCACGCTGGGCTGATCCAAGTGAGTTCAGTTACTACGCAAGTTTTGGTGAAAAGATTGGCATTAAACACGTCGAAGCCAGCCCGTTAACGCGTTCGAGTTATCACGCCAAGCAGGCAGCAGAAAGCACAACCGCGCAAGTACGCGACGAGGCAGTATCCGTTCAATTGGTTAGCCTGCGAGCATGATCGTTACTCAACGAAAAATAATTCGTGTAATTGATTCGCAATCGACACTTGAGGGTGGCGGTTTCAAAGTTCGGCGTCCGTTTCCGACGCAGCATGTCGAGCACATTGACCCGTTTTTATTGCTCGACGAGATGGGGCCGGCAGATTATGCGCCGCACAAAGCAGTTGGCGCGCCGTCGCATCCGCACCGTGGTTTCGAGACTGTTACATATTTAATGTCGGGCGCAATGGTGCATGAAGATTCGATCGGCACTCGCGCAGTTATCAAAAATGGTGGCGTGCAATGGATGACGGCAGGTTCAGGAGTAATTCACAGCGAACTGCCAACTGACGACATGCTCGCACTCGGCGGGCGTATGCATGGTTTTCAGTTGTGGGTCAACTTGAGTTCAGATCGCAAGATGATTGCGCCGCGCTATCAGGGCTACGAAGCTGATGAACTTGCGCAAGTCAAACTTGCAAACGGTGGTCTCGTCAAAATTGTTGCGGGCGAGGTGCTCGGTGTTGTAGGCCCGGTTGAGACGACGAGTCCGATGACATATGCGCACGCAGTGATGCAACCAAACGAGTCAATCGAATGGACACCCGACGCGACACACACCGCTCTCGTGCACGTGTTTGAGGGTGAAGTCGTCGTGAATGGTCAGCGCGCTGTGTCGGGGCAGATGGTTGTGTTTGATCTATCGGCTGGTGGCGTGCAGATTTCGACGGGGGCGACGCCAAATACGCAGGCGCAGTTGTTGATTCTTGGTGGTGCGCCGCTGAATGAACCGGTTGTGCGTTATGGTCCGTTTGTTATGAACACGCGACAAGAAATCGTCGATGCGGTGAACGACTATCAGAATGGTGTGCTGGTTAAGTGAGCGGTTCGGTTTTAACTAAAAGTGCCGGCGCACTTTATGCGTCGCGCTTAGCGCGAGTTCGCCAATCGATGAAGAGTCAATCGATCGATGCGGCGTTGCTCAGTGTTGGTCATGACTTGCCATATTTGACTGGCTACTATGCGATGCCACTTGAGCGTCTGACGATGCTCGTGGTCACGCACGATGCGGTGGCGGCGCTAATCGTGCCGCGACTTGAGGCGCCACGGGTGACCCCGTTTGATGATGTCTTCAAAGTCGTGCCGTGGGGTGAAACTGAAAACCCAGTTGAGATTGTTGCCAAACAACTTGGTGGCGCCAAGCGAATCGCAATCGGTGATCAAATGTGGGCAAGATTTTTGGTCGAATTAATGGGCTTTGTTTCGGGTGTTAATTTTGTGCGTGCAGTCGATGTCGTCGGTTCAATGCGCATGGCGAAAGATGTTGACGAGATTGCAGCATTACAGGCTGCAGGCGCGGCTGCCGATCGTGTGGCGACGCAACTTCAGGCCGGTGAAATTAAATTAGTCGGCCGAACAGAAGCCCAAGTTTCAGCCGATATTTCGGCACGGCTAATTGCCGAAGGTCACGATGTCGTCAATTTCGCGATTGTTGCAGCGGGCGAGAATGCGGCCAGTCCGCATCATCATGCTGGCTCGCGAGTTATCAAACATGACGAGATCGTGCTGTGCGACTTCGGCGGCACGATGAACGGCTACTGCAGCGATATCACTCGTTGCGTTTTTATCGGTGAGCCGTCGCGAAAAATCACAAGTGCATATTCGGTGTTGCACGCGGCGCAGGCTGCCGGCGTTGCGGCCGGCGTTGTCGGTGCAACATGCGAGTCGGTCGATGCAGCGGCACGAAAAGTTATTGATGATGCTGGGTTCGGCGATTTTTTTATCCATCGGACGGGTCATGGCATCGGCATGGAGGCACACGAAGAGCCGTACATGGTGAGCGGCAACAAATTGCTGATCGCCGCGGGGCATGCGTTCAGTGTCGAGCCGGGCATTTATTTGCCGGGCAAGTGGGGTATGCGGCTTGAAGACATCGTCGTTGCTACAGATGCCGGCCCGTTGTCGATGAACAATGTCGATCACTCGCTCGCGATTTTAAATTAATGCGTCTCGACGCCGCGACTTTTTTATTGCAATGGTCGACGGGCGGTCTTGCATTTTTGTGGTTTACATTGCGCAGCAAAGAAATTTCACTGGGTTACTCGAAGTTGTTGCGCGCGACCTACGGCGTGTTAGCGGCGCTTGGAGTTGCCGCAGGTTTTTATTTTAATCGTGTCTTAATCCGCGAAGTTGCCGGCGTTGCGGTTGCGGGCATTGCATTTGCAACTTTTGCCAAGCGCGAATCGCGAACTGATTTAATCGCAGTAGCGGTTGGTGCAATTGGCTTGATCGGTTCGGTTGTGGCAAATAGTAGCGGTGCCGTCGATTTGTTACGTGTGCTTGTTGGTGCAGCGTTTCTTGGTGCAGTCACCGATTTGATGTTGCTTGGCCATTGGTATTTGGTGCAGCCTGGTATGACACGCAAGTTACTGAACGAATTGACAAACGCTGTTTTGTTCATCTGGCCGCTCGAAGTTATCGTCATGATTTTGCCGACGGGCATGATCAGCGTTTTGAATGGATCAATCGATGACGGTTGGAATGGCATTCTTGGATATTTCTGGTTGGGTTGTGCCGTGTTGACGGGCGTGCTTGTGGTCTTCACTCGCGCGGCGTTGAAAGAACGAAGTTATTCGGCGGTGATGGCGGCGACGGGTTTGAGTTATCTGGCGATTCTCACGGCGTTCGGCACCGACCTCGTCGCCCGCGCCACTCTCGCGCTCTAGTTTTCTTTAAGGAGCTACGAGGGGCCAGGGGTTGGTGCGCTCGAGGGCGAGAGCGAGGTCGAGCAGCAATGGTTCTTCGAAGTGGCGAGCCATGATCTGCATGCCGACTGGCAGGCCATCAACGAAACCGACTGGCACCGATATGCCAGGGTTGCCATAAATATTTGCCGGAAACGTCAGCACACCGTTGTTGCCCGCACCAGCGACAATGCCACCGAAAGTGTCAGGCAACGGACCTTCGGCATTAAAAGCAATATCTGGGTTGCTCGCTGTAATTATCAAATCGACTTCGCTAAAAATTTGTGCCATCCGATTGTTTAATTCGATGCGTCGTTTCTCGAACTTACCGCGCGCTTCAGTGCCGTACAAATTTTCTGTGCGCGAAACGCCGTAGCGAATCTCGGGCGTGAGTTGATCGGCGCACGCCGGCCATTGATCACCGAGTTGAAATTGAATTGCTGCCATGCCGGTTATCGACCAAGCCGCGCCGAGTCGAGGCAACGAAACGTCAACAGAATCGCGACGCTTCAAGCCAGCAACTTTGATCAAGTTCTCTGCGGCACTTTCGATAACTTGCCACATCGCCGGCGAAACAACACCGCCACCGAAATTCGAAACAACTGCAACGCGCAAACCTGCCGTCGAAATAGTGCCAAGACCGGCTTCCCATCCTGAAACGCGAGGCAGGCTCAACGGGTCGTGTGCTTCATGTCCGTTGGCAACATCAAACCATCGCGCGGTGTCACGCACACTTCGTGACAAGCAACCAGTAACAGTTGTCAAGTTTCCGTTCGATGCACCAGGTCCGCGCGGAATGCGACCGAAAGTTGCTTTCAATCCGACCAAGCCGGTAAAACCAGCAGGTATTCGAATCGATCCGCCACCGTCGCCACCAGTTGCCAGCGTCACCAAGCCACCTGCGACACCAGACGCCGTTCCACCTGACGATCCACCTGGTGTGTGGCCGTGTTTCCAAGGATTATGTGTTGCGCCGTGCAGAACTGTTCGCGTCAAATTTACCCCACCGAATTCGCTGGCAGTTGTTTGGCCAACTTTCACTGCACCACCAACACGACAAATTCGATTCACTTGTGTGTCGGTTGTTGTCGCGCGCCGATCTTTGAATATCATGCACGCCTCAGTGTCTGGCCAACCTGCAACTGAGTCGAGTTCTTTAACGCCGAACGGCACACCACCAAATGGCAACGAGATGTCAGCATTTTTTGCGTCGCGCTCGGCGGCTTCTTGATCCAAAAAACAAAAAGCGTTCAGTTTGCTGCGCGAAATCGCCGCGAATGTTGCGCGCAACTCTTCGAGTGGCGAGCGCTCACCACGTCTAAATGCCTCAACGAGTGAGACTGCGTCACCGCGCCATGGGATATCTGCCATATAGCAAAACTAGTCTGCGGCGTGTCTCGAATCAGGGGGTGAGTGTCGTTCGACAGGTCGGCATGAGGCCTCAACTTATTAGAGTGAAGAGGTGGATAGTCGCAGTTTTCTCGGTTTAAATCGCATCGGCGAGACCACAAGATTCGAAATGCCAGTCGATATTCGCATCTCGACGGGCGGTTCGTTCTTATTTGGTGGCGCGGGTCTCGGCGCGTGCATCAGCGCTCTCGAAACAGTTTCGCAACGCAACCTCGTTTGGGCCACGGCACAGTATCTTTCGTTCGCTAGAACCAACGAACTTGTGACACTTGATGTCACGCTCGTCGTGAACGGGCCGCAAATTACTCAAGGTCGTGCAGTCGCACGCGTTGGCGATCGCGAAATTCTCACCGTCAACGCGGCGCTCGGTGATCGCGATTTCGAAGCGTCGGGGCAGTTCGCGAAAATGCCACAAGCACCATCGCCCGAGCAAACGCCAGCGCGTCAACACCGTCATGATTCACCCGGCACGATTCACGATTCTTTGCAGCAACGCGTAGTCAAAGGTCGATCACTCGCAGAACTCGACGGCTCACAAAGTGATGGCAATGTCCTGATGTGGGCGCACATTCCCGCGCTGATCGAAGATGTCGACGCAACTGCACTCGGCATCCTCGGCGACTTCGTGCCGATGGCGATTGGTCAGGCGTTGGGTTTGGCCGCGGGTGGCAACAGCCTCGACAACACAATCCGCATTGTCAAACTTGTGCCAACAAAATGGGTGTTGCTTGACATATATATAGACGCAATCGATCGCGGTTTTGGCCACGGCCGCGTGAATATGTTCGCTGAAGACGGCACCTTGATGGCGACCGCCAGTCAGAGTTGCAAAGCACGAAAGTGGAAGAATTAAGTGGTGCGGCAACAACGACCCGGAATGACAGTGCCGTTGCCCGGTCACTTGCACGCCCAGCGTGATAATTACAAGAAACTTGCAGATCTCGGGTACACCGACATTTGGTCAGCAGAAGCCGATGGCGCCGATGCTTTCACACCGCTGGCGATGGCCGCCGCATGGGAGCCGCGCTTGCGACTCGGCACTGCGATCGTGCCGGCGTATACGCGCTCACCGGCATTGATGGCCCAAAGTGTGGCGACGATGGCCGACGCTGCACCCGGCAGATTTGCAATCGGCATCGGCTCGTCGAGCAACGTAATCGTCGAAAAATGGAATGCAATTCCGTTTGTTGAGCCCTATAAAAAAGTTCGTGACGTCGTGCGGTTTTTGCAAGATGCGATGACTGGCGAGAAGATCACCAAGCAATACGACACTTTCAACATTGACGGGTTTCGCCTCGGTATTCGTCCTGAGGTAAAACCGCAAATTTTGGTCGCGGCGTTACGAGAAGGCATGTTGAAACTTGCTGGTCGTGAAGCCGACGGAGCAATCATTAACTGGCTGTCGGCAGATGATGTCGTCAAAGTCGCAAGCGTCGTCAACGAAGCAGCGAAGAAATCACAAAACCCGGGCGACCGAGAAATCGTCGCACGAATTTTCGTTTGCCCGAGCGAAAACGCCGATTTGGTTCGCGAATCTGCCAAACGTTTGATCGCCGCCTATCTCACCGTGCCTGTCTACGCCGAGTTTCATAAGTGGCTCGGTCGCGGCGAAATGTTGCAACCAATGTGGGATCTCTGGAAGGCAGGCGATCGTAAAGGTGCGCTCACAGCGATACCCAATGAAGTGGTCGACCAGTTGTTCGTGCATGGCAGTGCCGAAAAATGTCGTGCAACGATCAAGAAATATTTTGACAACGGCGTGACGACATCCTCGCTGGCGATCGTTGCGTTTGATCCTGAAGTGAATTTCTGGCAGTGTGCCGAGACCCTCTCACCGAGTGCGAATTAGTCAATGTCGGTAAGCGAAAGCGAATCAGAGGTTTCTGCCCGTCTTGAATTTGAGCAGGCTCAGCGCAGCGAAGGTTGGAAACTTCTGCGTGGATTGTTGCGTGACCAGCGTCGCAATTTAGTTATCGGCGGTCTAATCGGTATCACTTGGGCCGCGTTCAAAGTTGCGATTCCGCAGGTTACAAAATTTGCGATCAATGATGGCATCGAAAAAAACGGTCCGTTACTAAAGTGGGCTTTGATCATCGCGGGGCTCGGCGTGCTCACGGGTATTCTGTCGGGGTTTCGAAGGTATGTCGCATTTCGCGAAAGTCGTTGGGCCGAAACCTTGCTGCGTGAGAGGCTTTTCGGTCACGTTCTTGACTTAAACATCGGTTACCACGACAAAGCGCAAACAGGTCAGTTGATGAGTCGCGCATCGAGCGACTTGATGCAAATTCAAGGCTTCATCGTGATGATTCCGATCACGATGTCGAACGTGATTCAGATATTCGCCGTCGCAGCAATATTGTTTATTACCGACCCCGTGTTGGCGCTTGTGGCGATGGCGCCGTTGCCATTCGTCAATCTTTCGGCGCGCAGATTCAGCAACCGCATTCATAAAATTACGCTTGCTGTTCAGGCCGAGCAGGCGCAACTCGCCAATGTTGTCGAAGAATCAGTTTCGGGTGTTCGAGTGGTTAAGGGCTTCGGTGCCGAGCAGGTGCAGTTCGACAAACTTGAAAAAGAGGCCGATGATATTTTCGCCGAGTCAATGAAAGCCGCGAAGATTCGCAGCAATTTCATGCCGGCAATCGATATTTTGCCGGCGCTCGGCGCGGTTGGGGTGCTCGGCGTGGGTGGTCATCGCGTGTTGTCGGGTCAAATCTCAATTGGTGATCTCGTGGCATTCAACGTTTATCTGACGCTGTTGGTTTGGCCCCTGCGCAATGTCGGCATGATCATCGCCTTGGGCCAACGTGCCGCGTCGGCACTCGTACGAATTCACGAAGTGCTATCGACGAAATCAGAGATCACCGATCCATTGGTTTCACGCGACTTGCCCGCACAAAACGGCAAGCAACTTGGCGCGGTCAAGTTTGATCACGTGCAGTTTGGTTATGACGCCGAGCGACCAGTGCTGAAGAATTTCAATCTTGAAATCGCCACTGGAGAATCAATCGCAATTGTTGGTGCGACCGCCTCGGGCAAGTCGACAGTGGTGAGGTTGTTGCTGCGTTTCTACGACACGAATAGCGGTCATGTTTTCTTAGATGGTGTCGATGTGAGAAAACTCAAACTGCGCGAGTTGCGCCAGCAGATCGGTGTCGTTTTTGAAGACACTGTGCTATTCAACGACTCGGTGAAAGCAAACATCTCGTTCGCCAAGCCGAATGCCGCACAAGCCGACCTTGAACGGGCCGCGAAACTTGCTGGCGCTCACGAATTTATTTTGCAATTGCCAAACGGTTACGACACGGTTATTGGCGAGCGCGGGTTTTCGCTTTCGGGTGGTCAGCGCCAGCGCATCGCAATAGCGCGAGCGATTATTTCTGATCCACGGGTGCTGGTGCTTGATGACGCGACGAGTGCGGTTGACCCAAGCAAAGAAGGTGAAATTCGCGATGCGATGCGCACGGTGATGTCGGGCCGCACAACAATCGTGATTGCCCATCGACCCGGCACGATCGCCCTCGCCTCACGAGTCGTGTTCATCGATGAGTTGACAGTTGCCGCCATCGGCAAACACGAAGATCTTGTTGCAACCAATGCCCGATACCGAGAAGTGCTCGCCAGCATGCAGAGCGCCTCACCAGATTTTTTAGAAGAGTTAGTGAAATAACATGTGGCAATCCGGTGGCGTTAGCGACGAAGATCGCCTCAGCCGTGCTCAAGCCCGAACGATTCTTGGTCGCGTCTTCAAGATGGCCGCACCGTTTCGCAAAACGATGTATATCGCCTTTGGTTGTGTCATGGTCACCACAGCAACGACACTTTCGGCACCTGTCATCGTGCGTCACGGCATTGATGCTGGCATCAGGGCTCGCGATACTGGTGCGCTGAATCTTTCGGTTGTGATGTATCTGGTTGTTGTTTCATTGACCTATGTGTTTGGTCGCATGCTATTCGTGTTCGTCAACCGCACGGGCGAATCGTTTTTGCGATTGTTGCGACTGGCAGTTTTTCGCCAAATGCAGCGTCAGTCAATGGCATTTTTTGATCGCAATAAAGCCGGTGTGCTTGTCGCTCGCATGACCGCAGACATCGAATCGATGTCAGAACTTGTGCAGTGGGGTCTGTTGCAATTCTTGTCGGCGGTTTTGATGCTCGTATTTTCAATCGTTGTGTTGTTGTTTCTCAGTTGGCAACTGACGATTGTGGCCTTAATCGTGATGCCCGTGCTCGTGTTTTCATCGATCAAATTTCAACGTGACTCGAATCGCGCATATCTAACGGTGCGCGAGCGCGTTGGTGCAAATCTTTCGGCTTTGCAAGAGGGCATCACGACTGTGCGTGTTATTCAGGCTTATGCCCAAGAAGATGAAGTCAAAAGTAAGTTCAAAGTTTCAAATCGTTCGTTGTTTGCCGCGCACGAAAAAAGTGTGCGTGTCTCAACTTGGTATTTCGCGCTCGTCGAGTTTTCTGGGGTTCTCGCGAGTGCTTTGATGATCGGCATTGGCGGTTGGTTCGCACACCGCGGCACTGTCACACTCGGCACTGTTGTTGCGTTCGTATTGTTGCTCTCAAGTTTGTTTGATCCGGTTCAGCAACTTTCACAGCTTTACAACACGGTGCAATCTGCGGGTGCAGCGCTCAACAAACTTTTTGCAATTCTCGACTCGAAGCCAGAAGTTGACGAGCATCACTCGCCAGTTGACCTACCAAAAACTGGTGAACTCAAGGTCAGCAATATTTCGTTCACCTATGCCGGTGCTGAAAAAGCGGCACTTAACAACGTTTCGATCAAGGTTGGTGTTGGTGAGAAACTTGCTCTCGTCGGGCCGACTGGTGCCGGCAAGTCGACGCTGGCAAAACTTATGGCGCGTCTTTATGACCCACAAACCGGCACGGTCGAATTCGGTGGCGTCAATTTAACGATGGCAACGATGCCGTCTTTACGCGAGCGCATCGCCGTTGTGCCGCAAGAAGGTTTCTTGTTCAACGGATCAATCCGCGACAACTTGCGCATCGCTCGCGCCGATGCAACAGACGCCGAAATCGAAGCGGCGATCGACGCAATTGGTGCGACCGATCACTTCGCGCAATTTGCTGATGGCTTAGATACTGAAGTTCGCGAACGAGGCAGCCGATTGTCGGCAGGCGAGCGTCAGTTGGTTGCGCTTGCTCGCGCTGCGCTTGTCGACCCGGCAGTTCTGGTGCTTGATGAAGCGACATCTAATCTCGACCCAGGCACCGAGGCCGAAGTTGAACACGCTCTTGAGCGTCTAATGACTGGTCGAACCGTCATCGTCGTCGCACATCGTTTGTCGACTGTGCAGCGCGCTGATCACATCGCGGTGATTGTCGACGCAAAAATCGCCGAATATGGCAGTCATAACGAGTTGCTCGCGCGCAATGGCCACTATGCCGAACTTGCCCACGCCTGGCAGAAGTCTCACGCCACTATTTAGCAACTGAGATCAAAACAATCAGTTGGTTAGCATCTGAACATGGTTCATGATGTTCTCGGCAAAGTTAAAAGCGACTTTGCTGATCGCAATCCGGCGAGTCGTAAATATTATGAGCAGGCTCGAAAATATTTACCGGGTGGCCACACTCGCACCGTCTTGACGCACGCTCCGTTTCCACTTGTGTTTGTCGCTGGCGAAGGTTCGGTGCTGACCGACGCCGATGGACACTCATATATTGACATGCTCGGTGACTACACGGCTGGGTTGCTTGGTCATAGTGAGCGTCGAGTGTTCGACGTGGTGACTGCAGCGATGCAAAATAATTTTAGTGTCGGCGGCATTCACCCGGCTGAGGCGCGACTCGCCGAATTGATGTGTCAACGGTTTGGGCTTGATCGGGTGCGCTTCACAAACTCAGGCACCGAGGCAAACTTGATGGCGATAACAACGGCGATGCAGGCAACGGGTCGCAAAAAAATCATGGTATTTCATGGTGGCTACCACGGAGGAATTCTTTATTTTGTAAGTGGCGCCGCACCTTGGAACGCACCTTACGACTTCGTCGTTGCGCCTTACAACGAGATTGCTGGTGCCGTAAAAATTATCCTCAAAAATTCAGACTCGCTGGCCGCGGTGGTCATCGAACCGATGCTGGGTTCTGGTGGTTGCATTCCGGCATCGGCTGAATTTGTGGGCGAAGTCGTGACTGCGGCAAAGAAAGTTGGCGCCGTTGTAATCGCTGATGAGGTGATGACATCGCGTCATGGCGCACACGGCATGCTCGATTTGCTTGGCGCCAAAGCCGACATCACAACTTTTGGCAAATACATCGGTGGCGGGTTTTCATTTGGGGCATTCGGTGGCCGAGCAGAACTGCTTGATCAGTTCGATACGAGCCCAGAAGCAGGGCGAGAGAGAATCATTTCACATGCCGGCACGTTTAACAACAACATTTCTTCGATGACCGCCGGTGGTGTCGTGTTGAGCGAGGTGTTTACCGAAAAAGTTGCGGTTGTACATACAGCTCGAGGCGAAGATTTTCGTAAATCGGTTGAAGCAGTTCTATCGCGCCACAAATTAAGTGTTGCCGTAAGTGGTTACGGCTCGATGATGTGTTTGCACGCGTTGCCGCAAGCGCCGAAGTCACCTGACGATGTTGCCAAGCGCGACGCTGTGTTGCAAGAGTTGCTTTTTTTCGGATTAATTGAGCGCGGCGTTTATATCGCCGCCCGCGGAATGGTCAACCTAAGTTTGTCGCTTACCGACGACCACCTCGCCAAAGTTCTCGATGCCCTCGACGACACCCTCACCTCGCTCGAAAGTTAGATGTCGGCGCGTGTGACTTTAAGGTCGAAGTCACTTTGTTTCAAAGCAGAGCGTCGGTTGATAGCTCTGGTTCTCGTTGTTTCGTGTGTGCTGCCGATTAATGTCGCTGTCGCTGGTGGTCCGCAGACCCCAAGTTGTGGAACTTATAAAGTTTTAAAGAACGAAACGATTGCTGGTCAGGCTTTTCCCAAAGGCAATTATGTATTGCATGCGTTAGGTGTTCCATGCAACAAAGTAATCGGCGAGAAAGGACTTTTTGCACAGTTTTTGAGTCTTCCCGATAACGCGACTCTCCCGAAACCATGGATTTACTTGGCTGGCGCAGTTGGAGCCCCAAAGTTTTCTGCCGGGCAAGGCATCGGGTTTCGGGCTCAACGAATTTCACCCTAATATCTCACCAGGAGGCACCAATGAGCCAACGCCATAAAGGTCAAGACACTCCGCGCGTATCAAAAGTTGAATTGCGAGCCCACGCGCACGCGGAGCGACACAGAGTAAAGGGCGAGTTACACGCAATTACAAATGCAGTTGGTCGAACGATGGAAACTGATGATTGCGACGAACCAGCAGTCGGTTGGAAGCCAGTGCATCATCATGATGCCGAACATGTCGCACATGAGGCTAAAGGTCGTCGCGGTTTTCGTCACTGGAAGTTGAAGCAATGGAAACGTCGCACGGCATTACGTCGTGATCGAATTGTTTTACAGCAACGTCTGATTGATGGCACCTGACAAATTAAAGCGCTGAACACCGAATTAAGTCTGGTCGCGTGGTTGTTAGATGTCAGCCAAGATGTGCTCGAGTTTGAGTTTTGGTTCGTCGGTCTCGAGGCGTTGCAGGCGATAGCGGTTTTCGAATAAGGCGACGAGAGCGCCATCGCCGCGTTTCAAAATGCGCACACCGCCGATCTGGCGCAGACGATCTGCGCTTTCTTCGTCAGTAACGCGAATTGCCTGATAGGCGAGTGAACTAATTTCGGCGGGCGAATTAAATTCGTGTTCAAGACGATGTGCCAGAACTTCAAACTGCAACGCACCAACTGCCGCCAAGATCGGGTGCGAGTCGCCAACATCGGGGTCACGCAAAACTTGCACCACACCTTCTTCATCAAGTTGAGCGAGTCCGCGGCGAAATTGTTTAACGCGAGAAGTTTCAATTGGCCTCGCCGTTGCATAAACCTCTGGGGCGAATCGTGGCACCGCTGGGTATTCGACGCGTTGCGACGCATAAAGCGTGTCTCCGATTTTGAGGCCAGTGGCGTTGATCAGGCCGATTACGTCACCCGGAAACGCGTCTTGAATGATCGTACGATCTGAACCAAAAGCCGACGTCGCGTATTTCGTGCTCAAGACTTTTTCGGTGCGCGAACAAGTCACATCCATGCCGCGTTCGAAGCGACCCGTGCAGACGCGGGCAAACGCCAGCAAGTCGCGATGTCGCGGATTCATATTCGCTTGAATCTTGAAGACAAATGCCGAGAA
>NSIC01000024.1 GCA_002737635.1 Acidimicrobium sp.
CGGTTGAATCCCGGCAACGGTTCAAGTAGTGGTTTAACAATTACGTCCCATCGTGGTTTCGAAAAAAATGGAAACGACTGACGATGTTTGCCCGTTCGGTTTATAACTCGATGTGGAGTAGAAATCAAGCGTCCTCCACTCCATAGTTCGAGCATGTCACCAACATTTAAGACCATCCCATCGGGTGGGCACTCTGCGGTGATCCATTCATCGTCGAGCGTGCGAACTTCTAAACCGCCAATCGGGTCGTGTGCCAGCAAGGTCAGCAAATTAAAATCTTTATGCGGGTGTTGTCCCCAAGTATCACCGATAGGTGGAGTCGGTGGATAATTGAGCAATGTCATATTCGTAAGTGGATTTTTCATGCACTCTAGAATTAATTTTTCGTTGATGCCCATGATTTTGCATAGCGCAATAATTAAATATTCACTTACACGGGTCAGTTCACGCCAGTAGTTCGCAACCGGTGTCTTTATGTCGTCTGCGATATCAGGCCACTTGTTCGGACCATACAGATTGCAGTCTTTACAAATCTGGTCATCTGGGTCTGTCTCGTTGTGTAGTTTCCATGCTTCGTATTGATCGGCATTTCCTTTACCCGAGTTCGGGGTGAAAAATCCGAGAGGTACAAATCCGCGATAGTTGCCTTTGACCACGGTGTCTTGAAGCAGAACCTCTCGCGGTGTCTCAAAAACTGTGGCGACTGCTTTGCGCATCTTAGAGATCGTCTCGGCGGCAACTTGATGACCGACAATGATTGCGAAGCCAACCTCGCTCAACGCCTTGTAGAGCGCCTTTGCTGACTTCATGAATTCTGAAGTTTCTGGGTTATTTGCAACCAGTGCCGCGATGTCAACGATCGGTAGGCGCTTATCCATTTCTCCAGTTAATCAGAAGCGTGGTTCTGCACATGTTGAAAGCCGAAGCGACCTTTGATGCAAAGGTTGCCGTGCGTTACCGAGTGGTCGCTAGGCGAGGTCACTTTGACGATTGTGTTGTCTTGCACATGCAGGGTGAGTGCGCAACCGACCCCGCAATACGGACAAATGGTGTCGGTTTGAGTTTGTTCGGGTTCGTTCCAGGTGCCGTCTTGACGCATTTCGTATTCTGAAGTGAACATCAGTGCACCCGTTGGGCAAACCTGAATGCAGTTGCCACAATAAACACATGCCGAATCAGTCAGGTCGACAGCGAACTCGGTGGATATTCTGGCGTCAAAGCCGCGACCGGCAGTGGTGATTGCGAAAGTGTTTTGCCATTGCTCGCCGCAAGCATCAACACACTGGTAACACAAAATACATTTCGAATAGTCGCGTATATAAAGCGCATTGTCGATCTTGACGGGTTGGTGCACTGTTTCGGCAGTTTGACCGTCAGGCGAGTGATGATGACCGGTGACGGCATCGTCGCGGTTGTCGTGATGAAACGACGGCGCACCGAACCGCGAAGGGTTTGCGCTGTAACTTTCGTTCCATTTTGCAACATTTTTCGTCAACGACAAGTCGACCGACGACCCGAGAAGCTCGAGCACAAGTTTGCGGCTGTGACTCGTGCGCTCGGTGTCTGTTTTGACGACCATGCCCGCTTCGACTTTGCGCGAGCAACTTGGAACCAGTGTGCGTGAACCTTCGAGTTCGACCATGCAGACTCGGCATGCATTTTTGGGTGTGATCGTGTCGCCGTAACAGAGAGTGGGGATCTCTTTGCCTGATGCACGGCAGGCATCAAGCAGTGTTGAGTCTTCTGGTGCGGTAATTTTTTTGCCGTCAATCGTCAGTTCAACGCTTTTGCGGACTTGAAGACCGGTTGTCACTTGCGTGCTCATGCTGAAAATACCTTAAGTCGTGTAAGGGCAGAGTCGATGGCATTGTGCGCGGTTTGACCCAGACCACAAATGCTGGCGTCGCGCATCACCTGCCCAAGATCACGGAGCAATTGCAGATCAATAGCGGCGTTGTCAGTACCGGATGACTTGACTAATCGGGCGAGGGCTTCTTGTTGTCGAACTGTGCCAACCCGACATGGTACGCATTGGCCGCATGACTCGTCGCGAAAGAATGCGGCGATGCGTTGCAGTTGGTCGACCATGTTCACGCTCTGATCGAGCACCATCACCACGCCTGAGCCGAGTGTGGTGCCTGCGGCTCGTGCCGCTTCAAGAGTTAGTTCGAGGTCTAGATCCTCAGGACCAACGAAACCCCCCGCAGCACCGCCCAACAACACGGCTTGTAATTGCGAGCCTGATTTGAGGCCTCCAGCGAGGTTGATCAGTTCTCTCAAAGTGGCGCCGAAATTGACTTCATAGACACCTGGCTTTTTGACGGCGCCAGAGATGCAGAAAAGTTTCTTGCCTTTAGAGCCGCTCGAGCCCCAAGACGCATATTTTTCGCCGGAGCTATTGATGATCGGAAGAACATTAAAAAGCGTTTCGACATTGTTGACCACAGTTGGTTTGCCGAAGAGACCGACTTCAACCGGAAACGGCGGCTTGTTGCGTGGCTCGCCGCGGTATCCCTCAATCGAATTGAAGATCGCTGTCTCTTCGCCGCAAATGTATGCCCCGGCACCCCTGAAAATTGTGATCTCAAAATTGAAACCAGAGTCGAGAATGTTGTCCCCGAGATATTTTTTGCTTCGTGCAACTTCAATCGCATTAGTCAAATTTCGCAGAGCGCGCGGATATTCGCCGCGCAAGTAGATGTAGCCGTGTTGACAACCTGTGGCGAATGCCGCAATGGTCATCGACTCGATCATGGCGAATGGGTCGCCCTCCATAAGCACTCGGTCTTTGAATGTGCCAGGTTCTGATTCGTCGGCGTTGCAGATGAGGTATCGCGTCTTGACTGGTTGCGACGCAACGGCTGCCCATTTTCTGCCAGTTGGAAACGCTGCACCACCGCGACCGACCAAACCAGATGCAGTCACTTCAACGACTACATTTTCTGCACCAATTGCGAATGCTTTGCGCAAGGCTGAGTAGCCATCATTAGATACGTAGTCGTCGATGCTGAGTGGGTCGACGATGCCGATTCGTGAAAGTAACACCAGCGATGCGTCTGGTGTTTGAGGTGCTGCTTGCGCGATTGGCTGCTCGATTGGTGCGCTTTTGCCGGCAACAAGTTCGATGATCTGCTTGGTCGTCGCTGGTGCAAGAACTTCTTGGCGCACGGTGACGCCAGTTTCAATGACGAGCACAGATGGTGCACGCTCGCACGTGCCGAGACAAGGCGACGGAATTGCGCCCTCAGGAATCGTCTCTTCGGTACAACCTGATGCCGCGCGACAGGCAAGGTCAATGCAAACGTGAACTTGGCGCGCAGGTCGCTCGTTGGTGTCAAATAGTGCGTAAAAAGTAGCGACACCGTAGATCTCGGCCGGTGCGATATCGAGACGTTGCGAAATGTAATTAATTGCGCCACGGCTGATGAAACCGACTCGATCGTTGACGCTATGCAGCGTTGGCAGCAGCAGATGTCGCAATTGACGCAATTCTCCGCCGCCACGCGAAACGCGCAGACCAAGTTCGTCGCGCTGCGCACCTTGCGAAGTTTCAGAGGGTTGACCGAGCAGCGAGTCGACGGCGTTTCTTTCCTCGGCGTTAGCCGTGCCTGATGCGATTTTGAGATCCATTGCCTCATTGACTTTACGACTTAATTCGCCATGACGGCGATTTGTCTATTATTAAATACATATATATGTCGGTAAATACGAGCGGTGCCTTGATGGATATTGCTGAATTTATAGATCTAGATCGCTATCCAATTGAGTGCGACTGTCCAGAACGTCGTGATCTGCTCACAAGCGCACAGGCGCTCATAAAAGCCGATGGCTGCGCTGTTATTAAAGGGTTCATCCGACCCGAGAAGATTGCCGAATTGGTTATCGAATGCGACAAAGTTGAGAAATTTGGGTATCGAAATTTCACTCGCACAAACCCATATTTTTTGACAGACCGCGAAGACCTACCGAGCACACATCCGCTGCGCAGATTTTATGATCGGTCAAATGCATTTGTGCCAGCCGACAACTTGGGTAATGACAGCATCTTGCGGGCGATATTTGAGTGGTCGGCATTTTCGCCGTTCATCAAAGAAGTATTGCAAGAAGAGAATTTTTTTCCGTATGCCGACCCATTGGCCGATGTGATCGTGAATCTTGCCGAAGAGGGTGGCGGGTTTCCGTGGCACTTCGACACGAACAATTTCACGGTGACGCTGGCGATTCAAAATGCAGAGTCGGGTGGAGAGTTTGAATACAGTCCGATGGTGCGTTCGTTGACCGATGAAAACTACGACAAAGTTGAGCGGGTACTGGATGGCGATAAACGAATGATCAAGACGGTGCATCTTGAGCCTGGCGATTTGCAAATCTTCAAAGGTCGATATTCGTTGCATCGTGTTGCGCCACTTCGAGGAAAGCGAAAGCGATACGTAGCAATATTTAGTTACGTTGCCGAGCCCGGCATGGTTAGCAGCCCGCAACGAGCCAAAGAACTCTACGGCAGAGTTCTGCCGATACATCTTGAGCGCGCAGGTTTGCGTGCCGATGCGTTGATTGATTAAGCGGGCATTAATGATGAAGGCAATTGTCACAACGGGTAATGGCGGCTACGACAAACTTGTCTACAAAGATGTGCCGATTCCAGTTGTTGGTGCTGGTGAAGTTCTGATTCAGGTTTTGGCCGCAGGCGTCAACAACACTGAGATCAATACGCGACTCGGCTGGTATGAAAACGGCGGGTGGGATATCGCGACACCGTTTCCATTTATTCAGGGCACCGATTGTTGCGGGCTAATAATCGGCGTCGACGATGATGTGGATGCACGACTTATTGGTGCGCGTGTGTTGGTGCGACCGTGTATGCGACCCGAGGGTTTTGGATCGATGCGTAACATCTGGATGGGCTCGGATTTCGACGGTGCTTTCGCACAGTTCGTGAAAGTACCTGCGAGTGAAGCGTTTGTAATTAACTCAAATTGGAGTGATGTCGATTTGGGTTCGATTCCGTGTAGTTATGGTTCGGCAGAAAACATGTTGTTGCGCGCCAAAGTTTCAACGACTGACCATGTTTTGATTGCTGGTGCGTCGGGTGGTGTTGGTTCGGCCGCTGTGCAGTTGGCAAAGCTTCGTGGGGCACGGGTTACGGCGATAATTGGTGCCGACAAAGCCAAACATGCACTCGCGATTGGCGCTGACAAAATTGTTGAGCGAGGCACCGATGTTGCCGCGGCTTTGGGCGAAGAAACCATTGACGTTGTCGTAGACAATGTTGGTGGCAAAGATTTCGAGTCGATGCTGAAAGTGCTTCGTCGGGGCGGAAGGTATGTCTCGTCGGGGGCGATTGGTGGGCCGATTGTCAATCTTGATCTGAGAACTTTTTACTTGAAAGACTTAAGCCTGATTGGGTGCACGGCGTGGGACGAGCCCGTGTTTGGCAACCTTGTTGCTTATATCGAGAAGAGTCAGATCAAGCCACTAGTCGCAAAAACTTTTGCGCTTCGCGACATCGCTAAAGCCCAGAGCGAATTTCTAGAGAAGAAACATTTCGGCAAGTTTGTCTTAGTGCCAGAGCACTAATAAGTCACAGTGCTAGAGCACTAGTACTAATTATTCTCCGGCGACTGGATCTAACACTTTTATTCGGTCAATTCGAACTGCTGTGGCTTTGTATTCGGCCGTGCCAGATTTCGGATCAGTTGCATTGATCGTGATCAAGTTTGTGTTTACTTGATCTGGAAAGTGCATTGTCATAAACACGAGCCCTGGTCGCAAACTCTTGTCGACGCGCAAAGGCAATTCAAGAGATCCGCGTAACGAACTTACGCGCACGATTTCGGCATCGCGAACCGAAAGTGTTGCGGCGTCTTCTGGTGAAACATCGATTGTTTCGTCAATACGCAATGGACTGTCGAAGCCGCGGGTTTGAACACCCGTGTTGTAAGAGTCGAGTCGTCGGCCAGTTGTCAGACGCAACGGAAACTCTGGCGATGTGGCTTCAACTGGTGGTTCGTCGATCACGACACTGAACGGCGCCAATTGACCGCGCTTGGCTGGGTCTTTATCCCATAAGCGACCGTGCAAGAAAGATGGCTCAAGTTTGTCTTCGCTGAAGCACGGCCACTGAATGCCGCCAAGAGCCGCAAGACGCGGGTATGACATGCCTGCGTGCATCGGTGAGAGGCTGCGAAGTTCATCCCAGATCTCCTCGGTTGACGCGTACTTCCAGTCGTGACCCATTTCGCGAGCAAGGTCGAGAATGATTTGTATATCGTCGTGGGCGTTGCCGGGCGAATTGATCGCCTTGCGCACGCGTTGCACTCGGCGTTCTGAGTTCGTAACCGTTCCGTCACTTTCGCACCACGATGCCGAACCAGGCAGAACCACATCGGCGAGTTCGGCAGTTTTGGTCATGAATATGTCTTGTACGACCAAGAAGTCGAGATTCTCGAGCAGATGCGTGGCGTGGGTGCCGTCGGCTTCGGATTGAGCAGGGTTTTCGCCAATTACGAAAACTGCTCGCAGCTCTTTGCGCTCCATGGCGGCAAACATTTCTGTGAGATTCAATCCGTTCTTTGGCGGAATTTCGCAGCCCCACTTTTTATTAAATTTTTCGCGGGCTACATCGTCTTCAACATCTTGGAAGCCCGGCAATTTATTTGGTAACGCACCCATATCGCCACCACCTTGAACATTGTTTTGGCCGCGCAACGGGCTGAGACCTGCACCTGTTCGACCAACATGACCACACAGCAGTGCGAGGTTGATCAGACTGAGAACATTGTCGACACCGTTGTGATGTTCGGTGATGCCGAGTGTCCAACACAGTTGAGCGCTACCTGCCTTGGCAAACGAGTGGGCGAGATCGCGAATTGCATCCGCTGGCACGCCGGTGACTTTGCTGCCAACTTCGAGAGTCCATGGTTCAACAGACTTTGCATAAGTCTCAAAGTTCGTCGTGCTACCTTCAACGAACTCTTTGTTCGCTAAGCCTGCATGAATGATTTCGCGAGCGATCGTGTTCGACAGAGCAATATCCGAGCCGACATTTAGACCGAGCCAGATGTCGGCAAACTCAGCCGATGCAGTTCGTCGCGGATCGACGACAAAAAGTTTTGCGCCGTTGCGCACACCTTGCAGAACGTGATGAAAATAAATTGGGTGCGCTTCGCGGGCGTTCGAACCCCACAACACAACTACATCGGTAGTTTCAACCTCGGCGTACGAACTTGTGCCTCCGCCTGCTCCGAAAACGGTGGCCAGACCGACCACCGAAGGTGCGTGTCAAGTTCGATTACAAGAGTCGATGTTGTTCGTGCCGATCACGGCACGAGCGAACTTTTGGGCGATGAAGTTCATTTCATTCGTCGACTTCGAGCATGAGAAGAAGCCCACTGCCGACGGTGAGAAGGCGTCTCGCGTTGTGGATAATCCTTTTGCTGCTCTGGCGAGCGCCTCTTGCCAGGTAGCCACGCGCAACACGCCATTGTCGCGAACCATCGGTTCGGTAATTCGCATGAACGGGTCAAATTTGTGCTTTGCCATAAAGACCTAAGGTTAGCAACCAACGACGGTTTGTCCCTGCTTAAAGCGAGGTCTGTAGAGTTGAAGTCCGCATAATTCTTAAAAAATATGAGTGAGTCTTAATCGAAAGAGGAGTAATGGGTTTTCCATCAGATCTTGAAATCGCGCGTAAAGCAACGGCAAAACCACTAACTGAGATTGCGACCCAAATGGGTATTGGTAGCGAGTTTCTCGAACCGTATGGCAAAAGTCTCGCCAAGATAAGTCTCGACGCGATTGATTCTTTGAAGTCGCGCCCAAAGGCCAAGTATGTCGTTGTCACGGCGATTACGCCGACACCACTCGGTGAAGGCAAGACAACGACAACTGTTGGTTTAGGTCAAGCGATGAAACACATTGGCAAAAACGCGACGATCAGTTTGCGTCAGCCGAGCATGGGGCCAACTTTCGGCATCAAGGGCGGGGCTGCCGGTGGTGGTTACAGCCAAGTGATCCCGATGGAGTTGTTGAATTTGCATTTGACCGGCGACTTTCATGCAGTGACTGCGGCGCACAACTTGCTTTCTGCGATGGTTGATAATCATTTACACCAGGGCAATGAACTAGATCTTGATTTAAACAACATCACTTGGCGACGAGTGATGGATGTCAACGATCGATCGTTACGCAACATGATTATTGGTCTTGGCACCAAAGAAGATGGTGTTGTGCGTCAGACTGGTTTCGACATTACCGCAGCGTCAGAAGTTATGGCGATTCTTGCGCTTGCAAAATCAAAAGAAGATATGCGTGCGCGCTTCGCGCGAATCGTCGTCGGCTACGACTCGCAAAGCAAGCCGGTAACGGCTGAGCAGTTGAGTGGTGCGGGTTCGATGGCAGTAATCATGGCTGATGCGATCAAGCCGAACTTGTTGCAGACAATTGAGAACACGCCCGTGATCGTGCACGCGGGGCCGTTCGGCAATATCGCCCACGGCAACTCGTCGATTGTCGGCGACTTGATCGGTATCCATACTGGTGATTATTTGATTACTGAAGCGGGCTTCGGCGCAGATATGGGTGCTGAGAAATTTTTTAACATCAAGTGTCGTGCTTCGGGTCTCGTGCCTGATGCTGCTGTGCTTGTCGCGACAGTTCGTGCATTGAAGGCACACTCGGGCAAATACAAGATTGTCGCTGGCAAAGCATTGCCAGAAGATTTGCTTAAAGAAAACCCCGACGATGTCATTGCCGGTGCGGCGAACTTGGTTAAGCAAATTGAAAACGTGAAAGCACACGGTGTCTCGCCCGTTGTGGCGATTAACGGGTTTCCGACTGACCATAAATCTGAGCACGATGCGATTCGTAAAATTGCCGAGGGGGCTGGTGCGCGCGTCGCAGTGTGCACGCACTTCGCCGATGGCGGCGCTGGGGCAACTGATCTTGCCAAGGCTGTTGTCGAGGCTTGCAACGACAAGAACTCATTCCACTTCTTGTATCCAGACGAGGCGTCGCTCAAAGAGAAGATTGAAAAGATCGCGACGACAATCTACGGTGCGGCAAAAGTTGAATATACGAATCTTGCCAGCAAGCAAATCAAGAACTACACAGACAATGGTTTTGCAAAACTGCCGATTTGCGTTGCCAAGACTCACTTGTCTATTTCTGGTGACGCGTCGTTGCGAGGTGCCCCAACGGGTCACACGTTGAACGTGCGCGAAGTGCGGGCGTCAATTGGCGCAGGCTTTGTTTATCCAATTTGTGGTGACATGCGAACGATGCCAGGACTCGGCACGAGGCCTGCCGCAGCAATCATCGACTTCGACGCGAATGGTGAAATTGTCGGCCTGTCATGAGTGCTGAGGTTAAACGCACACCAGGCGGGGCAATTTTGCTTGACGGCATCATGTTGCGCGATCAAACGGTTGCGAAAATTAAGTCGACGATCGTTGCAGCCGGAAACCCAAAGATTTGCCTGGCAACTGTGCTGGTCGGTGACGATGCACCGAGTCATATATATGTAGACAACAAACACAAAAAGGCCCAAGAAGCAGGCATGGTTTCGCGTGGCGTCAATTTGCCGGCAACTTCGAGCCAAGCGGAGGTTGAGCAGGCGGTTGCAGAACTAGTTGCCGACAAAAGTGTGCACGGCATTTTGGTTCAATTGCCGTTGCCAAAGCACATCGATACCGAGGCGGTGCTTAGTTTGTTGCCCGTTGAAAAAGATGTAGATGGTTTGACCGAGAGGTCGCTTGGTCGATTGGTACGTGGACTGAAGGGTCATGTGCCATGTACACCGCTTGGAGTGATGCGGCTACTTGAAAAGTACAAAATCGAAACTAAAGGTAAACGCGTTGTTGTTATTGGTCGGTCGGCTCTAACCGGTTTGCCGCAGATGTTGCTGCTTGTACGTCGAGGCGCAGATGCCACCGCAACGGTGGCGCACAAATCGACTCTAGATATGGTCGCCGTTTGTCGTGAGGCCGACATAATTATTGCCGCGGCTGGGTCAGCCCGCATGGTCACTGCAGCCCATGTTAAACCCGGCGCGACAGTGATTGATGTTGGCGTGACGCGCATTGACAACAAGATTGTTGGCGATGTTGATTTTGACGCGGTGCAGTCTATTGCTGGGGCAATCACACCGATGCCAGGCGGCACTGGGCCGATGACGATTGCGTGTTTGCTTGAGAACACACTCGAGGCCGCGCGCATGTTGGGAGCGATTTGAAAAGGCGTGAAATTGTCTACGATTTTATAATTGTTGGCGGAGGCTCCGCTGGTTCTGCGCTCGCAAATCGATTGAGTGCAGATTTAAGTAAGAGTGTTTTAGTTCTTGAGGCGGGGCGACCGGATTATTGGTGGGATGTTTTTATTCATATGCCCGCGGCGCTCACGTTTCCGATTGGGAGCCGTTTTTACGACTGGCTTTATGTTTCTGAGCCAGAGCCACATATGAACAATCGTCGCGTTACTCAGGGTCGGGGCAAAGTTTTGGGCGGGTCATCAAGTATCAACGGCATGATCTTTCAACGCGGCAATCCGCTTGACTATCAGCGATGGGCGAGTGACCCAGGCATGTCGACTTGGGACTATGCGCACTGTTTGCCATATTTCAAGCGTCTTGAAAATTGTTTGGCGGCACCAGCTGGTGATCAATATCGCGGACACGACGGACCGCTCGTGCAAGAGCGTGGGCCAATAAAGAATCCACTGTTTGGTGCATTTTTTAAGGCCGTGCAGCAGGCGGGACATGAGTTAACAGCCGATGTGAACGGCTACAAGCAAGAAGGCTTCGCCGCATTCGATCGAAATTTGCGTCGTGGGCGCAGGCTTAGTGCGGCGCGGGCGTATTTGCATCCGGTGATGCATCGAAAAAATTTGAACGTGCAATGTCGTGCGCTTGTCACAAAATTAATAGTCGATAACAAAAAAGTAACTGGCGTAAATTTCGAGTTGCCGTTTGGTCGCAAGCGAACTGTTTTGGCCCGTGAGGTTATTTTGTGTGGTGGCGCGTTTAATTCACCGCAGTTGCTGCAAGTTTCTGGCATTGGCGATAGTGAGCATCTGAAGAAAGTTGGCGTTGCGCCCGTGCATCACTTGCCGGGTGTCGGTGCGAACCTGCAAGACCATCTCGAGGTGTATGTGCAGCACTCGTGTACTCAGCCGGTATCTCTGAACCCGATGTTGAAGATGTATTACCGACCATTTATTGGATTGCAGTGGTTGTTTCGTCGTGGGGCTGGGTCGTCGAATCACTTTGAAGGCGGTGGATTTATTCGCGGCAATGAATCGTTTAAGTATCCGAACTTGATGTTTCACTTTTTGCCGATCGCGGTGCGTTATGACGGCACGGCACCTGCGGGTGGCCACGGATATCAGGTGCATATTGGTCCGATGTATTCAAATTCGCGCGGCAGTGTAAAAGTTAAATCACCTGATGTGCGTGTGAAGCCAGAATTGCGGCTTAACTATTTGTCAACGCCCGAAGACCGCCAAGAGTGGGTTGAGGCGATTGCGGCGGCGCGAAAGATTTTGTCGCAGTCGGCGTTTAAAGATTTTGACGGTGGCGAGATTTCGCCAGGGCCTGACTGCAAGACTGATTCACAAGTTCTCGAATGGGTTCGTCGAGACGGCGAGACGGCATATCACCCTTCGTGTACCTGCAAAATGGGTGTCGACGAGATGGCGGTGGTCGACCCGTTGACGATGCGTGTTCATGGCATAGCGGGATTACGAGTGGTGGATGCATCGGTGATGCCGTATGTGACTAACGGCAATATTTATGCCCCAACGATGATGATCGCTGAAAAAGCGGCCGACATTATTCTTGGTGCCGAGCCGCTGAAACCCGAGAGCGTACAGTACTTCGTCCACTCAAACTGATAGCGTTAAATGCGTTGTGCTGGGGACCCAGTTAAAAATAATTTTCTATAAGTAATGGAGAAAAAGTGAGCAACGAAGAATTTCAAGATATTGATCTCGCCCAATTATCAGACGAAGATCTCACTGCACAGATGCATGACGACCTTTACGATGGTCTTGGTCCAGAAATTATTGAGGGCACAACTATCCTGCTGGACCGCGGTTGGTCGCCGACAAAAGTTTTAGAGACAGCACTTGTTGAAGGCATGCGCATAGTTGGCATCGACTTTCGTGACGGCATTTTATTTGTGCCAGAAGTTTTGCTCTCAGCCAACGCGATGAAGGGTGGCATGGCGATTTTGCGCCCACTGCTGGCTGAAACTGGCGCCGAGTCGGTGGGCAAAGTTGTGATTGGTACCGTCAAGGGCGATATTCACGACATCGGTAAAAATCTCGTGGCGATGATGTTGGAAGGCGCTGGGTTCGAAGTGATTGACCTTGGCATCAACACAGATGTCAATAAATATCTCGCGGCACTTGAAGAGCACAAGCCAGACATCCTCGGTATGTCGGCTCTGTTGACGACGACGATGCCGTATATGAAAGTCGTGGTTGACACGATGAAAGAAAAAGGCATTCGCGATAAGTACATCATTTTGGTTGGAGGTGCGCCGTTGAACGAAGAATTCAGCGTTGCAGTTGGCGCAGATGCTTATTGCCGCGATGCCGCCGTGGCATCAGAAACCGCCAAGAAACTCGTGGGTGCGCGTCGCCTGCGTAACGCCGAACCTCCTGGCCCTTCAGTCGCCTGAAAGTAAAGTAGCGATGTCGTCTGACACGCGACCATTGATAATTGCGTGTGGGGCTCTTGTCAGCGAACTTCGTGCGGTGCTCGATGCATCTGGCATTGAAGATGCTGTAGAGGTGAGATATTTGCCAGCCAACTTACATAATCGCCCTGAAAATATTTCACCTCAGGTTGAAGAACTGTTGGAGCAAAACTTCGAGCGTCGAGTGTTCGTCGCCTATGCCGATTGCGGCACAGGCGGGCACTTAGACATGGTGCTGGCAAAATATCCGAAAGTGCAGCGGTTGCCAGGTGCCCATTGCTATGAATTTTTCGCTGGGACTAATGAATTCATGGCTGCACACGACGAAGAGCCTGGCACTTTCTATTTGACTGATTTCTTGGCAAAGCACTTTGACGCGCTTGTCTGGCAGGGTCTCGGGCTTGATGAGCACCCCGAACTGCGCGACATGTATTTTGGCAATTATCGCCGTGTGGTGCTTTTCACACAAACGAACAATCTCGAAATAGTTTCGGCTGGCGAGGCTGCCGCGCGAAAGCTTGGTTTAGAATTTGAGCACCGACATGTCGGTCTTGAAAGTTTTGCGAAGTCGGTGCCGGTTTCATTTTTGAAACAATCCGACAAGCAATAGTTGTAAGAATAAGTCGAGGGAGACAAGCAAGTGCCACGCGGAAGCAATGAAGTGATCGTGATCATGTGGCGCGATATACCCGCGCAAGTTAATGCGCAGATGGGCCGCGAGCGCAAGCAAGTGCAACTGAACGAAAAGTTTCAACGGGCGATTGATCGCGCGAAGCGCAAGGCGCACATTTACACAGCCGAGGAAGATATCGCTCAGTGGCGCCGCGTGAGTTCGCCGCTTGTCGGCGACATGGCCGAAGCTGCCCAGCGCGAAGCCGACCGCCTGGACAACGAGTATTCTCGGGAACGCCTTGGCAAGCTCGCCTTCGCGGGCGGGTTTGAAGCGGACATTAATGATGATGAATTCACCAATCAAGAGCTTTTAGACCTTGAGGAATTAGAAGAAAACTAATAATTAATTAAAGAGGAAAGAACAAAATGACAGACACAGTTATCTCATCAGCGACCAAAGAAGTGGTTATTGGCTTTGGTCGCCCGTTCGTAATGATCGGCGAGCGTATTAACCCGACAGGTCGCAAGTTGTTGGCAGCAGAGATGAAAGAGGGCAACTTCAGTCGAGTTGAAGCAGATGCTTTGGCGCAAGTACTCGCAGGCGCGCACATGCTCGACGTCAACGCAGGTATTCCATTGGCAGACGAGCCGGCACTTTTGGCTCGAGCAATAAAATTGGTGCAGTCAATCACTGATGTGCCGTTGTCGATTGACTCGTCGATTATTGAGGCTCTTGAAGCGGGTCTTGCTGTTTATCAGGGCAAGCCGTTGGTTAACTCGGTGACGGGTGAAGACGCGAATCTTGAACGAGTTCTTCCGCTTGTCGCCAAATATGGCGCGGCAGTTGTGGCAATTTCAAACGATGAGACTGGCATCAGCATGGACCCAGACGAGCGCTTCGCTATCGCCAAGAAAATCGTGCAGCGTGCAGCCGACCACGGTATTCCGGCAAGCGATGTCGTAGTTGATCCACTTGTTATGCCGATTGGTGCGATGGGCGATGCCGGTCGTACGGCATTTAAAATTATTCGCCGGTTGCGAGAAGAACTCAAAGTCAACACGACATGTGGTGCATCGAATGTCAGTTTTGGTATTCCGGCGCGCAACAACATCACAGGAACTTTTTTGGCGATGGCGATTGGTGCCGGCATGACCTCGGCGATTATGAACCCACTGCATGAAGAAGTTAAAACTCTGGTGATGGCAGCCGACGTGTTGGTTGGCAACGACGAAAATTGTTCGGCGTGGATTCGCGCGAATCGTGACCCAAACGAAGTGAATGCTGAGCGAACCGCACGAAATAGTCGCGGTCGCCGCCGAACCGAATAACGCACAACATGGATCGACGCGTCGTCTTTACCCCGTCGGGGTTAGACGGCATTGTTGAAGATGGTGTAACGGTTCTTGAAGCGGCTCGACAACTCGGTGCCGATGTCGATTCTGTATGTGGCGGTCGCGGTATATGTGGTCGATGTCAGATCACGCCGTCAATTGGTGTGTTCGCGAAATGGGGAATCACCGTAACGCCAGAGTCGTTGTCGGGGTTTGCAGAAACAGAAACTAATTATCGCGCCAAACGGGCACTCGTGCCGGGCAATCGTTTAGGTTGCGCCGCGCGAATTTGTGGCAATGTTGTCATTGATGTGCCCGCAATTAGTCAAGTGCATAAACAAATTGTGCGCAAAGATTTGGATCTTGAGCCGATAACTGTTGATCCAAGTTTTAGTTTGTTTTATTTGACCGTTCCTGAGGCTCAACTTGGCGACTCGGTCAGTGCGGCAGATGCGTTGGCCGACGCAGTTGCGGTGCAGCACAAACGCAACGCCCCGAGTGTCGCGCGCCGCGCTCTCAGCAGTTTGCATTCGGCGATGGCCAAAGCCGAGGGTGAGGTGACTGTTGCGGTTCGTCACTTGCAAGATGGTGATCAAATCGTGGCGGCGTGGCCCGGATATGTTGACGCAGCATATGGCATTGCGGTTGATGTTGGCTCGACGACAGTTGCTGGGCACTTGTGTGAACTTAAGAGCGGCGAGATTGTCGGCAGTTACGGACTAATGAATCCGCAAATTCGTTTTGGAGAAGACCTGATGAGTCGAGTTTCGTATGTGATGATGAATCCGGGTGGCGAAGTTGAATTGACCAATGCGATTCGTGCGGCGCTTAACGAGATGATTGGTAATCTCGTTAAAAACGCCGGCATTGAAGTGGGGCGTGTGCTCGAGATCACGATCGTTGGTAATCCGATTATGCATCACATTGTGTTGGGCATCGACCCGACGCCACTGGGTATGGCGCCGTTTGTTTTGGCGACGAGTGAATCTGTCAGTGGCTGGGCAAGCGAACTTGATTTGAATTTGCCGAACGCAAATTATTATGTCGGACCGTGCATCGCCGGACATGTTGGTGCAGATACAGCTGCGGCGATTTTGGCCGAAGGGCCGCATCGATCAAAAGAGATGCAACTTCTTGTAGATATCGGCACGAATGCCGAAATTGTGCTGGGTAACACGGTGCATCAATTTGCTGCGTCGAGTCCGACTGGGCCGGCGTTTGAAGGTGCACAGATAAGTGCCGGTCAGCGGGCTACCGCAGGCGCAATTGAACATGTGCGAATCGACCGCAAGACGCTCGAGCCACGTGTGAAAGTCATTGGCTCTGAGTTGTGGAGCAACGAGCCCGGTTTTTCTGAGTCGCTGGGCGATACAACCGTGACAGGAATTTGCGGTTCAGGAATTATCGAAGTGATTGGTGAAATGTATTTGAGCGGAATCATTGACGCAGATGGGGTGGTGCAGGGCGGGTTGGCGAGCAAGTCACGACGAATTGTCGGCGATGAGCGAACATTTTCATATTTGTTTTATGAAAACGGCCAGACAAAACTTTATGTGACGCAAAATGATGTGAGAGCAATTCAATTGGCCAAGGCCGCGCTGCGCGCGGGCATTGATTTGCTTGTTGAGCATGCGGGTTCGCCAGTTGTGCACGACATTCGACTTGCAGGTGCGTTTGGTGCGCACATCGACCCGGTGTATGCAATGGTGTTGGGTCTTGTGCCTGACTGCCCGGTTGCAGGTGTGCGTGCAGTCGGCAATGCCGCGGGTGCGGGGGCTGTGCAGTCGCTGTTGTCGCGAAAACTGCGCCATGAAATGGAAGATGCAGTGCGCAAAGTGACCAAGATCGAAACGGCGACTGAGCCGAGATTTCAGCAGTTGTTTGTTGAGGCGATGGCGTTTCCGCACAAGACAGCCGAGACACCCAATTTGGCAAAAGTCATTGATTTGCCAGTGCGAAGTACCAAAAATAG
>NSIC01000025.1 GCA_002737635.1 Acidimicrobium sp.
ACTAGTTGAGTGGGGCGTGGCAAGCGACAGCGCCGTGCTTGCTGACACTCAACGACGGTCGCTCACTTGCACATCGCGCGGCAAGTTCAGGCGACAAGGTCGCGCGAACATGACAGCGTGTATGAAAGCGACAACCCGACGGTGGGTTCGCTGGGCTTGGCAACTCGCCTTGTAACAAAATTCGTTTGCGTACGCGCTCAACTTTCGGATCAGGAATGGGCACCGCCGACAAAAGAGCCTGCGTATATGGATGTTGCGGGTTGGCAAACACTTCGCTCACCGAACCCGACTCGACAATTGAACCGAGATACATCACGGCAATGTCGTCAGCGACATGTTGCACAACAGCCAAGTCGTGTGAAACGAACAGGTAGCTCAAGTGAAGTTTTTCTTGCAGTTCGGCCAGCAAATTGAGCACACCGGCGCGCACGCTTACATCGAGGGCCGATACTGGCTCGTCAAGGGCAAGAATTTTTGGATTGAGCGCGAGCGCTCGCGCGATCGCAATGCGCTGGCGTTGCCCGCCCGAGAACTCGTTTGGATATTTGCTGGCTTGCTCACTGTTGAGACCAACAAGTTCAAGCAATTCGATAATCCGTTTGTTTTGATCTTGTTGCGACATACCGAAGTTTGCGAGCGGTTCGGCAATTGCATCACCGATTGGCAAGCGCGGGTCAAGCGAAGCGAACGGATCTTGGAACACGATTTGCAAGTCTTTGCGCATTTCGAGTCGCTCAGACTTCGAAAGATCTTCGACGTTGCGGCCAAGCACCGTGATCGTGCCGGCTTCAGGTGCGACCATATTTAAAATCTCGAGCAGCGTCGTGGTCTTGCCGCAACCAGACTCGCCCACGAGCGCAAGACTGTGCCCCTGGCGCAACACCAAGTCGACACCATCGACGGCATAAACCGAACCGACACGGCGTCGCAACAACGAGCCCTTCAATAGAGGAAACGTTTTTTGCAAGCCCCGAACTTCGAGAGCTACCGCGTCACTGGTCGACGAGACACCGATATGTGCAGGGCCCTCCTGAAACAACTTTCCAGCATCTTGCAACCCGAAAATCTCGCTTTGTCGTGCACACGCCGTCATACGTGTTGGCGAAAGACTGACCAATTCAGGTGTCGCGTTTGTGCACACATCGCTCGCCGCAGGGCAACGCGGAGCAAATGCGCAACCAGCCGGCAGATTCACCGGCGACACCGGCGCGCCAGAAATCGATGCGAGACGCGAGCCAGAAGCGATGTCGAGTCTCGGAATCGACCTCAACAAACCAATTGTGTATGGCATCGCGGGTTGCGCATAAACCTCTTCAACTGGCCCGACTTCAACAACTTTGCCCGCGTACATAATCGCCACACGATCAGCAATGCCTGCAACAACACCAAGGTCGTGCGTAACCAAAACAATTGCCGCACCGGTCATGTCGCGAGCCGTTTTCAGAACATCAAGAATTTGTGCCTGCACGGTGACATCGAGTGCAGTCGTCGGTTCGTCGGCGAGCAAAACTTTTGGTTCGTTTGCGATCGCCAATGCGATCATCACACGCTGACGCATGCCACCAGAAAACTCGTGCGGATATGACTGCGCGCGCTCGGATGGTCGCGGAATGCCGACAATCTCGAGCAACTCGATGGCTCGCTTGTGCGCGGCCTCGGTTGACACATCTTTATGAATCAACAACGCTTCGGCAATTTGACGCCCGATCGTGTGCACAGGATTAAGCGCCGAAAGCGGATCTTGAAAAATCATCGCAATGTCATTGCCCCGATATTTCGACATCTGATTATCATTCAACTCGAGCAAATTCACGCCATTAAACATCACCGAACCAGAAACCGTCGCACTGTCAGGCAACAAACCAATGGCAGCCAATGAAGTTACTGTCTTACCCGAACCAGATTCGCCGACGATGCCGAGTACTTCGCCTGCGCGAATGTCAAGTGAAATATTGCGAACGGCTTGCACCGTGCCGACCTCACTAGGAAACGTGACTGAGAGATTACGAATCTCGATCAGTGAGTTGTTGGCGTTGCTTGTCACGACACGATTTTCATGAGATAGTGCTTTTCTTGACCCGCATCGCGCCAGGATCAAATGCATCACGCAAACCATCACCGATAAAACTGACTGCCAAAACGGTGAGCACAAGAATTGAACCAGCAAACAAAAACAACCACGGATAAGTGAGCGCCGCACCTGTGCCCTCGGCGATGAGTGTGCCCAGCGAAACATCAGGTGCCGCAACCCCAAAGCCGAGATACGAAAGACCTGTCTCGGCCAAAATCGCACCACCGACATTGAGTGTCGCAGCGATGATCAAGATCGAAGCCATGTTCGGCAACAAGTGTCGGAAAATAATTTTTCGCGTCGGCACACCCATGTATCGGGCCGCACGCACGAAGTCGCGCTCGCGCAAACTCATGGCAAGACCGCGAACGACTCGCGCGGTGATCATCCAGTCAAAAATTGTCAGACCAACAACCAGCAACAACCACGTTTTGCCCTGATAAAACCGCGAAAGAATAACGAGAACCAAGAACGAAGGCAGGACAAGCAAAAGGTCAACAAACCACATAGTTACTTTGTCTGCACGCCCACCGAGATAACCAGCAAACGCACCAACAATCGCCGAAAGACCTGTTGAAAACACTGCGACCAACAAGCCGATGACTAGTGACTTTTGTAAACCTCTTGCTGTTTGAGCAAAAACATCAACACCAATTTGGGTAGTGCCGAACCAATGCGAAGCCGAAGGGCCTTTGAGCAGGCTCGAGAAATCACTTTCTGAGTAGTTCCATTGCCCAATGAAAGGGCCACCGAAAGCGAACAAAAACATGAAGGCGATAACGCCCAAACCAAAAACCGCGGTTTTGTTTCGAAAGAAACGACGACGAATAAGTTGACCGCGCGAGATGCGATCAACTGCCGCTTCTTGGTTTGCTACTTCGGTTGTCACGTTCGAGATCGCACTCTCGGATCAAGAATCGCCAAAATTACATCAGCTAAAAAACCGGAGAACAAAACGAGCACCGCGGTGAATGTCACGACGGCGCTAACAGAATTGATGTCGTTTTTGGCGACAGCAGCAAGGAACCACTGACCCATGCCATACCAACCATAAATTGTCTCGGTGAATGCCGCACCAGCGATGAGAAGGCCGAAGCCATAGGCAAAGAAGGTTGCCATTGGTGAAATCGCAACTCGTAGACCGTGTTTGAACAATGCCTGACGTTTAGTAAGACCTTTGGCGCGGGCCGTGCGCAAGTGATCGCTGCTCAGAACATCGAGCATCGTGTTGCGCTGATAGCGCGAATAAAAAGAAATGCTGCCGAGCGCAATTGACAGAGTTGGAAGAATTAAATGTCGTAAACGGTCACCAAACGCACTGAGTGATGAACCGACATAACCGGGTGTGTATTCGCCTTGCGTGAAGAAAAATGTCGAACCAATCGAATCATTAAATTTGATGCCGAGAAACTTGAGCAAGATCGCCAGCAAAAAAACGGGCGTCGACAAAATAAAGTATGCAAACAAACTCGTACTACGGTCAAATGCTTGATATTGGCGAACGGCACTGATCACACCGACAATCACGCCGATTGTGGCACCAAGAACTGTGCCAAGTAGTAATAGACGCAGACTGACCCACACTCGGCGCGAGAATTCTTCGTTAATTCTATTTTGTTCAAGATCTTCACCGAAGTCGCCTTGCAACACACCGCCCGCCCACTTGACGTAGCGGGTCGTGAACGGAACTTCGTCGTTGACATTGGCACGATTCAACACCGCGTCGATCGACTCTTTAGGTATTGGTGGATTCGCGGCTTGATAATTGCCACGAGGACTTAAGGCAATCGAAGCCAGAAAATATCCCATTGAAGAAGCGATTAGTACAAGGAGAACAAAATTTAAGAAGCGTTTAAAAATGTAACCCAGCATGAAAAAGCCTAAAAACCTAATGGACATAAGGGACTGACAAAAATTAAATGCTACCAGCGCGACTTATTAAATGAACAAAAAGTGAATTGCCAACGAACAATTCGTCTATTTTATTGTTAGTTTTAAGGGAAGTAATCCAAGGCAATAGCCCTGGACAACCACTATGAGGGGAAATAAATGAATAATAAAATTATCAAGCGCGTCATAGCCATGGCTATCGCTGGCGCAGTTGTCGCACCGTTTGGTATGACGACTTCGGCTGGTGCTGCCAAAGATGGTGGATCGCGTCAAATTAACGAAGTGCCGGTAGAAAATCTCAAAACAGGCGGAGTGTTCCGTTTTGTTCAAGTGGATATCTGCCCGAACTTCAACACCAGCGCAATTGAAGGAAACCTCCTCAACTGCAGCCAGGTAATGAACACAATGTTGCCGCAATACATCTATTTTGACAAGAACGCAGTTCTTCAAATCGATAAGAACTACGCGCTTGACATCAAAGCAAGTCGTGTAGACGGTAAACAGACAGTGACTTACTCGCTCAACCCGAAGGCAAAGTGGAGCAATGGTAAGACAATTGGTCTTGCAGACTTCGTAAGCCAGTGGAATGCCCAGAAGAAAGCAGGCCAAGGTTTCAATATCACTTCAAGCGCCGGCTACGAAAAAATCGAGTCTGTTAAGAAGGGCAAGGTTGCGAATGAAGTCATCGTCACCTTTAGCGAGACCTACCCAGACTGGCAACCACTGTTCAGTGCGTTGAAGCCAGCGTCGTTGACTGCATCACCAGATGCGTTCAACACGTCATGGAAGGCAGCACCATTGGTAACTGCTGGTCCATTCAAGTTCAAGGCCCTCGATAAAGTGACTCGGACAATCACCGTTGAGCGTGACAAGAAGTGGTGGGGTGACAAGCCAGTGCTTGACACGATCATCTTCAAGGCGTTGCCACAGGCTGCTCAAATCGATGCTTTGCTTAACGGCGAAATCGACTACATGGACGTCGGCAACGACACCAACGCTCTCAAGCGTGCCCGTGAGAATTCAAAGATCAGCGTTCGCGTTGCAAAAGCACCAACACATGAGCACTTCACTTTCGGTCCAGTAACGACAGTGACTTCAGATGTTGCAGTGCGTCAGGCAATCATGCTTTCGATCGACCGTCAACAAATTGCGACTGCAATTCAAGGCATCGTCGACCCGAAGGTTAAGCCGAACAACAACCACGTGTTTCTTGACGGCACATCGTGCAACCAAGACAACACCGGCACACTCGGCAAGCGTGACCTCACCGCGGCAGCAAAACTGCTCGACGGTGCAGGCTGGGCAAAGGGTGCCGATGGCATTCGCGCCAAGGGTGGCACTCGCCTCTCGGTCAAGTTGATCTACCCAAGTGGTAACGACAACCGCCGTGACACAGTGCTTCTTGCAACAGCAATGGCAAAAGAAGCAGGTATCGAATTGGTACCGACTTTGATTCCAACTGCTGACTACTTCGGCAAGTATGTGCTCGTATCGAAGTTTGAAATGGCGATCTTCGCTTGGGTAGGCACAAACTTCCCAATCGCAAGTTCACCAAACCTCTACAAAGTTGGCGGAGCGCAAAACTTCGGCAATATCGGTAACGCCGATATTGACGCAACATTTGCCAAGGCAAACAACATTCTTGATCTCAAGAAGCGTTGCGAACTTGCAAACGCAGCCGACAAAGAGGTCTACAAGCTCGTTCACTCGATCACATTGTTTCAACGCAACAACGTCGTTGGTGTGCCAAAGAATGTTGCCAACTTCGGCGCATTCGGCTTCACATCACTCGACTGGACAAAGGTCGGATTTACTAAGAGCAAGTAATTAGCAGTTAAGTAAGAAAATGGTGGGTAGTCCTTTCGGACTACCCACCATTTTTATTTGCCCGAGTAGGCGGCGTAGCCGGTGACTTCGAGTTCATCGGCCAGTTCTGGGCCAGCACTTTTGACGATGCGACCGTTGGTCAAAATATGCACGAAGTCTGGTTTGAGTTGTTCAAACAGCCTGCTGTAATGCGTGATCACCAAGACACCAAGGTTCATCTCTCGGGTCGCATCTTCAACGCGTTGGGCACAGTCACGCAACGCATCTATGTCTAGACCCGAGTCAAGTTCGTCGAGAATCGCGATCTTTGGTTGCAGGACCGCAAGTTGCACAGTTTCATTACGCTTTTTTTCGCCACCTGAAAAGTCGACATTCACCGCGCGATCTACAAGTTCAGTGTCGAAACTAATCCGCTTGGCTTCTGTTGCAATTAGAGAGCGCAAATTTGCTGTGTCGCGTTTGCGGGCGTCGAGTGCCGCGCTCATCGCGTCTTGCAACATAACACCTGGTATCTCGGTTGGATATTGCATGATCAAGTGCAGACCTGCGGTGGCTCGCTGCCAAGTTGGCAACGCCAGCATGTCGACACCGTCGAGTTTGACTGAGCCACCGGTAACGACATAACCAGGTTTACCCATCAGTGCGGCCGACAGCGTCGACTTGCCAGCACCGTTCGGGCCCATTACCGCGTGCACTTCGCCTGACTTGATTGTCAGAGTGACATCGATCAAAATTTGTGAAGAGCCGACGGAGACGGCCAGGTTTTTGATTTCAAGTGTCGTCATAGATCTCTTCTCAGTTCAACTCGATGAAGACTTCGCCATTTTCAACAGTGGCAACATAAACAGGCACTGGCTGAGTCGCTGGCAAAGTGTTTGGTTTGCCGGTTTCAAGACTGAATGAACTTGCGTGACGAATGCACTCGATTTCTTTCGTATCGCATAGAACTTCGCCGTCAGACAACGACACATCGGCGTGACTGCACTTATCGCCGATTGCATAAACCTTGTCGTCAATTCTTACGAGAGCGATTGCTCGGCTGCCGACTTCGAAGCGGCGCGCCTTACCCGAGACAAGTTCGTCGAGTTTGCAAACTTTTTGCTTCACGATTTTGCTCCGAGAAGTTTTGTGCTGACACGTTCACGCAGACCCGCGATAAATGGCAACGCTGGCAGACGATTGAGAACTTCGTCAAAAAACCCAAGCACAACAAGTCGCTCGGCAATTTCGGGCTGAATTCCGCGACTCTCAAGATAGAAGCGCTGATCTTCGTCGATCGGCCCGACCGTGCTGGCATGGCTGCACTTAACATCATTGGTTTCAATTTCGAGATTCGGCACGCTTTCTGCCCATGCACCGTTCGACAAAGTTAGGTTGCGATTGGTTTGAAATGCCTCTGACTTTGTGGCGTTTTCGCGAATGCGAATTAAACCCGTATAGACACTTTTCGCCGTGTCTTTAACAGCGCCTTTGAACAGCAAGTTGCTGTGCGTGCGCGGCGCCGCATGATCTTGCAGTGTGCGAAAGTCGTGCATCTGATTTGCGTCGGCAAAGTAAAGCGCAACTTGTTGTGCGTTGGCACCCTGACCTTCAAGACGAACTTCAGCGCGCATGCGTGCGTAATCGCCACCGAGTGCAACTGTAAACATTTTCATCGTCGAATCGCGCTGACCAACTGCTTGTTGATAGCCGATTTGCCAAGTTGCCGCGCCAAGTTCGTTGATTGCTATGTAGGTGACCCGGGCCGACTGCGCGGCGCGTAGATCTACGACAGGCACGATCAGCGAGTTGGTGTCGACACTCGAAACAAAGCGCTCGACAACTGTTACTTCGCTATTTTCGTTGGCTTCGATTACCAAGCGCGAATAAGCCACAATGCCAGACTCATCTAGCGAATGGGTAATCACTATTGGCTCGGCGACCACCTGGTTCTTGGCGACAGTTATCGCCGTAAGTTGAGCGTGTCGACCATTTAGATCTTCAAAGATGTCGGTCGCTGCGCGTGGCACGATATTCGTCGTCGAACAAACTATTTGTTTCGCAGCGCTCGAGACATCAATTTTGGTCGAAAGTTTGCCGAGTTTAAAACTGTCTAGCTGAAGTTCGCCGATGCGGCTATAGCGCCAGATTTCTTCGTCGGCTGTTGGCAGCGCGAGTGTGCTCATTTGCGTTTGCGCTTCTTCTTTTTATTTTTCTTTTCTTTAATTTCTGCGTCGATGTCGCTGGCCATTGCGTTAATGATCGCCTCGGCCTCACTCAACACAGATGCCGCGCTGCCATCTTTGACACTTTCAGGTTCAACTGGCGTCGCAGCCGACACGACCGAACCATGCGCCCAACCGATATCGACAGCGCGGTGATCGAACTTGGCGCATTCGTCTGGGCATCGCCACGGCGCATCAGGCGCCAGGTCGAGTCGACATCGGCGCATCGCATCACCATTTGAATACGTGCGACTCTCAAAGTGTTTGCACTCGGTTCGCATCGCCATAACAAAATTTTACTGCAGTTGGCTTGTCTCAGCCGACCGAGCCTTCCATTTGCAATTCGATGAGACGACTCCATTCAACGGCGTATTCCATTGGCAGTGTGCGTGTTACAGGCTCAATGAAACCGTTAACGATCATGCTCATCGCCTGCTCTTGTGACAAGCCACGACTCTGCAAATAGAAGAGTTGTTCGTCGGCAATTTTTGAAACGGTCGCTTCGTGGCCGATCTGTGCGTCGCTCGCGCCAACCTCCATGTAAGGGAACGTTCGGCTCTCGCTTTGTTCGTCAAGAATCAACGCATCGCACTGCACATGGCTCTTGCAATTTGTCGCACCTTCTTCGACTCGCACCAAACCGCGATATGCGGTGATGCCACCGTCTTTTGAAATCGACTTCGAAACGATCTTCGAAGTCGTCTCTGGCGCTGCGTGAATCATTTTCGCGCCAGCATCTTGGTGCTGCCCTGCACCCGCATAGGCCACCGACAAAACTTCACCCGTGGCTTTTGGTCCCATCAAATAAACACTCGGATATTTCATGGTCAGTTTCGAGCCGATGTTGCCATCGATCCACTCCATGTGGCCTTCGGCTTCGACTCGTGCGCGCTTGGTGACCAAGTTGTAAACATTCGGCGACCAGTTTTGAATCGTCGTATATGTGACATGCGCGCTCGGCTTGACGATAATTTCAACGACTGCCGAGTGCAACGAATCTTTTGTGTAAACAGGCGCCGAGCAACCTTCGATGTAGTGAACCTTCGAACCTTCGTCGGCGATAATCAGCGTGCGCTCGAATTGACCGGCATTTTCAGAGTTGATTCTGAAATAAGCCTGCAACGGCATTTCGCATTCGACACCTGGCGGAACATAAATAAACGAACCACCCGACCAAACCGAAGTGTTGAGCGCCGAGAACTTGTTGTCACCAGGCGGAATGACAGAACCAAAATATTGCTTGACGAGATCTGGATATTCGCGAAGCGCGGTATCCATATCGCAAAACAAAATGCCAAGTTTCTCAAGATCTTCACGGTTGCGGTGAAACACAACTTCGCTCTCGTATTGCGCGGTGACGCCGGCCAAATATTTGCGCTCGGCTTCAGGAATGCCCAACTTCTCGTAGGTTCTGCGCATTTCTTCGGGCAGGTCTTCCCATTCGTCGACTTGTGCGGTCGCTGGCTTGAGATAATAAAAAATGTCTTGAAAGTCGATGTCGGGCATGTTGACGGCGAACCAATCAAGCATCGGCTTGCGTTCAAAAGTCTGCAACGAACGCAGACGCATCTTGCGCATCCACTCGGGCTCGCCTTTCCACCACGAGATTTGCTCGACGACACCCGTGTTTAATCCTTTGACTGGTTCAAATGCATATTCGACTTCGTCGCTCCAACCGAGTTGATACTTCGAAAGATCGAGGTCAAATGAAGTCACTTTTGCTGCTCCTTGGGGTGGATTTCTATCGGTTAATTCGTTAGCGGACTAGCCAACTAATTAGCACTATCTGCATAGTAACAATTATCGGCGGCAAATGCTCGCCCGAAACTGGTTGTTCGACACAGCGCGGCACGCGACACAGATAGCGTGACGGTCTTCATGGAACGCTTTGGTCTCGTCGGTCTGCCTAACGCGGGTAAGTCATCTTTATATAACGCTTTAACCGGCTCGAATGCGCTCGCGGCGCCCTACCCGTTTGCGACCAAAGACCCGAACATCGGCATGGCCAAAGTGCTCGACCCGAGACTTGACGCGCTCGCCGAAATGTCAAAGACGCAAAAAACTGTCTACGCCACGGTCGAAGTCGTCGACATCGGCGGCTTGGTCGAAGGCGCGAGCAAAGGTGAGGGTCTCGGCAACAAGTTTCTCGCCAACATTCGCGAAGTGGATGCAATCGTGTTCGTGCTGCGGGCGTTCGCCGACGACGATATTCCGGGGCCGAGTGACCCGCTCGAACATTTGCGCGTACTTGAAATCGAACTTGCGCTCGCCGACCTTGAATCGGTCGAAACAAAACTTAATCGGATGCAAAAAGCGGCGCGAATGGATAAATCGCTCGAAGAAGAACTTGGTGCGTTGACTCGCGCACAGGCGCACCTTGCAGAGGGTCGACCGCTCTACCGTGCGACGCTGTCAAAAGACGATGCAGAATTGCTGGCGCCGCACTTTTTGTTGACGACTCGTCAAGTTTTAGCGGTTGTCAATGTTGCCGAAGACGACTTGGCGCGAATTCCCGAATTTGAAGAACTCGTGCGCAAAGAACTTGCCCCGCCGGGTTCGGCAAGTGCCAGCCAAGTTGAAGTGCTGGGCATGAGCGTGCAACTCGAAGCCGAAGCCGCACAGCTAGAGCCGAAAGATCGCAAAGAAATGCTCGAAGCGCTCGGCCTCGGCGAAGGTGCGTTGCCAAGAATGGTGCGCTCGGCTTATCACCTACTCGGTTTGCGAACATTTTTTACGACGGGCGAAAAAGAAACTCGAGCATGGACATTTCATGCAGGCTCGAAAGCCCCAGAATGTGCGGGCAAGATTCACAGCGATCTGCAACGCGGCTTTATTCGCGCCGATGTCATCATGTGGGATGAACTGCTGCGCATCGGCTCATGGAACAAAGCCAAAGACCTGGGCAAGATTCGCGTCGAAGGCAAAGACTACGAAGTCGTTGACGGCGACACACTAGAAATTCGCCACAATACATAGACAGCACATAGAAAATACATCGAATACGAGCGACTTTCGAAACGCATACTCTATGAATATGAGCAATGTCGTCGAATTCAAAACTGGTTGGCTTGTTTGTCAGGCAAAGGTGCTCTCGAGTTTGAATATCGCCGACACGCCGGCTGCGCGCCGCCGCGGTTTGATCGGCCAGACCGAAATCGAAACGCCCCTTCTTATCGACTCTTGTAAGTGGATTCATACTTTTGGCGTGAAGTGCGCGCTTGATGTGGCGTACCTCGACGAGAAAATGCAAGTCATCAAGGTGCAGCAGATTAAGCCGTTGCGAGTTGCGATGCCCGTGTTTGGTGCAAGTCATGTTCTTGAAGCAAGTGCTGGCACTTTTGAAAATTGGGGACTAGTAATTGGCCACACACTTGAAGCGCGCCGAACATGACTAGCGAATCTTCGAAAGATTCGCGAAGCGCGACTGGCATGACTGGTGCACTCGTGCTCGTGGCGACGCCGATTGGCAATCTCGGTGATATGTCGCAGCGCGCGGTTGACGCGCTAAAAGAAGCCGAGATAATTTGCTGCGAAGATACGCGTCACTCGGGCAAATTGCTGAGCCACTTCGGCGTGGCGGGCAAAAAACTTATGGTGATCAACGAGCACACCGAATATGACGCCCGCGAAGAAATCGTCGGCTTGGTCGCATCGGGCAAATCAGTTGCGTTAATTACAGATGCAGGCACACCAGGCATCAGTGACCCAGGCGAAAGACTTGTCGTCGCCGTGGTCAACGCGGGTTTGCAGGTTTCGGCAATACCTGGACCGTCAGCGTTGATAATGGCGCTCGTGATCAGCGGTCTGCCAACCTCACGATTTGTATTCGAAGGTTTTTTGCCGCGCAGTGGCGCCGATCGAACGGAACGCTTGGCAATGACGGCAACAGAGTCGCGCACAATTGTGCTTTATGAGGCGCCGCATCGACTGATTAAAACTCTGAGTGATTTAACAACGGCGTGTGGCGCAATGCGGCGCGTTGTGCTGGCGCGCGAACTAACAAAACTTCATGAACAGATTTGGCGCGGAACACTGCAAGATGCAAACATGCTGGTCGCGGCAACCGAGCCTCGTGGCGAATATGTGATCATTATCGAGCCAGCCAAACCACCGGCTCCGCCAACTGATGCAGAACTAGTCGCCGCAATCAAAGCCGAAATTGCCAAAGGTGTCAGTCGTAAAGATTCTGCGGCGCGAGTTTCGGCGCGATTCGGCGTCGCCAAACGCACTGTCTACGAACTCGCTCTGCAACTACGCGACGACACCGAATCAAGCACCTAACAGTCAGCCGTAGCCCAAAAACTCTAAGATATAACAGTGAAAAAGTTCTCGGCGACGACGCCAATTTATTACGTCAACGCCAAACCGCACCTTGGGCACGCGTATACGACGATTATCTCTGACGCAGTTTGCCGCTGGCACAAACTTTGCGGCGAAGATGTGCACTTATTGACGGGCACCGACGAACACGGCCTGAAGATTCAGCAATTCGCCGACGCCGAAGGTGTTTCACCCAAGCAATTCTGCGACAAGATTGCGCCTTTATTCGCCGACGCCTGGCACCGACTGAACATCGATTTCAGCGACTTCATTCGCACCACTGAAGAGCGCCATAAAGTCGGCGTGCAAAAACTTTTGAAGGCTTGTTATGACGCCGGCGACATCGAAGTCGACACTTATCGCGGCCACTACTGCGTGGCGTGTGAGGCGTACTACACCCCAGAAGAACTCGATAACGGCAGGTGCAAGATCCACAACACAAAAGCCGAATATGTCGAAGAAGAAAACTATTTCTTTCGTCTGTCTCGCTACGAAGAAAAACTTCTCAAGTGGTACGCAGATCACCCTGATGCGATCAAACCCGACCACCGCGTCAACGAAGTAACTGGCTTTATCAAGCAAGGCTTGCGCGATTTTTCTGTCAGTCGAAAAACTTTGACATGGGGCATTGAGTTGCCGTGGGACAAATCGCATGTCGCATATGTTTGGTTCGACGCGCTCGCTAATTACATCACCGCGCACGGATACGGAACCGACGAAAAACAGTTTGCTGCTAATTGGCCAGTTGATTATCACTTCATCGGCAAAGACATTATTCGGTTTCACTGCGTTTATTGGCCGGCGATGTTGATGTCAGCAGGTTTAGAGCCACCAAAGGGTTGGGCAGTTGGTGGTTGGTTATTGGTCGGCGGCGAAAAAATGTCGAAGACAACTGGCAACGTCGTAAACCCACTCGACTTGGTCGACGAGATCGGTGTCGACGGTTTTCGATATTACGTTTTAGCCGACACGAATTACGGAAACGACGGCGATTTTTCTTATGAAGGATTACTCTCGCGCTATAACTCAGATCTCGCGAACAACTTCGGCAATCTCGCTGCGCGCGTTGCCACCGTCGTCGAAAAAAAGTGCGGCGGCATCGGGCCAGTGCCCTCTGCCACGAGCCCTCTCGCAGCGATCGCGGCGCAAAGTGTCAGCGAAACAATTCGCGAATGGCAAAATGTGCAACCAAGCCGAGCGCTTGATGCCACTTGGACGTTGATCCGTGCGACAAATGCCTATCTCGAAACAAACGAACCATGGAAGATGGAACCGGGCAAAGAACTCGACATCGTCATGGGCGATGCGCTCGAAGCATTGCGCATCGTGACGATTTTGGCAAGCCCAGCAATGCCAAAAACTTGTCAAGATGTTTGGCAACGCCTCGGCATGGCGGGCGATGTTGCTGATCAACGCGTTGGCGCTGACACGCAGTGGGGTCGCTACCCCGGCGGCACGAGCGTGACGAAGGGCGAGCCGCTGTTTCCGCGAAAAAAAATCTAGTTGTGGGCGCGATGCAGACTGAAAAACCAGAGTGGGTCGACACGCACTGTCATGTGACCTACGAAGACATCCCGGGCGGTGCCGATGCTGCGTTGGTCGCGGCGCGCGAGGCAGGCGTGAAACGCGTGATCACGATCGGTACCGATCTAAAGACATCGAGGGCGGCGATCGATCTGGCTGTTGCAAACGCCGATGTTTGGGCCACGGTTGGCTTGCACCCGCATGACGCCAAGAACGGACTTGATGGCCTGCACGAGTTGATCAGCCAGCCTCGTGTTGTGGCGATCGGCGAATGCGGGCTCGATTATTTTTACGATCATTCAGATCGTGTGGTTCAACGCGAGATGTTCGCCGCACAGATTGCGCTCGCCCATCAACACAAATTGCCACTAGTCATTCATACGCGCGACGCATGGGACGAAACTTTTGAGATTCTTAACTCGTGTGGTGTGCCCGAGCGAACTATTTTTCACTGCTTCACCGGTTCGCCAGTTGAGGCAAAAAAGTGTCTCGACATCGGCGCATATCTTTCGTTTTCTGGCATCGTCACTTTTAAAAAAGCCCAAGAAATTCGCGACGCAGCAAAAATTTGTATCCCCGAAAAAATGCTCGTCGAAACTGACAGTCCGTTTCTTGCGCCGGTTCCACATCGTGGCAAATCAAATCAACCTGCGTTTCTAGTCGAGGTTGGCGCATGTCTTGCCGAGGTACGAAATGTTTCAGTCGAAGAGATCGCAAAACAAACGACCCAAAATGCAACGATTGCTTTCCCTGGTATCGCTGCGTAACCTGAACATATTGCTACTTTCAACTTTTGAACGACGACGAATCGCGTTAGCGGCGATTGTTACGATTCTCGTGCTGCCTCTGTTAATGATTAGCCAAGGTGACGACAAAACCGACGAAGCAGTTGTCACCGTCACAACGGCGACACAACTCGGCGCGAGTCTCGGTGAAGAGTCTGAAGATGGTTCGCTTGAAGCAATTATTTTGGGCGGCCCGTCGCCGATCGTGCGAGACGGTTCGGCACAAATCGCCTACCCTTCCAGCAGTCTCACCGGCATTCAAGCAATTGCTTCGTTCAGCAGTTTCGACAACGCACCCGACATCGTTTGCTACATGCCCGAAGCACCACTGGGCATCAAGATCTCTGTGCAAAATCTCAACAATGGACGAACGACAACCTGCACGAATGTTTTTCGCACATCTCTGCCGTCGGGTGTGACGATGCTTCTGCACACCAAAGTTTTTGAGTCACTGGCGAATCTTGTTGACGCACCGATACCCGTGACTGTTTCGTGGTAACCAATAACTCGTGACATTTTCTCGAACCGAAATCGTTGCAATGCTCGAGAAGCATGGTCTCGCGCCACGACGGGCTTTCGGGCAGAATTTCGTCGTTGATGCCAATACTGTGCACAAGATCGCGCGCCTTGCCGATGTTGGCGCTGGCGACTTCGTGCTCGAGATCGGTGCAGGTCTCGGTTCGCTGACACTCGCGCTGGCCGAGACTGGTGCAAATGTTGTCGCCGTCGAAATCGACAATGGTCTAGTCGAAGTGTTGCGCGCGAACACGAAGCATCTTGCAAATGTCGAAGTAATTCATGCTGATGCAATGCAACTCGACTGGCAACCATTGCTCGCCAAGTCGAAGCATTGGCATGTTGTGTCAAACTTGCCTTACAACGTGGCGACAATCATTGTCGCCGACCTACTTGATGGCATCGCCGAAGTTAAACACTTGTTGGTGATGGTGCAAAGCGAAGTCGCTGATCGGCTCGTCGCACGCGCCGGCACCGAGGCTTACGGTGCAGTCAGCGTGAAGATCGATTATTGGGCAAGTTCTAAAATTGTCGGACAGGTGCCGCCCTCAGTTTTCTTTCCGCAGCCGCGTGTCGATTCGGCGCTAGTTGAGATTCGTCGTCGCAGTGAACCCGGCGTAAGCGATGTCGTCGCTAAAGAGCTGTTCGCCTTAGTGCGTGCGGGCTTTGCCAAGCGTCGCAAAATGCTGCGTCGTGCGCTCGACGAGATTGCAACCCCCGAAGATTTCAAAAATGCAGATGTCAACCCCGAGTCGCGGGCCGAACAACTCGACTTGGCCGCATGGGGTCGTTTGCGTCGCGCAATCAACGCCCGCCACACGGATTCAACACGATGAGCGCCGAAATTGTTTCGCTTGTCGCACCGGCCAAACTCACGCTGTCGCTTCGCGTCACGGGCATTCGTAAAGATGGTTTTCATCTAATTGATTCCGAAATGGTGACTCTCGAACTTGCCGACGAACTAATTGTCGACCCGTCGCGAACTGGGCTCGAGATCACAGGCAAGTTCGCCAACGACCTCGAAAACTCGAGCGACAATCTCGTCGTGCGCGCACTTCAACTCGCCAACCGTCGAGCCCATGTTTCGATAACCAAAAGCATTCCGTCTAGTGGCGGTTTGGGTGGTGGATCCGCCGACGCAGCCGCAATTTTGCGCTGGGCGGGGTTCACCGATTTGGTGAGCGCGGCAAAACTTGGCGCCGACATCGCGTTTTGCATGATCGGTGGTCGGGCGCGAGTGTCTGGCATCGGCGAGGTTGTTAATCCACTCAAAAAAGTTGCGCGCGAAATCACGCTCGTCGTGCCGCCATTTCGAGTTTCGACGCCTGCGGTTTATCGCGCGTTCGATCAACTCACAGATTTTTGTAAAACACCTTTAAAGCACGCTGGCGTTAACGACCTTGAACCCGCGGCGATCAAAGTCGAACCGCGCCTCGCGATCTGGAAAAAGAAAATC
>NSIC01000026.1 GCA_002737635.1 Acidimicrobium sp.
TCGCACTCGTTCGACTGGCACGCCGACATGCGCCGCCGAGCGATCGCCGAGCGCCATGAGGTCAAGAGTGCGGGTGAATTTTGTGCTGAGCGCGATACCGATTATTGCGAGCGGTAAAACCACGGCGACCGCGCGCCAAGTCGCGAGGCCGAGTGAGCCAAGACTCCAAAATGTGACGGTGCGAATTTGATCGTCGTCGGCGATGAACACGGCGAGGCCGATTAGTGCACCCGACAATGCGTTGATCGCGATGCCGGTGAGGATCAGCGTGACGACATCCGTTTTGCCGTCAACGCGCGACAAGCCATAAACAATTGCAGTTGCGAGTGTGCCACCAATGAATGCAAAAACTTGCACGCCGAGTGTGATTCTGCTCAGGCCGAGTGTGATTGCAATTACTGCACCGACAGCCGCGCCGCCCGATACGCCGACTGTTGCTGGTTCGGCGAGCGGGTTGCGAAATACCCCTTGCATCACGACGCCGGCGACTGCGAGTGATGCACCGACAACTATTGCTAGCGCGACTCGCGGCAGACGAACATTCCAAAAAACGGCGTGACTAATCGAGGTCGAATCTGAAGTTGCTGCTGGACCTTGAAACAAGACTTTGAAAACTTCGCTTAACTCAATTGTGTAGGCGCCTGTGGTCAGTGCGTTGATGACGACGATGACCAGGGCCACTGTTAGCACGATTGCCACAGTTTTCGGATTAAGTCGGCGCATTTCGCTCATTGATTGATGCTCAGTTTTCTGTCGTCAAGACTCTGAAGGCTTGTGCCAAACGAATGATTAGTTCGCCGGTTCGTGGCCCAAACGAGAATAACAAGTCGTCATCAATTGACACCACGGCCCGAGTTTTTGCCGCGGGGGTTTGGGCGATGCCGGGCAAGTCGAGTAGTCCGTCAATGCCACCTACAGATGCGAGACCGCGAGTGGTGACGACAATAATTTCGGGGTTGGCGTTGACGATTGCTTCGCTCGTAAGCGGTGTGAATGCTGCAAGGTCAAGGTCGGTGCCAACATCGATGCCGCCAGCCGCACGGATCATTTCGTCGGCGCCCGATTCTTTGCCGCCAAGCAAAAATACTGAGGCGGTGCCGCGCACGTAGATAAATGCGACACGCGGTTTTACGGTTGCAGGGTCAAGCGTGTTGAGTGCCTGATTGATGTCGCTTTGTGTTGTGTCAAGAAGTTTGATGCCGAAACTGCCGGCACCAAGTGCGTTGGCGATCAGATTGATGCGCGGTGCGATGTCGGAGAGTTTCCATACTTCAGGGGCAAGCACGATTGGAATGCCGGCACCACGCAACTGTTGGATTGCTTCTGGCGGACCTGAACGGGTGTCGCCAATGACGAGTGTCGGCTTAAGTTCGAGCACACTTTCGGCGCTGATGTCGTGACCGCTGCTGACTTTTGGTATCGCCGTCAGTGCGGCCAGCGTTGTTGTTGCATCGCGACCAATGATTTTGTCGGCGAAACCGAGTGAGATGACTATTTCGGCGATCGCTTCGTTGAGCACGATGATGCGCGATGTATCGGTGATCGTTACTTCGATATCGTCAGCCGAAATCACCTTTGCTGGCAGGGTTGATTTGCCGTCGCCGACAATTGGCAAGTCAAATTCTTGAGCCGAAATTAAGACTGGTCGAATCTCGTCCAAAGGAATTGAAGTTTCGGTAACTGGGCTGCTTGGCATTTCGGCTACTGGTGATGATTTGTCGGTCATTGGAGAACTTGATGAGCACGCTGAAATTGGCGCGATGAAAAGTGCGGTGGTGAACAGAGTGAGCGTTACGTTCCGTGTGACCATAGCCATTTCAATCTACTAGTGACGCTCAGATTGGTAGAATTCTTGGAGTGAAAATTGTCGGTTATGTGATGTCTCTAATATTGTCGGTGTCGGCAATTTCAAGTTGCGCGAGTGATCGATCGGCGAGTGAGACATTTGTTACGACGGTTACGACGGTTACGGTGGTTACGACGACGATTGAGGCGGCCGAAACCCCAGTCACGACGGTAGATACGGCTGTGGCTACGACTGTGGCATCAACTGCGGTTGCTGCCGAGACTGTTTCAAGTTCAACGACAGTTACAACGGTTGCGAGCACGACGAACGCGCCGAGTTCGAGCGTCGTCAAGGTTGCGCCGACTACGACAGTTGTTGCAGCGAGCCGACCAAAACTTTCTGTGAGTCAAACGAATAGTCTCAACCCAAACGGGACATCAGTCACAGTGCGTGGCACGGGTTATGACGTGAAGAAGGGCGTCTATGTGATCGTGTGCACGCAAGCAGCGCCGGGGCCACAAGCGACTTGTATCGGTGGAATAAATATTGATGGCTCATCTTCGAGTTCGGTTTGGGTGTCTTCGAATCCGCCGAACTATGCCGTTGGTCTCACGACTCCATTTTTACCTGATGGGTCATTTACTATTGAACTCGTAGTCGTTGCAAAAAGTGGAGCGTTGGACTGCACCGTCCTTAAATGCGGTGTGGTAACACGATCTGATCATTTGCGTTATACAGACCGAACTCAAGATGTTTTTGTGCCGATTTCGTTTTCGAATTAATTTTTATCAGCTCCCAAAGAAAGATGGATCAAGGTTCAAATGTCTAGCCCAAAGTTTGTGATGCGTTCAGGTGTTTTAGTTGCGTTGGTATCGATGTTATTGGTAGCAGTGCCGGCACAAGTTTCAGCGGCCGTAAGTGTGAGCGTGAGCAAAACAGCAAAACTTACTGACCTTGAAGTTGTTTCGATCAAATTGGCAAGTGTGCCAGCGGGTCAGGGTGTTTATATTTCGCAATGCTTCAAGCCGACATTGGGTCAGCGCGCGGGCACAGGTTTGATTTGCAATGGCAGCGTTACCGAGACGGGCACGATGATCTGGGCAACAACTGACGCTCAGCGTGGTTCGCTGGCGGCGACAAGCGAATTGGTGCTGATGTTTCGTTCTAAGTTTACAAAAGTTGACGCGAGCGGCGCGAGCAAAACATATGACTGCGGCGTTTCGAACTGTTCACTGTTTGTTTATCGCGACCACCGTGGCATCACTGACACAGCGCTAGACACAATTGTGCCGCTCAGATTTTTGCCACGCCAGACTGTTGCGCTCGCGAAACTTGGTTTGAAGCGCGACGGCGCCAGTTATAAAGTAGGCGAGAGTGTTTCTCTGGGCGCAAGTAAATTGAAGACCTCAAAGGGTCAGCCTGTTTATGTTTCTTCGGACGAGACAAGGTCGATTTGCATGACAACTAGCAAGGCAACCAGCACGACAGATTTCGTGATCAAGTTTCGCAAGCCAGGCACATGCCAAGTCACTTTGTTTGCTGATGGCTCGACGAAGTTCGATCAGATGATCGAAGTTTTGACGTATATCGTCAAATAGCCGGCATCGTCAAATAGCCGGCTAGATTCGCGGTCAGTTGAGGGGGCCGGTGAGAAGTTCGGCGGCGCGGCGCATCGAGAGCGACTTGGCGAGGTCGTCGATGAGTTTCATTTCGTTGGCGAGTACTTTGTCGGGTCCTGGGCGACCGACGACTTTGCGAACTTCGGCGTGAACATTCATCAGCGCAGGCGATGCCGTCAGGGGTGCGCGAAAATCAATTGCCCGAGTTGCAGTGAGAATTTCAATAGCCAGAATACGGCGCAGGTTGTTGATCGCGAGGCGAAGTTTGCGCGCGGCGTTCCATCCCATTGAAACATGATCTTCTTGCATCGCGCTCGACGGAATTGAATCGACGCTTGCGGGCACGGCGAGTCGTTTGTTTTCTGAAACCATGCTGGCCTGGGTGTATTGAGCGATCATCAAACCCGAGTCGACGCCGGCGTTGAATGCCAAGAATGCTGGCAAGCCCATCGATCTGTTTACATCGAGCATGCGGTCGGTGCGACGTTCGCTGATTGAGCCGAGATCGCATGTGGCGATTGCCAAGAAGTCGAGCACATAACCGATTGGTGCACCGTGGAAATTGCCGTTGGAGCGAATTTCACCTGTGCTTGTGACAACCGGATTATCAATCATCGCGGCGAGTTCGCGGTGAGCAACATTTGATGCGTGGGTGAGTGTGTCGCGAACTGCGCCAGCAACTTGCGGCGCGCAACGCAGCGAATATGCGTCTTGCACCCGCGTATCGTCAGTGCGGTGCGACGCAACTAGTGGCGAGTTTTTTAAAAGCGCAAAGATATTCGCCGCACTTGCGACTTGTCCAGGGTGGCTGCGGAGTGGTTCGTGCATTTCTGGGGCAAAAACTTGGTCGGTGCCGAGCAGTGCCTCGACGCTGAGCGCCGTGGCGATATCGGCAAGTGTGCAAAGTTCATGAAGATCGGTGATTGCTAAGAGCAACATGCCGAGCATGCCATCGGTGCCGTTGATAAGTGCCAGCCCCTCTTTTTCACGCAGCAAAATTGGCTTGATGTTGTTCTCTTTAAGCACATCAATTGTCGGCCGACGGCGACCAGATTTGTCGAAGACCTCACCTTCGCCCATGAGTGCGAGGGCGCAATGAGACAGTGGCGCGAGGTCGCCGCTGCAACCGAGTGAGCCGTATTCGTAGACAACTGGAGTGATAGATGCATTAAGCATTGCTGCCATGTTTTCAGCGACAACGGGTCGAACTCCGGTTGCGCCGCTGCAAAGAGTGCGCAATCGCAAGAGTTGCATTGCTCGTACGACTTCGGTTTCGACGACTTCGCCCATGCCTGCGGCGTGCGAACGAATCAGTGATTGTTGCAAAGCAACACGATCGCTTTGCGCGATGTGTTTCGTAGAGAGCGCACCAAAACCAGTAGAGATGCCATAGACGGGTTGGTCTGACTTTGCGAGGTCTTCGACAATTTTGCTGGATCGCGCGATGGCTTCTAGTGCGCTTGGCGTGATTGTAACTTCAGCATCTTCTCGGGCAACTTTGACGACCGATTCGCGATCAAGACCAGAAGTATTGATTAAAACTTTCGCAACTTGCACGAGAGAACTCTAGTTCTCGCCGACGCAATTGAAAAAAGTTAAACCGACTTGCTGTAAACAGGCTGATCGTAAGGCTTGAAGGTGAACCGACGGATAATTTCGCCGTAGCCACCTTTGTAGAGCGAATCAATTTTTGCAGCACGCTCATAGGCATTAGTGCGCTTGGCGACCGCGGGCACTTCATACCAGGGCGCCGATGGTTCGTCGTGGTGAGCGACGTGCAAGTTGTTGTTTAGCATCAGCAGCCCCATCAACCAACCCGCGTCGATCATCGCTGTGCGTGTTGATTCGGTGTCAAGCGTTTTGTGTTCAGCAAATGAGCGCATCATATTGAGTGAGTGCGAGCCAAAAACTCCACCGATGAGATACTCGACCATTGACATCTGGGCGAGATTGCTAACTATAAAAGTGACAGCCACGAGTGCCGGAATGTGCAACAGCCACGCTGCGCGGGCGTTGCCGATATTGCGCACGGCGCGCCAGGCGTCGGCGATGAAATATTGCACTGCGCTGTAGACGGACCAAACCGTCAAGCGAAACGCGAGCGTGCGATTGGCCCAATAGATCGAGCGTAAAAAACGGCCCGAGGTTTGCCATTTTTCGGGTATCGCATAGTAACTTTCGGTGTCGAGTTGCGGGTGGGTGAGTGTCGTGTTGTGATGGCTGATGTGGTCGCGTCTGAAAGACAGAAATGGAACCCACATCGTTACTGACAGCGACGCGAGAGCCGCATTAAGTTTTGAATTTCGAAACGGATGACCGTGCACGAGTTCGTGTTGCAGACTTAAGTGCCATGCGCCGAACCAAGTTAGAAGCGCAAAAGTTGCCCACCATGGCAATTGCTTGTGAGTAAACACAGACGCGAACCAACCGATATAGACGAGCACTGCAATTATTAGCGTGCGCCAGTCGCCAGGCGACTTCAAGAATGCTCGCGCTTTCGATTTGTTGATCAAATCGGCCGAGCTTGAATTGGTTGACATTTAGTTAGATTTTACCGTAGCGAACCTGCCGCGAGTTGCCCACGCGCAAAAACGGTATCGACCAGTTTCACACCCGGGCGGTATGCCAGATGAATGTGACTTCGTGAATTGAGAATTGCAAAGTCGGCCTGCGAACCGACTGCCAGATTGCCGATGTCTGAGCGGCGCAAGGCAGCCGCACCGCCAGCGGTGGCTGACCAAACTGCTTCATCGCAGGTCATATTCATGTTGAGCACTGCCAACGAAATAGCCAGCGGCATCGAAGTCGTATACGAAGAGCCGGGGTTGCAGTCAGAAGCGAGCGCGACTGTTACGCCGGCATCAATTAAGCGTCTCGCATCAGGAAACTGGGAGCGAGTGCAAAGTTCGGCAGTTGGTAACAGAGTTGCAACGGTCTTGCCTTTGGTGTCGGCAAGAGCGCTGATGTCAGCCGCATCAAGATGTGTGCAGTGATCGCACGATGCAACGCCGAGTTCGACACCCAATTGCACCCCACCGCCATGTTGCAGCTGATTGGCGTGAATTCGCAGGCCAAGACCTGCCTTGGCGCCTGCCTGCAGAATCGCCCGCGCGTGATCGACCTCGAAAGCGCCGCGATCGCAAAACACATCGATCCATTTTGCGTGCGGTGCACATTGGTTGAGCATTTCGCCGCAAATGAGATTGACATAATCGTTGATTTGTGATTCGGCGGGCACGACATGGGCGCCGAGAAAAGTTGTTTCTGAAGTGATTGCATTGGCGATTTGCAGCAAACGAGTTTCGTCGATGACCGAAAGCCCGTAACCCGATTTTGTCTCGAGAGTTGTTGTGCCAGTGTGTAACGCCTCGTTGGCGAGGCGGCGGGCGTTGGCGACTAGCGTGTCGTTATTGCTGTTGCGAGTTGTTGTAACAGTCGTGCGAATGCCGCCCGCCGAATATGGCTTGCCCGACATGCGAGCCTCAAACTCTTCGGCGCGATCGCCACCGAAAACCAAATGTGTGTGACTGTCAACAAAGCCCGGAATCACAGCCCGACCATTGAGATCGATTGCGCTCGACTTATATTCACGCGGCAAGTTTGCGGCCTCACCTGCGAATGCAATTTTGTTGTCGTCGCCGACAACAAGCGCCGCATTTGTGACTATGCCAAGTTTGCCACGTTCAAGATTTAGGTCGTTGGTGACAAGCGAAGAGATGCCAGTCAGAACAAGCACTATGAACCAAACTTCGCGACGAGGTCCTTAACTCTGATGACGAAATCATGGTGATGAAACTTGTCGAACGACTCCCAGGTTGTAAAAGTCTTTGAGTCTTTGACTTTGTCCATGAACAGCAGACCATCGAGGTGGTCGACCTCGTGCTGATATGTGCAGGCGGTCATACCGCGAATGATTTCGTCAATCTTGTTGCCGTTGCGGTCGTACGCTTCGACACGAATTGACGTGTATCGCCAAACATTTCCGCGAAAGCCGGGCACCGAAAGACAACCTTCATTGTTTTCAAACATGTCGTCATCGAGTGGGGTGAGTACAGGGTTAATCAAAATGGTGAGTGGCACCTGTGGTTTATACGGATAACGCGGATTTTTGTTGACCTCGACGGCGCAGATGCGTTGGTGGCGTAACACTTGTGTTGCTGCGAGGCCCGCACCGTTGGCATGGCGCATCGTTTCGACTAGGTCATCGATGAATGTTTGAATCTCGGGAGATTTGATTTCGCTCGGGTCGACTTCGCTGGCACGAATGCGTAACTCTGGGTGACCGATCGTGGCTATTGGCAAAATTGTCATGCCGTAAGTGTAATTAGAGAACTGCTTCGATTGCTGTGCGCAGACTTTCGTTGATGTTTGACAATGTTCGATGCTTGAAGTTGCTGACGATTTGTTCGCCGCCAACCCAAACATCGCTGATATCAGAACTTGTCGCACTGTGCACCAGATGAGCCGCGCCATTTTCGGGGTCAAAACTCGCAAGACGCACCGAGTTTGTCGCCACGCTGACGAAATCTGCTGGGGCACCAGCGACGAAGCCGTGTTTCTTGCTGCCAAGCGAACTTGCGCCATTGAGTGTTGCTGCCGAGAGCAATTCGCTGCTGCGATGCACGCCGCGCTTATTGGTTATCAGTCGCTGGTTCATTTCGACGGCCCGAGCCTCTTCGAACATGTCGATCACCGCGTGCGAATCAGTACCCAAACAAAGAGGAGAGCCCGCGCCGACGAGGCTGTCTGACGGGCCGATGCCGTCGGCGAGATCGCGCTCGGTCGTCGGGCAGAAGCAGGCAAAAGTTTTGCTCTGGCCAAGTAACGCAATATCGGCGCCCTGCAGATGTGTGGCGTGCACGGCGGTAGCGAACGAACCAAGAAGTTGAGCGTCGTTCAATAACTGTGTCGGAGTTCGACCTGTTGCTTCGCGGCATGCTTCGTTTTCTGCCGGTTGTTCAGAAACATGGATATGCACGACACGACCGTTTCGATGCTTGGCGATGTATGCAAGTTCTGATTCGTGCACGGCGCGAACGCTGTGCGGAGCAAGACCAATCGTGTGCATTGCCGACGGCGCACCGAGAGCATCAACTCGCGCCAGCCAGTTTTCGACTGAACTGTCACTAAATCGCAATTGTTCGGTAGCGAGCTGTTGATCTTTTAGACCAGCGTGCAAGTAGGCGACATCGAGCAGTGTGATGCGAATGCCGGCACGACGGGCGGCTTCGATCAAAACTTTGCCCATTTCATTTGGGTCAGCATATTGTTTGCCGTTTTGCTGATGATGCACATAGTGAAACTCACCAACTGTTGTGATACCCGCAAGCGACATTTCAGAAAAAGTTGCTGTCGCGAGAGCCAAATAGTTTTCGGGTGTCAAACGATTAGCAACTTGATACATCAATGTGCGCCATGACCAGAAATCACCCAGGCCAGCACCGCTGTGAGTGCGACCGCGTAGTGCGCGATGAAACGCATGACTATGTGCGTTGACGAAACCAGGCATGACAACGCCGGTAATACGCAAATCTTTGGGGCTTGGCGCAGAGTTTGCGTCAATTGACACGAATAACGAGTTATCAATTTTGATGCGCACGTTTGAAGCGCAACTCTCGCCACCTAACCAAGCGTGTTCGGCAAAAAATGATTTCATTGTTCGCGCATTGGCAAACGGACCCCGCGCTTTTCGGCGACGTCGATTGCTAAGTCGTAGCCAGCATCTGCATGTCGGATAACACCCATGCCGGGGTCGCTCAACAATACGCGCGAGAGTTTTTCTTCTGCTAGATCGGTGCCGTCGGCAACACAAACCATGCCAGCGTGAATGCTGCGGCCAATACCAACGCCACCACCGTGATGAATGCTGACCCAAGTTGCACCGCTGGCAGTGTTAACGAGCGCGTTGAGCAGGGGCCAGTCGGCGATTGCATCTGAGCCATCAAGCATCGCTTCAGTTTCGCGATAGGGGGATGCAACAGAACCTGAATCTAAGTGGTCGCGACCGATAACGATTGGCGCGCTTAGTTCTCCCCGCTTGACCATCTCGTTGAAACGCAAACCGAGGCGATGACGCTCGCCATAACCGAGCCAACAAATTCGCGCGGGCAAACCTTGAAACGCAACTTGCTCACTGGCCAGTCGCATCCATTTTGCAAGTGCTTCGTCTTGCGGAAACTCTTCAAGCACGGCGCGGTCTGTCGCCGCAATGTCGCGTGGGTCGCCCGAGAGTGCAACCCATCGAAACGGACCTTTGCCTTCGCAAAATAAGGGACGAATATATGCGGGCAAGAAACCTGGATAATCAAACGCACGGTCATAACCGCCGAGTTGGGCCTCGCGTCGCAAAGAATTGCCGTAGTCGAAAACTTCGGCGCCGGCGTCTAAGAAGCCGACCATCGCACGACAGTGTGCCGCCATTGCTGCACGCGATCGATCGATGTAGTGCTCGGGGTTCGTCGTGCGAAGCTTTTCGGCGGCCTCGATTGTTAAATCGTTCGGCACGTAACTCATTGGGTCATGAGCACTCGTTTGGTCAGTGACGATGTCAGCGATGAAACCTTGCGCTAAAAGTTTTGGAAACATATCGGCGGCATTGCCGACTACGCCAACTGAAAGTTTTTTGCGCGCCTTCTTGGCGGCTTCACATCGGGCAACTGCATCTTCGAGCGAGTCTGCGACTTCATCGAGGTAGCGAGTTTCGACGCGGCGTTGCACACGAGTTGGGTCGACGTCGATGCACAACGCGACACCGTCGTTCATTGTGATCGCTAATGGCTGAGCGCCGCCCATGCCGCCCAGACCGGCAGTGAGAGTGATCGTGCCGGCGAGTGTGCCTTTAAATTTTCTACGGGCGATTTCGGCGAAACACTCATACGTGCCTTGCAAGATGCCTTGTGTGCCGATGTATATCCATGAGCCTGCGGTCATCTGGCCGTACATCGTGAGGCCGAGACTTTCGAGCCGCCGAAATTCGTCCCACGTGGCCCAGTCGCCAACGAGATTTGAATTCGCCAACAGCACTCGCGGCGCCCATTCGTGCGTACGAAATACGCCGACTGGTTTACCTGATTGCACGAGCATTGTTTCGTCTGGTTTCAGCGTTTGCATCGTGCGCATCATCGCGTCAAATGCTTGCCAACTTCGCGCCGCGCGACCCGTGCCGCCGTAGACGACAAGATCGTCGGGGCGTTCGGCAACTTCAGGATCTAAATTGTTTTGCAACATTCGATATGGCGCTTCGATTTGCCAATTTGCGCAGTGCAGTTGCGTGCCGCGCGGCGACCGTACGACTCTGGGACCAGACATGGCTACATTCTCACATACCCTCCCTTTTTTATGCCAATTACCATGGCATCAGTCGTTATAAGTGAAGCGCAAATTGCTTGATTACGAATAGCCTGACTAAATGGCTGGCCTTAGAAATTGCTTGGTCTGCGGTGCGACGGGATATTCGAAAGTAATTTCAGTTTTAAATGCTCCCAAGCTTCATGTGATTTCGGCGGATACAAGACTTGATAGTGGACTCTTTGGCACGATCAACTTGGTGCAGTGCGATCAATGTGGACATATTTTTAATGGTCATCAATCAGATGGCGAAATTGAATCAAGTCATGATTTATTTCTAACGAATACGCCGATCAGTGAGTCAATGATCTCGCGCCACGAGCAAACTGTAGATTTCTTGACATCCAAAGCAGATACGAAGCTACGTGTGCTTGATGTGGGCGCTGGCTCGGGTGCGTTGGCAGCCGCATTTGCAAGACGTGGACATCGGGTAACAGTGGTCGAGCCCTCGTCGATGATTGACGAACGGACCCTTTCTGATTTTGGAGTGAATGTCGTAAAGGACTTTTGGCCGGCAGTCAGTCTCGAGGGTCAGAAATTTGATTTGATTTTGTGCGTTCAGGTTTTGGAACATATTGCCGATCCGTGCACTTTTTTGTCTTCGCTATCAACCAGCCTCGATGATGATGGCGCGATTTATCTGGAAGTTCCTTCTGGCGATTGGGTGGTCAAACACGCGTCGTTAACTGATATTCATTATCCACATTTGAATTATTTCTTGATTGAAGTAATTAATAGTATTTTTCAAAAACTTTTGCTTGTTCCAAATGCGATTCGAAATCTTCTTAATGGGCGGGACCTCGGTTTTGTTTTACGCAAAACCAAAAGCAAATTGTCTAATACTGATTCAAAATTCAAAACTGACCATCTTTCGGTGTCGTTAGCAACAAATATTAGAAATGCGGAAGCTCGAATTTTTGATTTGATAGCCGGTAAAAAGTTTGCAATATATGGCGCGAGCGCAGGGTCGCAGGCCTTCTTTGGGTTTTTCCCACAGATCAAGCCAGAGTTTCTATTTGATGACACTCCCTCATACGGTGGCGCCTTCGGCTATAGCCCAGGGGCTCGATTTGAAATCGTGAAACCGACGGCTCAAAATCTGAGTCGTGTGCAGTCAGTAGTGATTGCGGCATACATTCATGACAAAGCTATAGCCGAGAAAATAAGAGCCATGGGTTTTGCAGGAGATATATATTCTCTGCGACCAGCAAGCGACCTCTCGGGCACTATTCAATCACTTTTTGCGCAATAACCTGCGACTTGGTGAGGGTGATGTGGGCGAGGGTCCCGTGGGTGAGTTGAATTTGGCAGTTGCTGGCGTCGAGGTAAGCGTCTTGGTGTTGCATTTGAACCGACTTACCGTCGACAATGACTGCGGCGGTTTGAGAAACCGCGACGAGAATTTCGCATGGTGCGAGCAAACCTGGCGTGGTGATGTGGGTCATCACACCAGACGACTTGCCGCGAACCGTCATTAAATTGAGATCAACGATTGGTCCGTCGATAAGTTTTGCTGTCGTCGGAATGTCGCCAGCAAAAACTGCCACTTCGCCTGGTTTACAGACCACAGTTTCGCCGCCGACATTTAAAATCATTTCGCCACCTGAAATAATTAGCAACTGCCGATGCACATTTTCGAAATGCGAAAAGTCGCAGTCTTCGATGACTGGTGCGATCGCGACCCGCCATGTCCAGCCGGTCACGCCAGGTGTTTGGCTGGCAATCTCGTAACTTATGCCGCGCCCGTTGGGCCATGGTGCTTGAAAATGTTCAGCGAATCTTTGTAAAGGCATAAAACAAAACTAGTGAGTTATTTTTTGTTGCGCCATGCGACGCCTTCTGGCCAACGGCCGATGCCACCGTCTTGCAGCAGCATGCCAGTGAGCGTGCGTTCGGTGTGATGTGAACGCCAAAGCAACATTTCTTGGGCGAGTGGCAACACGCGTTGTGGGTCGTCAAATGTCGTGCGCCAAGTTGGGTCGTGCGCCAAATCAAACGCCAGCCAACTGCCGTCACCAAATTGCACATATGCCGCTTCGTGAGTGCGACGCACAGCTAAGTGTTGGCGCTCAAGTCGGCGGTCGCGTGGCCAATTGTTGGCAGCGCCGTTTTCATGGTCGTCTATATATATGTGTCGCCAGTCGTATTCGTAAGTAGCGCCGGTGCGCCAACGAGTCGGCTTTGTGCCGCGCAAAAAGTCGGTGAGCGGCAGTCCGTCGCATTGCAACGGCACGGGCACGCCAATTGCTTCGGCGATGGTCGGCATGATGTCGACGTTCTCGGTGAACTCGGTGATCGTCTCGCCATGAGTTTGTGGATTATTTGGATCGCGAACAATGCCAATGATGTGATAACTGGCGTCGAAGAAACCGAGCTTCTCTTTTAATCCGTGATCACCGAGTTGGTCGCCGTGGTCGGCGGTGATGATGATCAAAGTGTTTTGCCATTCGCCGCGCTTGCGAAGTTTTTCGCACACGCGACCCATGTGATGGTCGACCTCGCCAATCATGCCGTAATACTGCGCACGCATTTCGCGCAGATCTGACTCGGTTTTTGGCGCAGCCGTGCCTTCTCGGCTCATGAAGGCTTGATGTAATGGATGGCGAGTCTCGCTCGCGGTGATTGGCAGGTCAACATCATCGGGAGAGTATTGCTTCGACCATTTGCCTGCGGCTGCGTATGGCGGGTGAGGTCGCAGATAACTGAGATGAGTGAACCAAGGCTTTTTCGAATCTTGACTTTCAAGCCAACCAAAAAATTCATTTGTTAAAAATGTTGAGATGCTTAAGTCTTCGTGGCGATCTGGTTCGGTGCGTAGTGCTTCGTTGTAATCACCCTTTAAGTCGAAGCCATTTTGCTTTAGGTGCTCGAGCCACGGCGGGTATGGCTCTGACAAATTCAAGATGCGGTTGAAGCCGGGCAGCACTTCTTGATATGTCGAAAGTCTTAGGTCGTCTTTCGTTGCAGTTACACGAGGATCGACACCTTGGTCGGTGTAACCGAAAATTGTTGGTTCATAGCCGGCGCGAAGCGCCATGCGTGCGACATTGTCGAAGCGATTGTCAAGTGGTGTGCCGTTGGCGACCACGCGATGGTTCATTTGATATGTGCCCGTATACAAACTTGCCCGACCTGGCGAACATGGTGCCGCCTGGCTGTAGTGGTTTATAAGTCGTACACCGTCGCGCGCGAGTGCATCAAGGTTCGGCGTTCGAACAATTTTGTGACCCGCCGATGAAAGACAGTCGCCGCGAAACTGGTCAAGTGTGATCAGTAATACATTCGGCTTCATGTCTTGCAGATTACTACTGAGATGAGTTTTAGTCTTGTGCTGCGGCTGTCTCGCAGGCTTGAGGTGATGCCTTGACGATTCGATTTTTCGCTTCAACTGGTGATTTATTGATGCCTTTGAGCCATGCATCTAAAAACTTCCAAGGCCAGATTTCGCCTTGCAGAACTTTGTATTCGCTTTGCGGACAGATTCGCGACATTCCGAGATGTGTGTGACATTTCGTAATTTGTGCGTTGCCCGACGAACCCATCACACCAATCCATTGACCTGGCTCGACGCGGTCATCACGCTTGACTTTGACCCGACCGAGATGAGAAAAATAATATCGCACTCGATCATCCCCATGAAGTGTGATCGTCAGCCCACCGCGAGTGCCTGGGGCATCGATCTCTTTTATCCACAAATCTTTGGCCTCGACATCGAACACGACACCAGAAGTTGGGGCGAGAACCCGGGCATAACAACCGTGTACATCTGTTGCTGGATAGTTGAGATGGTCGCGCGAATATGTGACCGGAACCTTCGAAAAAGGAAATACATATTTAAGATCTCGTTTGTTGTCTGAGTCATCAGAACTTGCGACTGCGGCAGACGAAATGACAAAGAAACTCGCAACGACTATGACGAATAGTCGGCGCAACATGAATTTGCTACTTTTCTTTAGATAAAACTTCTGAAGCGCGTTGCACGAGCAACTCACGCTCGTGATCAGACAGCGGTCGAGAGGTTCTGACATTGAGTTCGACCCGATCGCCATCGCCGGCGGCTTGAATATCGTCGACGAACAGCACCGTCGTCAGGCCTTTGGTGCCAGCCAAGTTGCGCATTGTGTTTGAAACTGTGTTCGCACTGGCGCCGCTTGAAGAAATATTCATTTCAAGTTTTGTCGTCACTGGCTCTTGGCTGAGGTTGCGCACACTTGCCAATGAACTGTGCGGAATGTGCACCGTGCTGACGCCGTCGCGTAGTCGAGTTGTGACCATGCCAACATGTTCGACGAAACCATGGATTGGTTTTTGCCAGCCAAGTTCGGCTTCGATTTCATCGCCGACGCCGTAGCGATCTTCGAGCAACACTGCGAGACCAGTCAGATAATCATTAACGCGATGTTGACCACCGACGGCAAGACCCGCACCCAAAAAGCCGGCACTCGACAAAAAGAAAGCGGCGTTCAGATCAAGAATATTGAAAACGGCAATCAGGGCGATGATCCATGCGCCGAGACTTATGAAGTGGTGCAGCATGCGCGTTGCTGCGTCAATGCGTTGACGGCGTCGATGCTCGCTGCCTTCGACTGTTTCTGCGCCGACTCGACGCACGCTGTTGCGCCACCAATTCGCGGCATTGGCTGAGGTTCGGTCGGCGATGCGTCTGACTGTTGCGCGCAGAATCGCATAAGAGATTCGTGTGAAAATGAAGCAACCAATTATGACGAGGATTGCGATTACAGGTCTTGATAAGAACCGAGTGAAACCCGATTCTTCTTCGGCGTGCTTTGCAGAAACTAGTAACACGTGAATTGTTGTAAACATCTCTATCTAGTGTGCCTCACTTTTCTGTGGGCCACGCACCACTAAGGTTAAATGCGTGAAACTAGCGAAAATTTCGGTGGGCTTGTTGCTTGTTGCTGTTGCTGGCTGCGGTGAACAATCAGCCTCGCAATATGCCACCGAGACTTCGGTTGTGGCAGAAGTGACAGAGACTCCAGAGCCTGAGGTGACAGCAACGACGACAAATGATGTGTCAGATCTCGAGTCAACTACAACAACCGAAACGACTATCGAAACAACGACGACTACAACGACTACAACGACGGTTCCGCCAACGACAACGACAGTGCTTGACACACTGTGTATAAAACTTACGCAATGCCAGTTTGCAAACTTAGTGGGTGTCGATTTTTCGCGTCTGCAACTTGATTTTCAGAACTTCAGTGTGGCCAGTTTGAGTGGCGCGAGTTTTGCTGGGGCAAACTTGGCAAAGTCGTTATTTACTAGGGCTGATTTGTCGAATGTAAATTTTTCTGGGGCCAATCTCTCGGGTGTCGACTTTACGGCTGCAAATATGACTGGCACCAATATGGAAGGCGCGAATTTGAGCGAAGCGATCTTCTGCGATGTTGATCTGAAAATTTTGGCTGGCACGACGAGTTCGCAGCTCGGCAAAGTCAA
>NSIC01000027.1 GCA_002737635.1 Acidimicrobium sp.
TTCGTCGTCGACATGCATGGTCGGGCAAGCCACGAGATTGTTGCGACAGGTCTTGGTGCGTTGTGCAGCATGGAGCATCGTGGCGCAACTGGCGCTGAAACACAAACGGGTGACGGTGCTGGTGTGTTGTTGCAGATTCCGCACAAATTTTTTAGTGCTGTTACAGATTTTGTTTTGCCTAATGTCGGCAGTTATGGCGTGGGCTTGGCGTTTCTGCCACGCAACGAAGAACTTGCAACAAAAGCTCAGGCACGAATCGAAGCGATCGTGGCTGAGCAGAATTTGCGCACTCTCGGTTGGCGGAGTGTGCCTGTTGACCCGAGTTGTCTGGGCGCTAGTGCGTTGCGTGTGATGCCGATGTTCATGCAGTTTTTTGTGGATGATCCAAACGGCGCAAGACTGATCGATCTAGATCGCAGGCTTTTTATTTTACGCAAACGCATTGAGCACGAACTACCAGAAGAACTGAAAACTTATTTTCCTTCTCTGTCGTCGCGCACATTCATATATAAAGGCATGTTGACGACACCAGAACTGCAGATGTTTTTTACAGACTTGAGCGATCAGCGAATTGAGTCGGCGCTCGTGCTGGTGCACAGCAGATTTTCGACAAACACGTTTCCGTCGTGGCCACTTGCTCATCCGTATCGATATATCGCGCATAACGGCGAGATCAATACGGTGCAGGGAAATCGAAACTGGATGCGCACGCGAGAGTCGCTGTTGGCGACCGATTTGATTCGTGACTTAGAAAGAGCATTTCCGATTTGCACGATCGGCGGTTCTGACTCGGCGAGCTTTGATGAGGTGCTCGAGCTTTTGCATTTGTCGGGTCGAAGTTTGCCGCACGCGATGTTGATGATGATTCCCGAAGCGTGGGAGAACTCGACGACGATGTCCGAAGCGAAACGCGCGTTTTATCGATATCACGGTTCATTGATCGAGCCGTGGGACGGACCAGCAAGTGTTGCGTTTACTGACGGCACCGTGATCGGCGCCGTTCTCGACCGCAATGGATTGCGGCCGAGTCGATATTGGGTCACTGAAGACGATCTCGTGATTATGGCCAGTGAAGTTGGCGTAGTTGATATTGACCCCGCAAAGATTGTCGCCAAGGGTCGCTTGCAACCAGGCAAAATGCTTCTTGTCGACACTTCGCAAGGTCGCATTATTGGCGACGACGAAATTAAAGAATCGCTGGCGAGCAGTGAGCCATATGCAAAGTGGCTGGCCGAGGGCCAAGTTGAACTAGAGCAACTTGCTGACCGCGAACATGTCGTGTTCAGTCATGAAAGTGTTTTGCGGCGTCAACAAATGTTTGGTTACACCCATGAAGAACTGAAGTTGATTTTGGCTCCAACGGCGTTGACGGCTTCTGAGCCGATTGGTTCGATGGGCACCGATACGCCGATTGCCGTGTTGTCAAAGCGTCCGAGACTTTTGTTTGACTATTTTTCGCAGATGTTCGCTCAGGTGACGAACCCACCGCTGGATGCAATTCGAGAAGAGATCGTGACTTCGGTGGGCTCGACTTGCGGACCCGAGGGCAACTTGTTGCATGCGACAGCCGAAAACTGCAAGCAACTCGTTTTGCCGTTTCCGATCCTTGACAACGATGAGTTGGCCAAAATCATTCACATCAATGACGACGCAAACTTTGAACATCTGAAATCGGTTGTTGTGAGCGGTCTGTATCGAGTAGCAGATGGCGCCGATGCGATGCGCAGTGCAATCGATGAGATTCGCGAAAAGGTTTCATCGGCGATCGACGAAGGAGCACGCATTGTCGTGATTTCAGATCGCAATAGTGACGATACTTTTGCGCCGATACCAAGTTTGTTGTTGACCAGTGCGGTGCATCATCATTTGATTCGACGAAAGCAGCGCACAAAAGTTGGTTTGGTTATCGAGTCTGGCGATGCGCGCGAAGTGCACCATATGGCGTTGCTGATTGGCTACGGCGCTGGGGCGATTAATCCTTATCTTGCGTTTGAAACGATCGAAGATCTTGTCAATAACAGTGTCGGTGTCAATTCGACCGTCAGTGAGTCGGGCGGCATGTTCGGTCTCGGGGCGATAGATGCAAAGAAAGCGATCAAGAACTACATCAAAGCGTCGGGCAAGGGCGTTTTGAAAGTGATGTCGAAAATGGGTGTTTCGACTGTTGCTTCGTATACGGGAGCACAAATTTTTGAGGCAATTGGTTTGTCGCGCGAAGTCGTCGATGAGTTTTTTGTCGGCACGGTTTCGCGATTGGGTGGCATCTCGCTTGAAGAAATCGCCCAGGAAGTTGCAGCTCGCCATGCGACTGCGTATCCGTTGCGACCAGATCAACGACGTCATCGACAACTTGAACTTGGTGGTGAATATCAGTGGCGCAGCGAAGGTGAGCACCATTTGTTTAATCCTGAAACGGTTTATCGTCTGCAACACGCAACTCGCTCGGGTCGCTATGACATTTTCAAGCAATACACAAAGTCGGTAGATGATCAGTCGCGGGTTTTGTCAACGCTGCGAGGATTGTTCGAATTTTCTGGTGCGCGAGAGCCGATTTTAATTGATGAAGTCGAGTCAGTTAGCGAGATCGTCAAGAGGTTTTCAACCGGCGCAATGAGTTATGGTTCGATTTCGGCCGAAGCACACGAAAATTTGGCGATTGCGATGAATCGCATCGGCGCAAAGAGCAACACAGGTGAAGGTGGTGAAGACGCCGAACGAAATGTTGCGATGCCAAACGGTGATTCGAAGCGGTCGGCGATCAAGCAAGTTGCTTCTGCGCGGTTTGGTGTGACGAGCGAATATTTGGTCAATGCCGACGACTTGCAAATCAAGATGGCGCAAGGCGCGAAGCCTGGTGAGGGTGGTCAATTGCCGGCGCACAAGGTTTATCCGTGGATTGCCAAGACGCGTCACTCAACAGCCGGCGTCGGGCTTATCTCGCCGCCACCGCATCACGACATTTATTCGATTGAAGATCTCAAGCAATTGATCCATGATCTCAAAAACTCGAATCCTGTGGCGCGAGTGCATGTCAAACTCGTTGCCGAAGTTGGTGTCGGCACTGTTGCCGCTGGGGTTGCCAAAGCCAAAGCAGATGTTGTTTTGATTTCTGGTCATGACGGCGGCACTGGCGCTTCGCCGTTGACTTCGCTAAAACACGCCGGTGCACCATGGGAGTTGGGCCTCGCCGAGACGCAACAGACTTTGATGTTGAACGGATTACGCGATCGAATAGTCGTGCAAGCTGATGGACAAATGAAGACGGGTCGTGATGTCGTGATCGCAACCTTGCTTGGTGCCGAAGAGTTTGGTTTTGCCACGGCGCCGCTTGTCGTGAGTGGTTGCATCATGATGCGTGTTTGTCATTTAGATACATGCCCAGTTGGTATCGCCACTCAAAACCCAGAGTTGCGCAAGAAGTTTGCCGGCAAGCCAGAATTTGTCGTCAACTTTTTTGAGTTCATCGCCGCTGAAGTGCGTGAGTATTTGGCGCAATTGGGTTTTCGTACATTGCAAGAAGCGGTTGGGCGTGTCGACATGTTGGACGCGCGAGTGGCAGTTGATCATTGGAAGGCTCGGGGGCTTGATATCTCGCCGATTTTGATGCAGCCGCAAAACCCATACAACCAAACACCTTTCAAATCGACGGCACAAGATCACGGTTTGAGCGGTGCGCTCGACAACAAACTGATAATCGATTGCACCAAGTCACTTGATGACGCGTTGGCGACGAACAACGAATACAAGATCAACAACACGAATCGCACCGTGGGCACGATGCTTGGGTACGAAGTGACGAAGCGATTCGGCGCAAAAGGCTTGCCTGATGCGACGATCAAGTTGCGTTTTGTCGGCTCTGCTGGTCAGAGTTTTGGTGCGTTCGTGCCAACTGGCATTGAGATGACACTTGAAGGGGATTCGAACGACTATCTCGGTAAAGGGTTATCGGGTGGTCGGATTATTCTGCACCCCGACAAGCGCGCCAAGTTTGCTGCTCACGAAAATGTGATCGCAGGCAATGTGATTGGTTACGGTGCGACGAGCGGCGAGATTTTTATCTCGGGCATTGTCGGAGAACGCTTTTGTGTGCGCAACTCTGGTGCGACTGCGATTGTCGAAGGCGTCGGCGACCACGGATGTGAATATATGACTGGCGGCAAAGTCGTCGTGCTCGGCGTGACGGGCAGAAACTTTGCCGCCGGAATGTCTGGTGGTATTTCATATGTTTATGACATTGATGGCAAATTTGAGTCACGGGTAAATACCGAGTTGGTCGATCTTGTATCGCTTGAAAAAGAGGACGTGAATTGGCTGAAGACAGTTATAAGTCGTCACGCTGCTCTCACTGGCTCGACGCGGGCGCAAGAAGTTTTGACTGACTGGAAGAAATCATTTTTGATGATTCAAAAAGTTTTGCCGCGTGACTACGCGCGTGTGATCGCCGAGCAGAAAAAGAAAGCGAAAGTAGGTTCGCATGGGTGAGCCGACTGGTTTCTTGAAGTGGGATCGTCAAACGCCCAAGCGTCGACGGATCCCAGTGCGGGTGCAAGATTGGAAAGAGGTCTATGAACCATTTGCGATTGACGAGTTAACCCGACAAGCGGGGCGGTGTATGGACTGTGGAATTCCGTTCTGCAATAACGGGTGCCCGCTCGGAAACTTGATCCCGGACTGGAATGATCTTGTCTATCGCGGAAATTGGCAAGACGCGGTCGAGCGCTTGCATGCGACGAATAATTTTCCAGAATTTACGGGGCGATTGTGCCCTGCGCCGTGCGAATCGGCATGCGTGCTCGGCATCAACTCTGACGCAGTGACGATCAAACAAGTGGAAGTTGAAATTATCGACCGAGCATGGCGAGAGGGTTGGGTGACGCCTCAGGTGCCATCGCAGAAAACTGGCAAGCGCGTGGTCGTGATTGGCTCTGGGCCCGCGGGCTTGGCCGCGGCGCAACAACTGACTCGAGTTGGTCATGACGTGTTGGTTCTTGAGCGCGCCGATCGCATCGGCGGATTGCTGCGTTACGGAATACCTGAATTCAAGATGGAAAAAAGCAATATTGAGCGTCGCGTCAAACAGATGACGGTCGAGGGCACAATTTTTCGGACGAATGCAACGGTTGGCGAAAATGTAGATATTGACGTTTTGCTGGCGTCGCATGACGCTGTCGTGCTCGCGTGTGGCGCAACAAACTGGCGCGACTTAAACGTGCAGGGCCGCGAACTTAACGGTATTCATCAAGCGATGGAATATCTGCCGCCGGCGAACAAGGTGCAGCAAGGCGACATTGCCGAGACGAGTATCTCGGCCGCCGGCAAACATGTCGTGATTATTGGCGGCGGAGATACAGGTGCCGATTGTTTGGGTACGGCGATTCGTCAGGGTGCTGCGTCAATAACGCAACTCGAGATTTTGCCGCAGCCTCCAGTCGCACGCGCTGAGAATAATCCTTGGCCGCAATGGAGTTTTGTCTTTCGAACATCTTCAGCTCATGAAGAAGGTGGCGAGCGGCTGTATGCAGTTTCGACTGAAAAGTTCGTTGGTGATGAAAGTGGCAATGTGCGTGGGATGGTTATTTCTGATGTGAAATTTGAGAATGGCACATTCGTGTCGATTGAAGGCACGCAACGCGAACTACAAGCCGACCTTGTGTTGCTGGCGCTTGGTTTTGTCGGGCCAGAAAAAGCGTCGTGGCTGGATAATCTTGGCGTGAAGTTTGACGAGCGTGGCAATGTTGCGCGCAATGACGAATATATGTCGAATATTCGAGGCGTGTTTGTCGCCGGCGACATGGGTCGCGGACAAAGTCTGATCGTCTGGGCGATTGCTGAAGGTCGGGCGGCAGCAAGTGGCGTGGATAAATATTTGATGGGCGAGACCGATTTGCCCGCTCCAGTTGTCTCGTCGGCCAAGTCGTTAAATTGAGTTGAGTTTGCGCGCAGGGTGTGCTCAGCCTGTGCTCAGTCACGGTGGTAAAAATCGCTTACGATAGAGCGTGATGTTGAGTCGCAAATTTCAAGTCGCCTGTATCGCGATAATTGTTTCGTCATTCGTGATGGTGTCATGTGGCGTTGATGTTTCGGGCACGGCAACAACCGTTGTGCCGATTGGGCCGACGGACTTTGCGACGATTCCGCCGGTGCAGACGACGCTGCCCAACACGACGACGACTTTGCCACCCGGGGCAATTGGCGTCGAGCAGGAGTACATCGTGCAAGCGGGTGACTCGCCGATCAGAGTCGCCACACTGTTTGGCATCACGGTGACTGAATTGTTGGCATGGAACGGGCTAGTTGCAGCGACGCAGTTTCCGTATCCGGGTCGCAAGTTGCGAATTCCGCCGTCGGCGCAAGTTGTGTCGACAAATGTTCAACAGACGACAACGGCAAGCCCCGTCGGTCAGCCAGGCTGCGGTAATCGACCCGCTGGAACATATGAAATTGCCCAGGGCGACTCGCTATACGTGATCATAAAGAAGTTCTGTGTGTCGATGCCGTCGCTATTGGCGGCGAATCAATGGTCGAGTATCGACGTGTTCTTGTTTGCCGGAATGAAAATAAATATTCCGCCAGCGGGTTCGTGACCAGAAATTGGTTGACGCTTCGCTGACGCTTCGCTGACGCTTCGCTGACGCTTCGCTGACGCTTCGCTAGCGCGAAGTTTTGTTGCGGCGCTTGGCGTGACGGGCGAGCGCGAGTGCGATTAATTCATCCAACAGTTCTGCGTAACTGACGCCGGACGCTTGCCAAAGTTTTGGATACATCGAAATTGGCGTGAAGCCCGGAATTGTGTTGATCTCGTTGCACAAGAAGCCGCGCTTGCCCTTTTCATAGAAAAAGTCGACGCGGGCCATGCCGTCACTACGAAGTGCGCGATAAATCTTGATCGCAAGTTGTTGCACTTCGGCAACTTCTGCTGCTGAGAGTGGTGCAGGCACAAGCAATTGTGCACCATCGCCGACATATTTATCTTCGTAATCGTAGAACTCGTGACTCGGCACGATTTCGCCCGGCACCGAAGCACGTGGCGACTCGTTGCCAAGCACGGCAACTTCAATTTCGCGACCAGTGATGGCTTCTTCGACGAGCACCCACTCGTCGTATTCGAACGCTTTCGCTAACGCATTGATTGCCTCTTGGCGCGTTTTGACTTTGCTCACGCCAATTGATGAACCCATGTTCGCGGGTTTGATGAACATTGGTATACCCAGATCTTTGATGGCACGATCAATCGCTGAATTTGTATCGTCGGTATCACGCAGAGTCAGAAACTTTTGTTGCGCGATGCCGTTTGCCGACATGATTTGTTTGGCGATTGATTTATCCATTGCTACGGCGCTACCCAGAACACCAGAGCCGACATATGCCACATGGGCGAGTTCGAGCAGGCCCTGCACCGTGCCGTCTTCGCCCATCGGGCCGTGCAGCAATGGGATGACAACGAGCGATGAATCGTTTGAAGAATTTTCGAAGATCAAGTTTGCACTTGTTGCAGCACCCGTCGCACTGAGGGCTTTGATATCTTGTGATTTCGGCAACTCAGATTGCACCCAATGGCCCGCACGACTGATGCCAACAGTTGACACTTCGTATTTTTGTGGATCGAGTGCGCGCAAAACATGGGCTGCAGTAACGCAACTGACATCGTGTTCGGCAGATTCGCCACCAAATAAAACAACAACGCGCGTTTTTGACTTGCGATTTTCGCTAATCATTCGTCTTTACGGTACTCGCACCGCGGTGCTAATCAGTCGCATAGCGATATCGCAGTTAGGATTAAAGACGTATGCGCTTCATGGCAGCAGATGTTGCACGCGCCGTTTCTGGAGAACTCGTTGGCTCAAACTCTCACTTAGCTGGCGTGTCATTTGACTCGCGAACTATCTCCCCAGGTCAATTGTTCGTGCCGATTATTGATCAACGCGATGGACATGAATTTGTTGGTGACGCACTCAAGCGAGGCGCGGGTGCATATTTGACTTTGCGCGAGCCACAAGGTCGCACCGCGATAAAAGTTAGCGACACAGTTGCCGCGTTGCTTGCGCTTGGCGCGTGGGGTCGCGCGCGACTTGACGAGCAATTGCAACAGCGTGTCGTGGCGGTGACCGGCTCGGTCGGCAAAACATCGACGAAAGATCTGGTCGCGAGTGCGCTGAGTGTTGCGTTTAAAACTCATGCCAATGAACGGTCGTTGAATAACGACTTTGGTTTGCCGACGACGATTTTGAATGCGCCAGACGAGACGCAAGCATTGGTGCTTGAAATGGGAATGCGCGGGTTTGGCGAGATAGCCAGATTGTGCGCGGTGGCTAAACCACAAATTGGCATCGTCACTGCTGTGGCTAACGCCCACACCGAGCGCGTTGGTTCGATTGATGGTGTTGCTCGCGCGAAACGTGAGTTGATCGAGTCGCTACCGAAATCTGGCACGGCAATTTTGAATCGCGATGACGAGCGCGTGTGGGCGATGCGCGATGCGACCGAGGCAACTATGTTGAGTTATGGCGTGTCGGCGCAAGCGGATGTTCGAATGTCGTCATGCACCATTGACGATCGAGGTTGTGCGACGGCGAGCGTCATTTCGCCGTGGGGCGAAGTTGAGTTAAAAATGCATGTCGCTGGTCGGCACATGGCACAAAATGCCTTGGCAGCGTTATGTGTTGCTGGCGTGCTGGGTATCGATTTGAATTCGGCGGTAGCGGCAGTTTCGGCGACGAAGATCTCTGAATCACGCATGCAGATGCGAAAGTTGCAGAACGGCGCGACCGTAATCGATGACTCGTACAACGCCAACCCGGCGTCGATGCGCGCGGCGCTCGAAACTTTGGCGAGTCTTTCGGCTGCGCGCAAGATTGCATTTTGTGGATTGATGGCCGAATTGGCCGAACCAGAAAAAGACCACGCAGCAATATGCGAATACGCCTTGCAGTTGGGTATCGAACTGGTTGCCGTGAATACCGATCTATACGGCGTTGATGCTGTGAGTTTTGATCAAGCGAGAGACCAACTAGCAAAACTTAATCGCGACGATGCAGCACTGGTCAAGGGTTCGAAAGCAACTGGTCTTGTGCGTCTTTGCGACGGGCTATAAGACAGTTTCTTCTTGATTTCGGTTGCGCTCGATGCGTTCGATGTCGCACCACCACCACAACACGACAGCCCACAACGAACCCATGATCAACAACCACTGCGAACCATAGCGGTCGATTAGCGGACCAAAAATCAAGTTGCCGATTGGGATTGTGCCGCCAAACGCCATGAACCAAAGTGCCATGACTCGTGCTCGAATTTCGGGAGAAAGACCCGACACAAGAACCGTCTGCATTGAAGTCGTGGTGAAGAAATATGCGGCGCCAAGGAAGAAAACAGAAAAGAAAGCAACATTGACACTCGGTGCAAGGGCAAACGCCATCATGCTCACTGCGAAACTGGCAAAGCCAATGCGAATAAGTTTGCGATTGTCGATTTCGACAAAGATTGTTGAGATACTCAAGCCGCCAAGACATGCGCCCAGGCCCCATGTTGCATATAGCCAGTTATATGTCGAGCTTTGTGCTTCGATGCCAAAGTTGAGTTGGGCGACTGCAGGAAACAAACCGACATATGGCAATGAGAGAAGCGAAAACGAAGCCAGAGTCAAGACAAGTCGCGAGACAACGATGCGTTCGCGGGCAATTTTGAATGCAAAAGTGAATCTTTGCCAACCAGCCGTTGTGTCGCGAGCGAATTCGGGAACGTTCACATTGATTAGTGCAAAAACGACGAACAGATAAGTTGCAGCGTTGATCATAAAAAACTGCGCCGTCGTTACATTCCATTGCGACAGCGCAGCAACAATGATTGGACCAATCACGCGAGCACCGTTGATCACCGTTGAATTAAGTGAGATTGCTCCAGCAATGTCTTTTGGTGGCACGAGAGTGGTGAGCATCGAAGACCAACCAGGTATTTGCAGCGCGTTGCCGATGCCGACACCAAGTTGGGCGGTGAAGATCAACCAGATAGCGGCGTTGTTGGCGGCAAAGAATGCGAGCAAAAGTGAGCAAAAAAGTTGAAGAATTTGCATCGAAATCAGAAATTTTTTGCGATCCACTCGATCGGCGATGACACCACCAGGAATCGATAACAACAGAATTGGCCCCAGTTGGGCAAAGATCACCACTGCGACGAAAGAAGCACGACCCGTACGCGAATATATATAGACAGGCAAAACCACGTTTTGAATCCAGGTGCCGATGTTTGAGGCGAACGAGCCGAACCAAATGCGCCTGAAGTCACGCGATTGAAACGCGGCGCGAGCGCTGCCCGACTTGACTTTACGATTGCGTTGGTTAATTGGCGTCGAAGAATCAGTTGTATCAGTCATGCGCGAATTGTTTTAACGCTAGTGCAATAATTGGTTTGTGGAAGTAGCCAAAGTTGATCGCGATATTTGTATCGAGCCATCGCAGCCAGTTGTCTCAGACTCGTGCCGCACTCGTCACGCAGTTTTCTCTGAGTGCCCGCATTGTGGCTCGGCTTTGCGCGCAGAGCATGCACACTTCAAGTGTTCGGGGTGTGGTTGGCGCGATAGTTGCTGCGACTAGTTTTACAAAACTTTTAAGCAGTCAACCGCAATTTTGTTTAGCGCTGTCGCCGCTGCGAGATTTGTGATTTCGCCGTTGACTGTGTTGACGCCGAGTTTGAGTCGCTCGTCGTGTTGTGCTGCGTTTTTCGTACCAAGTTTGGCGACTTCGAGTAGATACGGCAACGTTGCGTTGGTCAGTGCGTAAGTACTTGTGTGCGGTACGGCGCCTGGCATGTTGCCGACTGCGTAGTGCAAGACACCATGCTTTTCGTAAACGGGTTCTTTGTGAGTCGTTTCGTGGATTGTTTCGATGCAACCACCTTGGTCGACGGCAACATCAACAATTACTGAACCGCGCTTCATCGACTTGACCATGTCTTCAGACACGACAACCGGAGCGCGGGCCCCAGCGACGAGCACGGCGCCAATGACGAGATCTGCCTGGGCGATGTAGCGCTCGATTGCGCCGCGATTCGAGGCGATAGTTGTGATTCGTGAGCGAATGATCTGGTCGATGAAACGCAAGCGGTCGAGGTTTTTGTCGAGCAAAACCACTTCGGCTTCCATTCCACCGGCGATCCACGCTGAGTTCCAGCCGACATTGCCGGCGCCGATCACTAAAACTTTTGCCGGATGCACACCTGGTGCGCCGCCCATTAATACTCCACGACCACCGTTGGGGCTCTGCAAATAAAAAGCGCCGACCTGAGTGGCGATGCGACCAGCGATTTCACTCATTGGCGCGAGCAGTGGCAGTGAGCCATCTGCTTCTTGAACAGTTTCGTAAGCGATTGAAGTTGTTTTATTTTTAAGCAGCGCTTCGGCGACTTTTGGATATGCCGCGAGATGCAGATATGTGAACAGCGTTAGATCGGGTCGCAAGAAATCGAATTCTTTGGCGGTTGGCTCTTTAACTTTGACCACCATTTGTTGAGACCACGCATCGGCCGCATTAGGGACGATCGTTGCTCCAGCCGCCTCGTATTGGCGATCTTCAATTGAGGCACCGAGACCCGCTGAGGTCTCGACAAACACCTCGACCCCTATCCGCTCTAGTTCGCGGACGCCATCTGGGGTTAACGCAACTCGTCCCTCAGAAGTTTTGGTTTCTTTAGGTACGCCCAGTGTTTTGATTGCGGGGTTCGCCATTTGTACAAATCTAGTAGAAATATGTAATGCTTGGCTTCAAGCAGTTAATGCGTGTGGGGGTTAAGAACTGGTGAGCGACGTGAGTAGGTGGCGTTGATGGGTAGTGAACGCGGTTCAGTAGAACTCGTTAATGTCACCAAGCGTTACGGTGATGTCGTCGCAGTTGATTCATTGAATCTTGAAATTAAATCCGGTGAATTTTTGTCGTTGCTTGGCCCGAGTGGTTGTGGCAAGACGACGACTCTGCGAATGTTGGCGGGTTTCGAACAACCAGACGAGGGTTTTGTGCGCATCAGCGGCGAATATGTGCAGGGAGTGCCACCATACAAGCGCGATGTGAATACGGTGTTTCAGCATTATGCATTGTTTCCGCATATGAACGTTGCCGAAAACGTTGCATATGGTTTGCGTCAGAAAGGTGTTTCGAAAGATGAGGTCGGCAGCAAAGTGATTGAGGCACTCGACATGGTGCAGATGTCGAAGATGGCGACTCGTAAGCCGCGTCAATTATCGGGTGGTCAGCAACAGCGTGTTGCAGTGGCACGTGCGCTCGTTAACCGACCGAGCATTCTGTTGCTCGACGAGCCACTTGGTGCGCTTGACCGGAAGTTGCGCGAAGAGATGCAGATTGAATTGAAACTTTTACAGAGCCGCCTGGGAATCACATTTGTTTTTGTGACCCACGACCAAGAGGAAGCAATGTCAATGTCTGACCGAATCGCGATCATGCTCAACGGCCATGTTGAACAACTCGGCGACCCTGAAACTGTTTACGAGCGACCGGCGTCGGCGTTTGTTGCTGGGTTTGTGGGTCGAAATAATTTTTGGAGAGGTATGGCGACCGCAAATGGCGCCAAGGCAAACGATGGCACGGTCTTCGTCGCGACGCGACCCGAAGAAACCGTGCCGGCAGGCCAAGATGCTCTTGCTGCGGTGAGACCCGAGACGATCAACTTGTCGGCGACCAAGCCGAGTTCGGATGTCAATTTCGTGAGCGCCATAGTCGCGGGTGTGTCTCACTTCGGTGATGTTTTGCAATATGTTGTCACGGCTGGGTCTCGCGACTTGCTGGTGCAAGTCAGCCGTACCGATCCGTCTCGATTTGCTGTGGGTGATTCGGTCTGGTGCACCTGGTCGGCTGACGACGTCTATTTGTTCTCTGCGCGACAGGCTGATCTGGTGCTTGCAGGTGCACCTCATGCTTAAGTACATGGCTATTATTTAATTTACAAAACAAAATAAAGGGGATAATAATGAGCAACGAGAAAAAGCAATTGAAAATGTTGGCACCAGAAGGTTTTCGTGAAAAACTTTCCCGCCGCGCGTTTCTGCAAGGTGGCACAGCAGTAGCGGGTTTTGCACTTATCGCTGCTGCATGCGGTTCGTCAGATAGCGATTCAGCCGAAGGTGGCGAGGCCAGTGGCGAAGGTGTGGCCACAGGTGATTGGAGCCGAGTGATTAATCAGTCAAGTGGCACTTTGGCGATGTACACATGGGGTGACTACAACGACCCTGAGTTGGTGGGTGCTCTTGCTGCATCGACTCTTAATGTGACGATGAAAGTTGATTACTACGCAAGCAACGAAGACTTGATCACCAAGCTTGCAACTAGCGGAGGAAGCAGTGGTTTCGACATCGTCGTGCCGACAGGACCATACATTCCGCAAATGATTGAAAAGGGTTTGATTCAAAAACTTGACAAATCGTTGATTCCAAATATGGTCAATGTCGACTCAAATTATTTGGCGCAAGCGTGGGACCCAACGAATGAGTATTCGGTTTGCAAAAACTGGGGCACTGTTGGATATCTCTACAACTCGACAAAAATATCCAAAGAGATGACAAACTGGCAAGACTTCTTAGATGTTTGCATGGGCGAAGCGAGTGGTAACTGCGCAGTTATCGATGCAGCACCCAACTACTGCGGCCCTTGGTTCTGGGCAAATGGCATTGACTGGAACACTGAAAAGCCAGAAGATCTTGATGCATGCGAAAAGTTCTTGGTTGAAGAATTCGCACAGCACATCAAGGCATTCGACAGTTACCCATCAACAAAACTTGCAGAGGGTGCATTTTCGATCGCCATGGCCTGGAACGGCGATGCTCGCCAGGCTTACACGCGTATCGAAGAAGCAGGTGGCAACCCGGACGATTGGAAGTGGGTGTTGGGTGCGCCAGAAACCGAACTATGGATGGACAACTATTGCATCGCAGCGGGGGCACCGAACGCCGAGGCTGCAAATGCTTGGATCAACTGGGACTTGATTCCTGAAGTATCGATCAAAGACTTGTCATACCACGGTTATCACACCGGCATGAAGAACATGTCCACTTTGATTTCAGAAGTGGCACCCGATTTAACGAGGGGCGACATGATTTTCTTTGGTGATGAACAAGTTGCGACAATGCGAACACAGATAATAACACCCGCGCTTGATCGTTTAATCGACATCCTCAACAAGTCAAAGGCAAAGGCCGGAGGCTGATCTTTAGTGACCGTATCGGTCGCCGCAAAATTAAGAAGCAAGGCAAGAGCGCCGAAGTATTTGCTCGCCATTCCGGCGATCATTTGGTATCTAGTCTTTTTTGCGGCGCCGATCGCGTTCATCGTTCTCTATTCATTTGGCACCAAAGACACAACGAAGTTATTGCCGGTTGATCTAAGCAACCTGTCATCGAATAGTTATTCGTCAGTTTTTGACGAGACATTTTTCAAAGTTTTTAAGGCCACTTTGCGCATCAGCGTCGTAGCGACTGCAATGTGCGTCGTAATTGGTTTGCCAGTCGCATATTTCACGGCTTTCAAGGTTGCCGAAAAATGGAAAGCAATAATTTTGGCCGCCGTTGTCGTGCCAAGTTTCACGAGTTTCTTGATTCGCACGGTTGCGTGGCGAATTCCGCTCGCGCCAAATGGAACGCTTTCGAAGTGGCTCATTGAAATGGGATTCATCGGCGGTGATGGCATTCAGATTCTCGAGACGGCAACTGCCGTGCAGATTGCAATTGTCTACAACTATCTCGGGTTTATGATTTTGCCGCTGTTTGTTGCGTTGGATCGCATCGATGTGCGAATGCGCGAAGCGAGCAAAGACCTTGGCGCGGGTCGAATTGCAACATTTTTTGGTGTAACTTTGCCGCTGGCTGGTCCAGGAATCATCGCCGGTGTGTTACTGACTTTTATTCCGATGTGTGGCGACTATGTGACTGCAACCGTCTTGGGCGGAGCAAAGGGCAACATGATCGGATCGATGATCGCTTCGCAATTTAGTGGCGCACAAAACTGGCCGCTTGGGTCGGCGATGGCGATTTTGATGATCGGTGCGGTTCTGTTGACTTTGATAATTGGTGCGGCAATTTTCTGGGTGTTGCCGCGAATTGCAGTCATAGCCTCACCGCTCGTGCAAACGATTCGACGCAAAATTTATGAGCACGCAGCAAATCAAGCACGCAGCGAAAAGATACAGACTCGTGTCAAGCGCGAAGTGTTGAGCAAATTGTTGGCCGTATGGACGTTTCTCGTGTTGGTGTTTTTGTTCGTGCCGATTTTGTTGGTCATTTTGCATTCATTCAACGCGGGCAGTTCGTTCACGATTTGGTCGGGTAGTACGAGCATTAAGTGGTGGGGCGAGTTGTTTGACGGTGCCGAAATGTTCGGCGTGTTGATTCGTTTTGCAATTTTGATCGGCATCGGAGTTTTAGCGCAGAACTATGCGAAGAGGCGACCGAATGTTGCACGATCGCTGAAGACTTGGCTGGCCACTGGCGCATTTGTTGTGGCGCTGGTTGTCAACGGTTTGATTACAAACTGGTATCGAACGATATTTGATTTTGCTGGCATCGGCGATGCGATTCGGAACTCGTTTATTGCTGCATTTGGTGCCACAATCATTGCCGTGATTATTGGTGGCATGTCGGGTGTTGCTCTTGCGCGTCGACCAGGCGGCTGGACGAAGTTTTTTATGGCGACCGTGTTCTTGATTTTGGTTACTCCAGAAATTATGGATGCGATCGCACTCGTGACTTGGTTTCCGCGAATAAAAGAGGTGCCTCTTGTTGGCACGATTTTTTCGGCTGGGTGGGGGCCATTCAACGGGGGCATCAACAAACTTTGGGTGGGTCAGTCGCTTTATGCCAGTGCTGTTGTCACGCTGATCGTGCGCGCGCGACTCGCAGGGCTCGACGAGTCACTTGAAGAAGCAGCAGGCGATCTTGGTGCGCCACCAGCGCGAGCATTTCGACAAATAACTTTGCCGCTGATTGCTTCGGCGATGGTCGCTGGCGGTTTGCTGTCGTTTGCACTTTGCCTTGATAACGCGGTGATTTCGACGCTGTTGAGTGAAGCGGGGTCGACGACATT
>NSIC01000028.1 GCA_002737635.1 Acidimicrobium sp.
CGCCCAGGCAAATGGTATGTCGTGCACTCGCAGTCGGGCTATGAGAAAAAAGTTGACGCTAATCTCAAAGCTCGCATCGCTTCGTATAACTTGACCGATCGAATTTACGAAATCGTCATCCCGATGGAAGACGTCGTTGAGTTCAAGCAGGGTCGCAAGCAAACCGTGCAGAAAAAAGTTTTCCCTGGATATCTTCTCGTGCGTTGCGAAATGGACGATGAAACTTGGTTCTGTATTCGCAACACACCGGGCGTCACTGGTTTCGTGGGTCAAAGCCAAAAAGGCAAGACACCAGCGCCACTGTCGCTTAAAGAAGTTGCAACTTTCTTGTCGGCCAAAGGTGATGGCAAAGAAGCACCGAAGCGCAAGGCACCAAAACTCGACTACGAAGTTGGCGAGGGTGTGCGCGTTAAAGAAGGTCCGTTCGCAGATTTCTCGGGTCAGGTTGCAGAAATTAATGCCGACCACATGAAGTTGAAAGTACTCGTTAATATTTTCGGTCGAGAAACTCTCGTCGAAATGGACTTCAGTCAAGTCGCAAAACTTTAAATAGAAACTTAAAAGAAAGAACCAGTCATGGCAAAAAAAGATATTAAAGCAGTCGTCAAGATTCAGATTCCTGCGGGCAAAGCAACACCGGCACCACCAGTTGGTACAGCACTTGGACCACACGGCATCCAAATCATGGATTTCGTCAAGCAATACAACGCTGCGACCGAGTCACAGAGCGGCACTGTTGTGCCTGTTGAGATCACGATTTTCGAAGATCGTTCTTTCTCGTTCATCCTAAAGACTCCACCGACACCGGTTTTGTTGCGTCAAAAAGCAGGTCTCGAAAAGGCTGCCAAGAACCCAGGCAAAGAAGTTGCTGGTTCGGTGACCGAAAAAGATGTTGAAGAAGTAGCCAAAATCAAGATGCCTGACTTAAATGCCAATGATCTTGAGGCTGCCAAACAACAAGTCCGCGGCACAGCCCGTTCGATGGGTCTGACTGTCGTTGGATGAAATAACTATTAGATAAGCAACAAATAACTAACCCTGAGTCGGAAGAACCTCATCCGGACGGGTCAACAACGAGGGAGGCGAAATGCCACAGAATAAAACCAAAACAGATAACAATCAAGACAAAAATCACGGCAAGAACTATCGCAATGCGATTGCGTCTTATGACCGCGAGACATTGCACACGCCAGCCGATGCTGTCGCCAAAGTTAAGTCATTAGCAAAGGCAAAGTTTGACGAAACCGTTGAATTGGCCGTGCGCTTGGGTGTTGATCCACGCAAAACAGAACAGAGCGTTCGTGGCACCGTGTCAATGCCGTCAGGTACCGGCAAATCGGTGCGAATCGCTGTTTTCGCGGCAGGCGAGGCGGCTAAACAAGCTCGTGACGCTGGCGCCGACATTGTTGGTAGCGACGAACTCGCCGCTGAAATCGAAAAAGGCAAAATGGATTTCGATATCGCGATTGCTACGCCAGACATGATGCCGCTCGTCGGCAAGTTGGGTCGCGCACTCGGACCTCGCGGTTTGATGCCGAACCCAAAAACTGGCACCGTGACGACAGATGTTGCGCGAGCAGTCGCCGAATTTAAGGGCGGCAAAGTCGAATATCGCACCGACCGCTATGGCAATGTGCATATTCCGGTGGGCAAAGTTAGTTTCGAAGCATCGGCTTTGGCGATGAATGTCGCGGCCGTCGTTGACGAACTCAACCGAGCACGTCCGGCTGCAGCAAAGGGCCGCTTCATCAAGAAGATTTCAGTGTCTTCGACCATGGGACCTGGTGTAAAGATTGACCCGGCACTGGTTACAGGCGAGTAGAAACGAGTAGAAATTCGTCAAACCGAAAATTACTTCGGGTGTGAGGTCGAAAAACACCCGATATCGTGACTAGTCGTTAGTAATTAAAAAAGCAGCAATCACAGCAATGTGAAGGTTGCCCACCGCAGAAATTTGGTCTGAAAGATTCGTTTCAGATAATGAACTAGCAATGGTTCGCCAGACGAGGTGAATGAATCGGTAGCGAATTTTCGCGCCGGGTTGTTCCGCACTGCGTTGAGCACCTGAGCATTGTCAAACCAGAAAGTTTTAAACTCATGGCAAATGTAAGCGCAGAAAAAATTGCGGTAGTCAAAGAGGTGAGCGAGAAGCTTGCCAAATCGAACGCTGCGATCATTACTGAATATCGCGGGTTGTCTGTCGGTTCGTTGGCAACTTTGCGCCGCGCACTTCGCCCACACGGTGCTGAATACAAGGTCTACAAAAACACACTGGCTCGTTTTGCCGCGCGCGAGTCTGGCTACGGCGAACTCGAACAATTCTTGAAGGGCCCGGCTGCGATCACTTTTATCAGCGGCGATGCTTCGGCTGTTGCCAAAGTTCTCAAGACGCATGCCAAAGAAAATCCGCTACTCGTTTTGATGGGTGGCGTCGTCGCCGGAAAAGTCATCAACGCAAAAGAACTCAAGGCGCTTGCCGATCTTCCGCCACGCGAAGTCATGCTCGCTCAACTTGCCGGCATGTTGCAAGCACCACTCACCAAGACGGCAAATCTGTTTGCAGCGTTGCCGCGTAAGACCGCATATGCCCTCAAGGCACTCGTTGAACAGCGTGAAGCGGCTTAAAGAACTAATCAAATTAATTAATTAACAAATAAAAGGAGAAACAACAATGGCACTAACAAAAGATCAGATTCTTGACGGAATCTCAGAACTCACAGTTCTTGAACTCAAAGATCTTCTCTCGGCATTCGAAGAGAAGTTCGGTGTGACAGCAGCAGCCCCAGTGGCAGTTGCGGCAGCAGGCGGTGCAGCACCAGCAGCAGAAGCAGGCGCAGAAAAAGACGAGTTCACAGTCATCTTGAAAGATGGTGGCGCTCAGAAGATCGCCGTTATCAAGGCAGTGCGCGAATTGACACAACTTGGCCTCAAAGAAGCCAAAGACCTTGTCGATGGCGCACCAAAGCCAGTACTAGAAAAGGCCAGCAAGGACGACGCCGCCAAGGCGAAGGCCAAGCTCGAAGAGGCCGGCGCAACCGTCGAACTCGCGTAATAACTCGCTCTTGGCGCCTGGGTCTTCCGGGCGCCTCGAACGCGCATTTTGGTCTTCGGGTTGGTGAGTTTCAGTTATTCACCGATAGGCTCGTTTACCGTCGTGCAATGCCCTTTGAGTGATTCAAAAAAATTTCTCAGCGGGCATTTCACTCTAATTTTTCTGCTTGCCAATTTCTAACCTTAGGAGTACACTCGTGGCCCTTCGTGCTGATGCACGCGAACGTTATTCGTTCGCAACACTTTCCGATGCAATGGAAATCCCAAACTTAATTGGCGTTCAACGCGAGAGTTTCGAGTGGTTTCTCACAGAAGGGTTGCGAGAAGTCTTTGAAGATATTTCTCCGGTCAAGGGTGTAAGCGATGACTTGCAGCTCGAACTTACTTTTGATCCAGATGATGCAGATCTAAATCCAAAACCAAAATTTACTGAAGCCGAGTGTCGCGATCGCGACATGACATATTCGGTGCCGAAGTTTGTCAAGGCAAAATTCTTGAATCGTCCGACGGGAGAAATCAAAGAGCAGACCGTATTCATCGGTGATTTCCCGAAGATGACCGACAAGGGCACGTTTATTGTCAATGGCACAGAGCGCGTCGTCGTTAGCCAGTTGGTGCGTTCACCGGGCGTAATCTTTGAACCAGGCGAGCGCTTTCGCTTGCGCAACTTGTCGAAGTATCAACTTGTAAAGGGCACGATTCACCCAAGTCGTGGTGAGTGGCTCGAGTTCGATGTTGAGCACAAGCCTGGCAAAGAAGTAACCGCAGGCACCCGTGTTGCACGCAAGCGTCGCATGGGCATCTTTACGATCATTCGTGCGCTCGGCTATGACGAAATTAATGCTCCGGGTTTTATCGATCGTTTCGTCAACTACTTCGACTTTCTCGAAGATCAGTGGCGCCGTGAAAAAGTTGTCGCCCCAACTCGCGAAGAAGCATTGCTCGAAATTTACAAGCGTGCTCGACCAAGTGAACCACAAAACGTTGAAGCGGCTCGTGTTTATTTCGAACAAGCTTTCTTCGGTGTGCGCTACAACTTGTCACGAGTTGGTCGCTACAAACTGAACCGCAAACTTGGCGGCGAGTTGAAGAAGATTCAAGAAATGTTCGGTCTCAAAGTCGGGCCAGAACTTGGCAAACTCGATTTTCCAACAGACGATCAAGATGTCTTGAGCCGTTGCGAAGTTTTGGCGACGATCAGTTACATGTTGCATCTTGTTAAGCAAGAGCCGGGCTACCGCCTTGACGACCAAGACCACTTTGCAAACCGTCGCATTCGTTCGGTTGGTGAATTGATTCAGAACCAAGTTCGCATCGGCCTTTCGCGCATGGAGCGCGTCGTTCGCGAGCGTATGACGACCCAAGACTCTGAAGCGATTTCGCCACAGACCTTGATCAATGTGCGACCTGTAGTTGCAGCGATCAAAGAGTTTTTCGGCACTTCTCAGTTGTCGCAATTTATGGACCAAGTCAACCCGTTGTCGGGTTTGACGCACCGTCGTCGACTTTCGGCTCTCGGACCTGGTGGTCTTAGCCGCGAGCGTGCGGGTTTTGAAGTTCGAGACGTTCACTTCTCGCACTACGGCCGGATGTGCCCGATTGAAACACCAGAAGGCCCGAACATTGGTTTGATCGGTGCGCTTTCGACGTACGCACGAATTAATCCATTTGGTTTCATCGAGACGCCGTATCGCCGTGTACGTGGTGGCATCGTTACCAACGAGATCAAATACATGGCAGCCGACGAAGAAGAAAATTACGTCGTTGCTCAGGCCAATACCCCAATTTTGCCAGATGGTCGTTTGCGCGACGAGCGTGTGCTCGTGCGTCGTTCGCCTCAGGCCGCAAGTTTGGAAGACCTCAAGAAGATGCTCGAAGCAGAAAGTTTCTTCGGCGCAACAACCGACATCGGCTATGTAACACCGGCAGAAGTTGACTTCATCGATGTTTCGCCAAAACAGATCGTGTCGATTGCTACGGCGTTGATTCCTTTCCTTGAGCATGACGATGCAAACCGTGCGTTGATGGGTGCAAACATGCAGCGTCAAGCCGTGCCGTTGATTCGTGCTGAAGCGCCGTATATCGGCACTGGTGTCGAGGCTCGCGCTGCACGCGACGGCGCCGACTTGGTCTTGGCAAAAGACGACGGTGTTGTTGAGTCGATAACGGGTGCATCAATCGTCATTAAATACGAGAATCTGCCGAAGCGCGAACACGAACACAAGTTGTTCAAGTTCTTGCGCTCAAACCAAGACACATGCATCAACCAAATTGTTCGCGTCAAAGAAGGACAAAAAGTCAAGAAGGGCGATCTCATCGCCGACGGCCCAAGCACAGATGAGGGCGAACTTGCACTCGGCAAGAACTTGCTCGTGGCTTTGATGCCATGGGAGGGCTACAACTTCGAAGACGCAATCATTTTGTCAGAGCGCCTTGTCAAAGAAGATGTGTTGACCTCGATTCACATTCACGAATATGAAGTCGATGCCCGAGACACAAAACTCGGCGCAGAAGAAATCAGTCGTGACATTCCGAACTTGTCAGAAGAAATTTTGGCCGACCTCGACGATCGTGGCATCATTCGCGTCGGCGCAGAAGTAGGCCCGGGCGATGTTCTCGTCGGCAAGGTGACGCCAAAAGGTGAAACCGAACTGACACCAGAAGAGCGGTTGCTCCGCGCAATTTTCGGTGAGAAGTCGCGTGAAGTTCGCGATACATCACTCAAGGTTCCGCACGGTGAAGGCGGCAAGGTCATCGACGTCAAGGTGCTCAAGCGAGCCGCCGAGGGTGACGATGAACCAGGCGACGAATTGCCACCAGGTGTAAACCAAATCGTCAAGATTCACGTGGCACAAAAGCGCAAAATCAGCGTGGGCGACAAACTTGCTGGCCGTCACGGCAACAAGGGTGTTATCTCCAAGATTCTGCCGATCGAAGATATGCCATATCTCGAAGACGGCACTGCGGTTGACATCATTTTGAATCCGCTTGGTGTACCGAGCCGCATGAATATCGGTCAGGTGCTCGAAGCCCACTTGGGTTATTGCGCCCGTTGGGGTTGGTATGACGAAAAGAACGACAAGACCGTTGGCGCGAACCCAGTTCGTGGCACCGAGTCGAAGACTCGTCCGTCGACGCCGCCAGCAACTTTCATCTCGACGCCAGTTTTCGACGGCGCTCACTGGGATGAAGACGATCAATCAGGCTCACATCCGACGATTCAATCGATTTTGCGCAACTTGAACCCAGAGTCGGTTGACGGCAAGCGAATGATCGGCGATGACGGCAAACTTGTTTTGCGCAATGGTCGCACAGGTTTGCCATACGACAACCCGATCACGGTTGGCTACATGTACATCTTGAAACTCAATCACTTGGTTGACGACAAGATTCACGCTCGATCAACTGGTCCATACTCGATGATCACGCAACAACCATTGGGCGGCAAAGCACAATTCGGTGGCCAGCGATTCGGCGAAATGGAAGTGTGGGCACTCGAGGCGTACGGTGCTGCATATTGCTTGCAAGAACTTCTAACAATCAAGAGCGACGACGTGCTCGGACGAGTGCGTGTTTACGAAGCGATTGTTAAGGGTGACAACATTCCAGAGCCTGGTATTCCGGAGAGTTTCAAAGTGCTGATGAAAGAAATGCAAGCACTGTGTCTTGACGTTGAAGTTATTTCGCACGAGGGCAAGCAAGTCGAACTCACAGATCTTGACGAAGAAGTCTTCACTGCAGTGCGCGAACTTGGCATCGACATCAGCCGCAACGAACGTGGTTCAGATGCCGACGACCGTGAACGCGAGCGTCGCCGAGAGAAGGCTTTCTAATGATTAACCGCAGCATTTCAGAAGGGTTGGCATGACCATGTCAGATGTAGTTATCGACGACAACAAGCGCAAGCTTGACATCAACAGCTTTCAACAGTTGCGCATTGGTTTGGCGACTGCCGACGACATTCGTAACTGGTCGCGTGGCGAAGTAAAGAAGCCAGAGACGATCAACTACCGAACATTGCGCCCAGAGCGCGACGGTCTGTTCTGCGAAAAAATCTTCGGTCCAACCCGCGATTGGGAATGTTATTGCGGAAAGTACAAACGTGTTCGCTTCAAGGGCATCATCTGCGAAAAGTGCGGCGTTGAAGTAACCCGTTCAAAAGTGCGCCGTGAGCGCATGGGTCATATCGAACTTGCCGCACCTGTCGTACACATTTGGTATCTCCGAGGTACACGTAGTTGGTTGGCGTATCTTCTTGGTGGCTTAGAGTCGCGCGAAGAAATCAAAGCTAAGCAGCTTGAAAAAGTTATTTACTTTGCTGCTTGGTTGGTGAGCGCCGTCGACAAAGATCGCCGTCATGTTGAGTTGCCGGATCTCGAGAAAGAATATCTTGAAGACCGCGACGAAATGTTGAAGCGACGCGAAAAAGAAATCAAGTTGCGTCAAAAAGATGCCGAGACTGAACTCAAGCAACTTGAAAAAGATGGGGCAAAAGAAAGCGATATTCGCGCTCGCCAAAAGTTGATCGACAAAGACATTCAATTAATTGGCGATCGCCACACGAAAGATCTCGATCGTCTCGATCGCGCGTTTGAAACTTTTCAGAAGCTTCATCCACGAATGATCATTGATGACGAAGAACTTTGGCGCGAGATCAAAGACCGCTACGAAGATTATTTCACTGGCGGCACAGGTGCCGAAGCGATCAAGGTTTTGATCGACACGATCGACTTTGACGCCGAAGAAGTAATTTTGCGCGACGCGATCATGAACGGTCTCAACGGCAAGCCGTTGTCGACGCAGCGCAAGCAAAAAGCGATCAAGCGTTTGAAGATTGTTGCTTCATTCAACCGAAAAGACAAAGACGAGCGTTTGGTTAATAACCCGAAGGCGATGATCCTTGATGTAATTCCGGTGATTCCGCCAGAGTTGCGCCCGATGGTGCAGCTCGACGGTGGTCGATTCGCGACTTCAGACTTGAACGATCTCTATCGTCGTGTAATCAACCGCAACAATCGCTTGAGCCGTTTGCTCGAACTTGGTGCACCAGAAATTATCGTCAACAACGAAAAGCGAATGTTGCAAGAAGCAGCAGATGCTTTATTCGACAACGGTCGTCGTGGTCGACCTGTAAGCGGCCCGGGCAATCGTCCGCTTAAGTCGTTGTCAGACGGCCTTAAGGGTAAGCAAGGTCGGTTCCGTCAGAACTTGCTCGGTAAGCGCGTTGACTACTCGGGTCGTTCAGTAATCGTGGCTGGCCCGACATTGCGATTGCAGCAGTGCGGTTTGCCGAAGTTGATGGCACTCGAATTGTTCAAACCATTCGTAATGAAGCGTCTGGCCGATCAGCAACTTGCGCAGAACATCAAGTCTGCCAAGCGCATGGTTGAGCGTCGTCGCCCACAGGTTTGGGATGTCCTTGAAGAAGTAATTAAAGAACATCCGGTTCTTTTGAACCGCGCACCGACTTTGCACCGCTTGGGTATTCAAGCGTTTGAGCCGGTGTTGGTTGAGGGCAAGGCAATTCACTTGCACCCACTTGTTTGCACGGCGTTTAATGCCGACTTTGACGGTGACCAAATGGCAGTTCACTTGCCATTGTCGGTTGAAGCGCAAGCAGAGGCTCGTGTGTTGATGCTTTCGGCGAACAACATTTTGTCACCAGCATCTGGTCGACCAATTGTGACTCCGCAGCAAGACCTTGTAATCGGTGGCTTCTATTTGACTCGTGACGATGCTGGTTTGGCTGGTGAAGGTCGCGTCTTCAAGTCGATGTGGGAGATCACTCGTGCGCTTGATGAAGGTGGCCTGAAACTTCACGCCAAGATCAAGGTTCTCGAAAAAGATGATAATGACAACTCGACATATTTCGAAACAACTGCAGGTCGCATGTTGTTCGAAGAAGTTTTGCCAACAGATTTCTCGAAGCGATTCGGGCACATCACGGCACCAGTAAAGAAAAAAGAATTCGGTGTCATAGTCGAACGACTGAGCGACAATTATCCGAAAGCAGTTATCGCATCGTCACTCGATGCGATCAAGAACCTGTGCTATCGCTATGCGTCGCAATCGGGTCTTACCGTTTCGGTAGATGACGTAAAGACGCCCGTTGCCAAGCGCGGCATTCTTGACGGCTACGAGAAGCAAGCCGAAAAAGTTGAGACACAATTCCGTCGTGGCATTATTACCGACGGTGAGCGTCGCAGTCAAGAAGTGCGCATTTGGACTGCTGCAACATCAGATGTTCAGCAAGCCATGGAAAAAGAATTCAAAGAGTTGCGCTTCAACCCTGTTGACATGATGATCAACTCTGGTGCTCGTGGAAACATGACCCAGATGCGTCAGATTGCAGGTATGCGTGGTCTCGTGGCCAACCCTCGCGGTGACATGATTCCTCGTCCGATCAAGAGCAACTTCCGTGAAGGTTTGCAAACTCTTGAATACTTCATCGCAACTCCTGGTGCGCGTAAGGGTCTTGTCGACACTGCGTTGCGTACTGCTGACTCGGGTTATTTGACTCGTCGTCTGCACGACGTGGCACAAGAACTAATCGTTCGCGAAGATGACTGCGGCACGACGCTGGGTGTTTGGGTCGAAAACATTGGGGCAGATACTGACAACACACGCGCTTATCTCGAGACGAAGTTGTTTGGTCGTGCGTTGCTCAACGATGTCGAATTATCAGATGGCTCGGTCATGCCGCGCAACACGATTGTCGGCGACGAAGAGATGGCAACATTGCGCAATGATCCGAAGGTCACGCGATTGCGTGTGCGTTCGGTGTTGACATGTGATGCCGAAGTTGGCGTTTGCGCCAAATGCTACGGCCGTTCATTGGCGACTGGCAAAGACATCGAGTTGGGTGAAGCAGTAGGCGTTATCGCTGCCCAGTCAATCGGTGAACCTGGCACTCAGTTGACGATGCGTACCTTTCACACTGGTGGTGTTGCCGGTAAAGACATCGCCGGTGGTTTGCCGCGCGTCGTAGAACTTTTCGAAGCGCGCAACCCTAAGGGTTCGGCACGACTTGTGCCCGTAACCGGTGTTGTGCGAATTCTCGAAGACGAAGGCAAGGGTATTCCGATCAAGTTCGTTGATGATCAAGGTCAAGAGATCGAGATCATCTTGCCAACAGGTAGCCGTCCACTCGTAAAAGATGGACAAAACCTTGAGGCGGGCGATCGAATCACCGACGGCCCATTAGATCCAAAAGAACTAATGCAAATTAAGGGTATTCGTGAAACTCAGCAATACCTCGTTGAAGAAGTACAAAGGGTTTATCGCGACCAAGGTGTGGCGATTCACGACAAGCACATCGAGTTGATCGTTCGTCAGATGACACGACGCGTGAGTGTGCAAGAACCTGGCGACACGCATTTCTTGCCGGGTCATCGTGCAGACTCGAAAGAGTTCCGTGATGTCAATCGCGCAATCGTCGAATCAGGAAAGAAGCCGGCCGAAGGTCGCCCAGAGTTGATGGGTATCACCAAGGCGTCGTTGGCGACTGAGTCTTGGTTGTCGGCAGCATCTTTCCAAGAGACGACTCGTGTACTTACTGAAGCGGCGATTGATGGAAAGTCAGATCACTTGGTTGGTTTGAAAGAAAACATCATCATCGGCAAGTTGATCCCTGCTGGTACCGGCATGGATCGTTACAACTTGTTTGATGTCAGCGCGCCAGATTATGTGCCGATGCCTTATTACTCGAGCGATGACGAAGCCGACCCAGCCGCATACCTGGCTGGTCTGCAAGGCAACTATGTCGCCGATGATGAGCCGCTTGCCGAGGTTGAAGCCGAAGTTGTAACTGATGTTGCAGTCGAGTCTGCGCCAGATGCAGGTTTTGCAACTGATTCTGACGGCATCGCTGACAGCATCTCAGATACCGACATTTCGGATACCGACATTTCAGATACCGGCATCGCTCAATAACCGCAATAACCAGAGAATCATCTGGTTGGGGCAGGTTGCCGAGACGAGGCGTTGAACCGTAGTATTCACTGTCCCGTTTGGGGTGGTTTTTAGTAGTTCAGTTCATAAAAGAAATTTCAGAAAAGGTCGTTTGCGTGCCCACAATTCAACAGTTGATCCGCCAGGGTCGAAGCTCGAAGTCATCGAAGACTAAGACTCCTGCGCTCAAAGGTTCTCCACAGCGTCGTGGCGTATGCACCCGCGTTTTCACAACTACTCCAAAAAAACCGAACTCGGCATTGCGCAAAGTTGCCCGTGTGCGTCTGACTAGTGGCGTCGAAATCACCGCTTACATTCCGGGTGAGGGTCACAACTTGCAAGAGCACTCGATCGTGCTTGTGCGTGGTGGTCGTGTGCGTGACTTGCCGGGTGTTCGTTACAAAGTTATTCGTGGTGCGCTTGATGCCGCCGGTGTAAAAGATCGCAAGCAATCTCGCAGCAGCTACGGCGCGAAGAAGAAGTAAAGGATTAACCCATGCCACGCAAAGGTCCAGTCGCTCGTCGCGAGTTCGCAGCAGATCCGGTTTATCGTTCAGCACTCGTAACTCAGATCGTCAACAAAGTTATGTTGCACGGCAAGAAGAGCATCGCCGAGTCAATCGTTTATGACGCAATGAAAGTAATGGAAACAAAAATGGGCGGCGAGCCACTTACTGCAGTGAAGCGTGCAGTCGACAATGTGAAGCCGCCTCTTGAAGTTCGCAGCCGCCGAGTCGGTGGCGCTACATATCAAGTGCCAGTCGAAGTTCGACCGCGCCGTGCAACTACATTGGCGATTCGTTGGATTGTCGAGAACGCGCGCAGCCGTCGTGAAAAAACAATGGCAGAGTGTTTGGCTAGCGAATTGATGGACGCATCGAATGGTCTCGGCGCATCGATGAAAAAGCGCGAAGACATGCAAAAGATGGCCGAGTCGAACAAAGCGTTCGCTCACTACCGCTGGTAAACAGCAGATCAAGTTAATAGGTACACCCCCATGCCATCACGCGAGTATCCACTTGATAAATACCGAAATATTGGCATCATGGCGCACATTGACGCCGGCAAAACTACGACGACCGAGCGTGTTCTCTACTACACCGGCAAGACATACAAAATCGGTGAAGTGCACGAAGGTGCCGCCGTCATGGACTTCATGGTGCAAGAGCAAGAGCGCGGCATCACGATTACTTCGGCTGCGACAACTGCAGTTTGGCGCGGTCATCGAATCAACATCATTGACACACCTGGCCACGTTGACTTCACAATTGAAGTAGAGCGATCGTTGCGTGTGCTTGACGGCGCGGTTGCAGTGTTCGACTCGGTTGCAGGTGTTGAGCCGCAGACCGAGACTGTTTGGCGCCAGGCCAACAAATATAAGGTTCCGCGAATGTGCTTCATCAACAAAATGGACCGCACCGGCGCGAATTTTTATCGCACACTCGACATGATTAAAGATCGTCTCGCAACAGTGCCGGCAGTTTTGCAGTTGCCATTTGGTGCTGAGGCTAATTTCAAGGGCTTGATCGACATCGTAAAGATGAAGTCGATCGTCTGGGATGGCGACGAGAAAGACTCGGAGTTTCGCGAAGAAGATATTCCGGCTGAATATCTCGACAAAGCCAAGCAATATCGCGCCGAGTTGCTTGACCTTGCTGCTTCTGAAGATGAACAATTGATGGAGAAATTCTTGGCCAACGACGACCTAAGCGAAGAAGATCTTCGTATGGGCATTCGCAAAGGTACATTGGCGTTTAGTTTCGTACCAATTCTTTGCGGCTCAGCATTTAAAAATAAAGGTGTGCAACAAATGCTTGATGCTGTTGTTGACTACATGCCTTGCCCGCTCGACATTCCGCCTGCATCCGGCACAAATGTCAATGGCGACGAAACATTGAGTCGTCAACCCGACGAGAAGGCCCCGTTCGCGGCGCTTGCGTTCAAGATTGTGGCTGATCCATTCGGTCGCTTGACATACTTCAGGGTTTACTCGGGCACGATCACCAAAGGTGACGAGGTTTACAACTCGGTCAAAGAAAAGCGCGAGCGTGTTGGTCGATTGTTGTTGATGCACGCAAACCAACGCGAAGATATTGAATTCGCGATGGCGGGTGACATTGTCGCCGGTCTTGGTTTCAAAGACGTAACCACGGGTGACACGCTGTGTGATCGCGGCAACCCGATCGTGCTTGAGCGAATGATTTTTCCTGAGCCGGTTATTCACGTGGCGATCGAACCGAAAACAAAAAATGACCAAGACAAACTTGGCAAGGCGCTGAAGTCGTTGTCTGATGAAGACCCAACTTTCAGAGTGCGCACCGACGAAGAAACTGGTCAAACAGTTATTTCAGGAATGGGTGAGTTGCATCTTGAAATTCTCGTTGACCGAATGCAGCGCGAGTTCGCAGTTGATGCAACTGTCGGCAAGCCACAAGTTGCTTATCGCGAAACTGTTACGAAAAAAATCGAGAACATCGAATATCGACACATCAAACAAACTGGTGGTTCTGGTCAGTTCGCAGTTGTCAAAGTTACGATCGAGCCAAGTGGCCCAGGTGGCGGTTATCAGTTCGAAGACGAGATCACCGGTGGTCGCATTCCGCGTGAATATATTCAGCCGGTGAACCAGGGCATTCAGTCAGCGCTTGATGCAGGCGTGCTTGCTGGTTATCCAACAGTTGACGTCAAAGTCTCATTGGTCGATGGTCAGTACCACGACGTGGACTCAAGCGAAATGGCGTTCAAAATCGCCGGGCAAATGGTGTTCCGTAAGGCTGCGCAGCTGGCTCGACCGGTCTTGCTTGAGCCAATTATGGCCGTAGAAGTAGTGACCCCAGAGGACTACATGGGTGATGTAATTGGCGACCTTTCCAGCCGCCGAGGCCGCATTGAAGGCATGGAAGCCAATGGAAATGCCCAAATCGTGCGTTCACAGGTTCCGCTTTCGGAAATGTTCGGATACAGTACAGATCTGCGTTCTCGCACTCAAGGGCGTGCGACTTACACGATGCAGTTTCATTCGTATCAGCAAGTGCCCGAAGCAATATCAACCGAGATCATCAAGCGTGTGCGTGGCGAATAGTCAAGCAAGCCAAAGTTTTAACAGTAACCAGCAATAACAGGAGAGAAGAACAATGAGTAAAGCGAAATTTGAGCGCGTCAAGCCACACGTGAACATCGGAACGATGGGCCATATTGACCACGGCAAGACAACACTTACTGCAGCGATCTCAAAGACACTTGCCAGCAAAGGTCTTGCCGAGTACACACCTTTCGATCAAATCGACAAGGCTCCTGAAGAAAAAGCTCGCGGTATTACGATCTCGATTGCACACATTGAGTACAACACCGAGAAGCGTCACTACGCACACGTTGACATGCCAGGTCACGCTGACTACATCAAGAACATGATCACCGGCGCCGCACAGGTAGACGGAGCAATCTTGGTAGTGGCGGCAACTGACGGCCCAATGCCACAAACGCGTGAGCACGTGCTTCTTGCTCGCCAAGTTGGTGTGCCTTACATCGTTGTTGCACTTAATAAGTCAGACATGGTTGACGACGAAGAAATGTTGCAACTTGTCGAAGAAGAAGTTCGCGACCTGCTCACTTCATACGAGTTCGACGGCAAGAATTGCCCAGTCGTTCGCGTCTCGGCACTCAAAGCCCTTGAAGGTGATGCTGCGTGGCAAGAAAAAATCATGACACTCATGAATGCATGCGACGAATCAATTCCAGAGCCGAAGCGTGAACTTGATAAGCCTTTCTTGATGCCAATTGAAGACGTGTTCACGATCACTGGTCGTGGCACCGTAGTAACTGGCAAAGTTGAGCAGGGCAAAGTTCACACAGGTGACGAAATCGAAATCGTCGGACTTCGTGACACTCAGAAGACTGTTTGCACAGGCGTAGAAATGTTCCGCAAGTTGCTCGATGAAGGTCTAGCAGGCGACAATATTGGTGCGCTTTTGCGTGGTACCAAAAAAGAAGAAGTTGAGCGTGGTCAGGTTCTGTGTGCACCGGGTTCAATCACTCCGCATACAAACTTCGAAGGTCAGGTCTATGTATTGAAAAAGGAAGAGGGCGGACGCCATAAGCCTTTCTTCAACAACTACCGACCACAGTTCTTCTTTCGAACAACCGACGTAACTGGAACCGTTGAACTTCCAAAGGGCACAGAAATGGTTATGCCTGGCGACAATGTGACGATGACGGTCGAACTCGGCAAGGCGATCGCCATGGTCGAGGGTCTCCGCTTCGCAATTCGCGAAGGTGGCCGCACAGTTGGTGCTGGTCGCGTAACGAAGATCATCAAGTAGATCGTTTTAGAACCGGTTCATTCTGATGGCACAGAGCATTCGCATCCGTCTCAAGGCGTTTGATCACCAGAACATTGACGATTCTGCGAAGAAAATCGTTGAAACCGTCACTCGTACGAGTGCGACGGTGCGTGGGCCAATACCTCTGCCGACAGACAAGCATCGTTTCACGGTTATTCGTGGACCACACGTTGACAAAGACTCGCGCGAGCATTTCGAGATGCGCATTCACAAGCGTCTGATTGACATCGTTGATCCGAACGCTAAGACAATCGACAGTTTGCAGCGTTTAGAGTTGCCTGCCGGCGTTGACATCGAAATCAAGATTCAAAACGCCTAA
>NSIC01000029.1 GCA_002737635.1 Acidimicrobium sp.
GAACCATTGCATGTGGGCACCAGTGCTGCCAACATATGGCACTCGAATTGGCCGGGCGAAGTTTCGCCAGACGCCACTCAACATACAAATTACAATTAAGTATGAGCAAATCAAATCGTTCAAGAAGTTTCGAACCCGATGATCGAAACACAATTACTTTGCCGAGTGGCCAAATAACTCATCGTGATCATGCCGAGCAATCGCAGCGTCTTGTAAGAAATTTTTACGAAGTCAGCGATCATGTTTGGTGCCTCGTCGGCAACGGTTTATCAAATCAAACATTTATAGATGCTCCTGACGGAATCATCGCGATTGACACGGGCGAGTCAAATGAAGAAATGCGTGCCGCGATCGTAGAGTTGCGAACCAAAACATCGCGCCCAATTGTTGCGGTTCTGTATACGCACTTTCACTATGTTTCAGGCACTCAAGCAGTTCTTGATGATGACCCAACTCAAGAAGTTCAGATTTGGGGACACGAGAAGATCGCCTATAACCGGGTTAGGGCGACTGCCGAAATTGCACCTGCGTACGGTCGAGGACTCGTTGAGCAATTTGCGATCACCCTTCCCCAAGATGGCCCCGATGGAACTGTAAATGTCGGGTTGGGCAATTTCTACCGCAACCCGATATTCACGACTCAGACAAATGGCTTCATTGCACCACAGAAAACTTTTAACTCACAATGCACGATAAAAGTTGCAGGGCTGAGCATCGACGTGACACCAGCGCCGTCTGACGCTGACGACTCGGTCACATATTGGCTCGAATCACTGGGTTGTGCCGTGAATAACTTGGTATGGCCGGTGCTGTTCAATATTTTTGCAATTCGTGGCGAAGAATATCGAGACCCGCGAATAATGCTCACTGGCCTTGACCACTTGCTGTCACTAAATGCGGATCATTTGGTCGGTGCACATGGCATGCCGATTAGTGGCAGCACAGAAATCTCGGAACGTGTCACCAAATATCGTGACTCACTTCAGTTTTTATGGGATCAAACAGTTCGATTGACAAACCGTGGCTACTCAAGCACTGAACTTGCCTACTCGATTCGTCTGCCAGATTTCTTTGACAACGACAATTTAACCTCGGAGTTTTACGGCGTTGCAGAACATCATGTTCGTCAAATCCGTACGGGATTATTTGGCTGGTTTGATGGTGACCCCGCGAACCTGTTTCCGTTGCCCAGAGTCGAACACTCAGATCGCATGATCTCAGGGTTCGGCGGCCGCGAGACTGTGCGCAAAATCACTCGAGAAGCGATGCAGAATAATGATTTACGCTGGGCGTGCGAACTTGGCTCTTGGCTCAGTTACAGCACTAAGGCTGAAACTGCGGATCGCGCACTACTAGCAAACACGCTTCGGCTGATCGCTCAACGAACAACTGCAGCGAACATTCGAAATTGGTGTTTAACCCGAGCCCGCGATCTTGACGGCACGCTCAGTTTGACGCGATTCAATACTCACAGGCTGACCCGCAAACAGATTGTGTCTGCATCGGCTGAGCGAGCAGTCCACATTTTGCGAGTAATGCTCGACCCGGACCGGGCCGTTGACATTGACGCGAATATATGTTTCAACTTCACGGGTCACGACAAAACTGGTCTGCACATTCGAAACTGTATTGCCAAGCAGACCGATGGGAGAGATGCAAAAATAAACGTCTCTTGCACGATTGAAAAATGGGCAGACATTTTGACGGGCGTAACGACTTTGTCTGTGGCTATTGATTCGGGCGAACTAAAAATAGAAGGCAATCTTGCCACCACAAAAAGTGCACTTGGCGTGTTTGACATTGACGGTCTGCGGTCGTGAGCCAAAAGAAACTCCCCCGTGCAACACCTAAGTTTTCGGGAGAGATCAAGAAAGTAATAACCGATTCGACGCCCGAGAAACTTCTTGCCCCAAAGGCTCCGGCTGACGCGCCCAATATTTTATTGATCATGCTTGACGATGTCGGGTTTGGTTCGTTTGGCAATTTTGGTGGACCAGTCACAACACCGGGTCTCGACAAAGTTGCCAACACCGGTTTGATCTTCAACCAATTTCACACGACCGCACTTTGCTCGCCGACGCGCGCCGCCCTGTTGACTGGCCGCAATCACCACTCGGTGCACATGGGGGGCATCACCGAAATCGCGAACTCGTTTCCTGGTTACGACAGCGCAATTCCGCCTGAGTCGGCAACTGTTGCCCAAGTTCTTCGAATGTCTGGCTATAGCACCGCCTGTTTTGGCAAATGGCATTTGACACCCTCATGGGAGCAAAGCCCCGCAGGGCCATTTGACAGATGGCCGACAGGTCTCGGCTTCGATCGCTTCTATGGAATCATGGGCGCAGAATCGTCGCAATATGAGCCTCCTGTTTACGACCAGACAACACCAATCTCGCCACATCTCGGCAAAACCGATTATCACCTCACGCAAGATCTAGCCGACCAAACAATCAATTGGATGCACCGTCAAAAAGCGTCCTCACCTAACAAACCTTTCTTCTGCTATTTCTCGACACCAGCCGTACACGCACCACATCATGTGCCACGCGAATGGATTGACAAATATAAAAATAAGTTCGATAACGGGTGGGACAGTCTGCGCGAAGAGATTTACCAACGCCAATTGAAACTTGGCGTAATTCCACAAGACACAGCTTTAACAAAACGACCAGAACAAATTCCGTCGTGGGATGACTACCCCGAGCGATACAGACCAATTGCGCGAAGACTAATGGAAGTTTTCGCCGGCTTTCTCGCCCACACAGATGCACAAATCAAACGCGTGATCGACGCGCTAGACGATCTAGAAATTGCAGACAACACTTTGATTATTTATATAACTGGCGACAACGGCGCCTCTGCCGAAGGCACTGTTCACGGTGCATGGAGTGCACCGTCGTTTCAAAACGGTGTTCCTGAAGATCCTGAGTGGCTACTTGAGCACATCGATGATTTCGGCACGGCAAAATGCGAAAATCACTTCAATGTCGGTTGGGCATGGGCACTCGACTCGCCCTTTCAATGGATGAAACAAGTTGCTTCACACTTCGGCGGCACTCGCAATGCGATTGCAATTTCATGGCCGAAGAAAATTCGCGACGTTGGTACTTTGCGCTCACAGTTTCATCATGTGATTGATATCGCGCCAACAATTTACGAAGTTGCAGGCATCACTCCGCCAACACATGTCAATGGCATTGAGCAGATGCCAATACATGGCACATCAATGAAATATTCATTTGACAGCGCCAATGCACCAAGTACTCATACCTCGCAATATTTCGAGATCTTGGGCAACCGAGCCATCTATGAAAACGGCTGGATCGCCTCATGCTTTCACGGTCGCTTGCCTTGGATTCGCCTGCAAGGTTTTGAATTTGATGGCCCGCAAGAACGCTGGGAGCTTTACAACATCGAAAAAGACTTTTCGCAGGCCATAGATCTCGCACAAACTCACCCAGAGAAACTCAAAGAACTGCAAGCGTTATTCGACAAACAAGCATTTGAATACGGCGTCTACCCACTGCGTGACCCAGGCTCACCGCGTCATGGCGACTTCTCCGTACCCCATTCATTAGATGGTTTCAAAAAAATTAAATACACATTGGCGCACACACGAATGCCAGAGAGTTCAGTTTTAAACCTGAAGAACTGCTCGTATCGCATCAGCGCCGAAATTGAAGTCACTAACGAATCAAACCAAGGCGTTATCGCTTGTCAAGGCGGCAACATGGCTGGTTGGTCGCTTTATCTCGACAATAAAGCGCGGCCAGTCTTTCATTACAACTGGTTCGGTCATGAGCACTCTTCTTTTGCAAGCGCAAAGTCTCTGAATGTCGGAAAACATGTAATTGAAGTTTTGTTTGCCTACGACGGTGGCTTTGGTGCGGGTGGCACCCTTTCGATGCTGGTCAATAAATCTGAAGTCTCAACGGGTCACATCGAAAAAACCGTGCCACTCGTGTTTTCGATGAGCGGTGAAACATTTGATGTTGGCGTTGATACAGGTTCACCTGTCGGTCCGTATCCACACAACTACGAGTGCACCGCTCAAATAATCGGTGTCACACTCGAAAAACTAGATGAACCACCAAAAGAGATTCAAGAGAAAATGCGTGAAGGCGAATTTCGCGCCAGCCTTAGCACGCAATAAAAATTAAGACGCAGTAAGTTCGAGGCGCTTGCGCACCGCATTGCGAACTTGCGCATCGAAACTTCGCACATGCGCCGCCGAAAGTTTGTAGACCAATTCGCTGTCACCCGATTCGAGCGCCTTAAGAATCTCATCATGTTCGTCAAGAGCATGACCCATGTCGGCGACATCTGACAAATACATGTGCCATAGACGATCACTTTGCGCGTAAAGCACATCAAGAGTGTCGGTGAGAAATCGATTGCCCGCTGCGTCCCAAACAATTTCATGACACTGCGCGTCATATTGAATTTGATCTTGCGCCGTCGCTGCATGCTTTTTGGCTTTGTCGAGAACTTTGCGCATCTGCTTCCAGTGATTGGTACTACCTCGCTCGCATGCCAAACGAGCAACATACGGTTCGAGAATTGCGCGTGTCTCATAGAGTGTCGAAAGTTCAGCGATTTCGATGTTTGAAACGATCATTCCTCGGCGAGGAATCACGACCAAGAACTGATCTCGAGCCAGCCGCTGCAACGCTTCGCGAATCGGCGTACGACCAATCTCTAATTGGCCTTGCAATTCGTCTTCACGCACAACAGCGCCAGGGGTCAATTCAAGGCGCACGATCATGCCCCGAATCAGCCGATATGCCTGCTCGCTCAAAGACTCTTTAGCCACTTGAAATAATGCTACCAGAGTGATATCGTACTGATATATCACCGATCGTAAAAAAATTAATGGGGACAAAATGAGCGAATTTCCGAAATCAGCAAAGTGTGTGGTCATTGGCGCCGGCATCGTCGGCAACTGTTTGGTTGGTCATCTTGCAAAACTTGGTTGGAAAGACATGGTGCAGATCGACAAAGGACCGTTGCCGAACCCCGGCGGCTCAACTGGTCACGCGTCAAATTTTATTTTCCCGACTGATCACAACAAAGAAATGGCGTTGCTGACTCTCGCCTCACAAAAGCAATACATCGAAATGGGAATGAACAACACATGCGGTGGCATCGAAGTAGCTCGCAACCCAGAACGACTTGAAGAATTTAATCGTCGTATGACCTCTGCGAAATCTTGGGGCATCGACGCGAAACTATTGTCGCCAGCTGAAGTCAAAGAACTCGTACCGTTCATCAACGAAAAAATCGTTCTCGGCGGCTTCTACACACCAAGTGTTTCATGCGTTGACTCTTTGCAGACAGGCACGTTGATGCGTGAAGGTGCCGTCAAGTCAGGCAACTTGAATGTTTTTGCTAACACCGAAGTGCTCGACCTTGAAGTTGAAAACGGAATGATCAAAGCAGTCGTCACCAATAAGGGTCGCATTGAAGCAGAGTACGTCGTCGTGGCATGCGGCGTATGGAGCCCAAGAATTGCAAAAATGGCGGGCGCAAACATTCCGTTGACTCCGGCAGTTCACCAAATGGCCGATGTTGGGCCAATTGATATTTTGCAAAAAACTAATGCCGAAGTCGCCTACCCGATCGTGCGCGACATGGACACCTTCTGTTACGAGCGTCAAACTGCAGGCTCAATGGAAGTTGGCAGTTACGCTCACCGCGCAATTTTCATGCACCCGAACGACATTCCGTCAAACGAAGCGTCGGCACTTTCGCCAACCGAGTTACCACTCACGCAAGACGACTTTGATCCACAAATGGAGCAAGCAATCGAATTGATGGAGATGCTCGGAGATGCCGAAATCAAATATGCAATCAATGGTCTGCTCTCGCTCACGCCAGATGCGATGCCAGTGCTCGGTGAAACGGTCGAAGTCAAGAACCTCTGGTCGGCAGCAGCCGTGTGGATCAAAGAAGGTCCGGGCATTGCTCAACTTGTAGCCGAATGGATGACTTACGGCTACCCACATTTGTGCGACCCGCACTCGTCGGACATTTCACGCTTTTACCCTCACGAAAAGACAGAGCATCACATTTACGCACGATGCGATGAACACTTCAACAAGACTTACGGCATCGTGCACCCGCGCGAACAATGGGCAACACAACGCAACATGCGTCGCAGTCCGTTCTACCCACGCGAAGAGGCAGCGGGCGCAACTTTCTTTGATGCTCGCGGCTGGGAGCGTCCACAGTGGTTCGCTTCAAACGAAAAATTGATCAGCAAGTTCAAAGGCGCGTGCGAGCCTCGCCCACACGAGTGGGATGCCCGCTGGTGGTCGCCAATCTCGAACGCCGAGCACTTGCAAATGCGCGAATCGGTTGGCATGGTCGACCTCACTGCGTTCAACGAGTTCGACTTCACTGGCCCAGGCACGATGAAGTTCTTGCAATACATGTGCGTCAACAATGTCGATGTACCTGTTGGGCGCTCGGTATACACACCGTTGTTGACGCCAGGTGGTGGGTTTCGTGGCGACTTGACGATTATGCGTCTGGCTACCGACCACTTCAGGGTTATCACTGGCGCATTTGATGGCGGTCGCGACAACTATTGGTTCAAGCGCCACATGCCACAAGACGGTTCAGTCACATTCACCGATATGTCAAGTGCGCTGTGCACGATCGGTGTGTGGGGTCCGAACGCAGAAAAGACGATGGCTAAGGCAACGCAAAACATCAACGCCGAAGGCAAACTTGTTCCGTTTGATGTTTCGCAGAAGAACTTTCCGTATGGTTCAGTTCGCGAAGTGCTGATTGACGGAGTACCTGCGACGATGTTCAGAATCTCTTACGTCGGAGAAAACGGATGGGAGGTCTACACAAAAATGGAGCACGGTCTTCGCCTCTGGGACTCAATCGCCAAGGCTGGCGAAGAGTTCGGAATCATCCCAGTTGGCATGGGTGTTTACGCCGTAACTGGTCGTATTGAAAAGGGTTACAGACTGATGGGCGCCGAACTCGAAAGCGAATACAACCCAGTTGAGGCTGGTCTCAATCGCGCAAAAGTTAAGACAGCCGAGTTCATCGGCAAGGCTGCATACATGAAAGCACGCGACGAAAAGCCGTGCGCAATCATGTGCACTCTCGAAATGATCGACAACACCAGCAAGGCTGGCATCAAGCGTTACCCAACTGGCGGCAACGAGCCGATCTTGACAAAAACCGGCGAGCGAATTGTCGATGCCAAGGGTCGCGTCTCGCGCGTAACAACAGCAGGTGCAGCACCATCACTTGGCAAATATTTGTTGCTCGCCTATCTGACGCCAGAACATGCGGTTGAAGGTAACGAACTTCGCGTGATGTACATGAACGAACTCTTTCCAGTTCGAGTTGCACGAGTTGGTAGTCAACCATTGTTCGATCCAACCGATGCACGAATGAAGAGCTAGACGGCTACATCAACGAAGATGAACATTCTCGTCTGCGTCAAGCGAGTGCCGGCACCTGGCGCACGCATCAACATCACAAGTGATGGTCAACAGGTTGATACCGCGTTTTTGGGCTTCACTGTTAGCCCCCATGAAGAATGCGCCGTTGAACAAGCGGTGCAATTGATTGAAAAACACGGTGGCGATGTCACCGTGTTGACACTCGGCCCGATTGAGGCCGAAGAGCAATTGCGAACCGCTGTCAGCACTGGCGCAACAAAAGCCGTGCTCGTGCCGATCGATACAACTGATTGGGATCCGCAACGCACAGCACAAGCAATCGCTAAAGTGATCGGCGAACTCGAAGCAACAAACGGTAAATATGATTTGATTTTGTTCGGCAACGAGTCAGCCGATTCTTGCGGTTATCAAGTTGGTGTTCGCACCGCTCTCAAACTTGGGCGGCCAATCGTCAATGGCGCCAAAGGCCTCGACATCGATAACGGCGTTGCCATAATTCGTCGCGAGAGCGATGCGGGCGTCGAAATTTACAAACTCAAAACACCAGCATGTGTCGGTGTCAAAGAGGGCATAAATTTGCCGCGTTACCCGACCATGAAGGGTCGTCTTGCATCCAAAAAAGTTGCGGTCGACAGATCAGAGTCTTCTGGCGAAACTGGTGGTTTAAAACTCATCACCCTGCGTCGTCCACCTGAACGCGCCAGCAACACTGTGATTCTCGGCAACGGGCCCGAGGCTGCGCCCGCAGTGGTTGATCTGCTCGAAGAACTGGGTGTGTTTAAATGACTGTGCTTGCAGTTGTCGAACACGATCGCGGAAACATAACGAGCGCATCGCTTGGTGTGCTTACTGCCGCGCGCAATCTTGCCAAGCAGATGAACACAAAATTTGAAGCGCTGACAATTGGCGCGAACGCCGATCGTCTCAGCGAAACTGCCGCGAATTTTGGCGCCACGACCGTGCATCAGGCACACAACGCGATGCTCACCGACTTTGGCCCCGAAGCTTGGGGAGAGTCAATCGCACAGGTCGTGCGCAAAACCTCGCCAAGTGTCGTCATCGGCACGGGCACCGAGCGTGGCCACGAAATAATTGCTCAGGCTGCCGCTCGCTTGGATCTGCCGGCCGCAATGAACTGTCTCGAGTTCGACAAAGATTTCAATGGGTCACAGCCACTTAAAGTTGTGCGCGCTCGCTGGGGTGGTTCGCTGATGGAAGAATCACAACTTGACGCGCCCATCAAACTTGTAACGCTGGCCAACCATGTTGTTGAACCTCAAGAAGAACTGGCAACATCACCTGCAACAATCTCGGCGATTGATGTTCAACTCGACGAAAGCGTGAGCCAAAGTTTTGTGCAAGATCGTGTCGAGCGCGTCGCTGGTGTCACTCTTGCAACTTCGCCGGTCGTCGTCAGTGGCGGTCGCGGCGTTGGTTCGGCTGAAGCATTTGCTCCGCTTGAAGAACTTGCCGGTCTTTTGAATGGCGTCGTGGGTTGCTCTCGTGCCGTCACCAATAACGGTTGGCGCAATCACACCGACCAGGTCGGGCAAACCGGTACACGAATTGCACCAGACATTTACATTGCCTGTGGCATTTCAGGCGCGATTCAACACTGGGTTGGGGCGATGGCTTCTAAAAATATCCTCGCAATAAATATTGACGCACAAGCGAACATTGTCACCAAGGCGGGTTATGCCGTGATTGGCGATCTTCATGTTGTCGTGCCAGCAATCTCAGCAGAGATTCGCCGTCGCCAAAACAAATAAGTCAGCCAAACTGCAAAATTCATTGCATAATTCACGAGTTCACACCATAGAAAACTAGGATATTTAATAGTGAATACTGAAATTCCGGAGCCAAATCGCCGCCGTGGTCGCGCGCGCACCACGAGTACTGAAGTCAAACTTCCAGACCAGAGACCTTTCAAACAACCCCGTATGCGATACGAACCAACCAAAGTTCTCAGTGACGACGAACTTGAATCTATCCACCATGCAAGTTTGCGAATTCTCTCTGACTACGGCATGGACTTTCTCGATCCTGACGCTCGCGAACTACTAAAAAAAGCTGGCGCAAAAATTGAAGATCAGCGTGTGCGCTTTGATCCTGAAATGGTGGTTGAGACGATAAAGACTTGCCCGAGTGAATTCAAACTGCATGCGAGAAATCCAGCACACACTCTTAACATTGGCGGAAATTGGATGGCCTTTGGTTCGGTCGGTAGTACCCCGAACTTCATCGGCTTTGACGGAGTGCGCCACCCTGGCACGCGCGCAGATTATCAAGACCTACTGAAATTGACTCAAGTTTTCAACGTCATCCACTTTCTCGGTGGTTACCCCGTCGAACCGATCGACCTGCATGCATCAATTCGGCACATTGAAACATCTTTTGATGCGTTGACAATGACGGACAAGATTTTGCATTGTTACAGCCTCGGTCGCCAACGAAATCAAGATGTGCTTGAGATGTGCCGTATCGCGCGTCAGGTCGACAACGAAACTCTTGATCGTGAACCATCGGTGTTCAGCATTATTAATTCATCATCGCCACTTCGTCTCGATACACCGATGCTGCAAGGCATCATGGAGTTCTCTTCACGAAATCAACTAATTGTGATTACACCTTTCACCTTGGCGGGAGCCATGGCACCAATCACATTGGCGGGGGCGCTGTCGCAACAAAATGCCGAAGCGCTTGCTGGCATGGTGTTCACTCAGGTTGTGCGACCTGGTGCGCCCGTTGCATACGGGGGCTTCACCAGCAATGTCGACATGCAATCTGGCGCTCCAGCATTCGGCACGCCCGAATATATGCGTACAGCAATGGCAGGCGGTCAACTCGCCCGTCGCTACAAAGTCCCATATCGCTCGAGCAATGTTTGTGCAGCCAACGCTCTTGACGCTCAAGCTGCCTATGAAAGCGTGTTTTCACTGTGGGGTGCGATACAAGGTGGCGTCAATTTTTTAATGCATGGTGCTGGATGGATGGAAGGCGGCTTGCATTCGTCGCTTGAGAAATTCGTGCTGGACGCCGACCTGCTCAGCATGGTTTCTGCATATCTCGAGCCAATTGTCGTCGACGAAGCGACTCTGGCGCATGAAGCAATCGGCGAGGTCGGCCCAGGCGGTCATTATTTTGGCGTGCAACATACGCAAGATCGTTTTCGAGATGCATTCTATAAACCGATGATCTCTGATTGGCGCAACTACGAAAGTTGGCAAGAAGCTGGCAGCCCGACTGCCGTCACAAAAACTACAGAATTAGCAAAAATATGGCTCGATGCGTATCAAGCACCCGCTATGAATCCTGCAGCGCTTGAAGAGCTTCAAGAATTCAGAGCAAAACGCCTAGCCGAAGGTGGAGTTGCTACAGATTATTAAAATTTATGAAAGGTATTTGAAATGAAATCTTCAGCAAGAGTTGTGGTCATCGGTGGTGGCGTCGTCGGCGCTTCGGTGCTTTATCACCTCACAAAAGCAGGCTGGACAGATGTTGTTTTAGTCGAACGCAAAGAATTGACTGCTGGTTCAACATGGCACGCGGCTGGCGGCATGCATACGCTCAACGGCGACCCAAATGTTGCCCGCTTGCAGCAATACACGGTCAACCTCTACAAAGAAATCGAAAAAGAATCAGGCCAAAACTGCAGCATCCATTTGCCTGGTGGCATTCAGTTGGCTGACACCCCAGAGCGCCTCGACTGGCTGAAGATGGCCCATGCCCGTGGCCGCTATCTGGGCATGAAAATGGAAATTATTTCAATTAAAGAAGCAAAAGTTTTGAACCCATTGCTTGAAGAAAAATATTTCGTTGGCGCGCTATACGACGAAGACGAAGGCAGTGTCGACCCTTACGGCGTCACACATGCTTATGCGATTTGCGCTCGTAACCGAGGCGCCGAGGTTTACACAAACACTTGGGTCACTGGTCTCAACCACCGCCCTGACGGCACATGGGATGTGATCACCGACAAAGACCACACGATTCACGCCGAACATGTCGTCAATGCTGGCGGTTTGTGGGCTCGCGAAGTGGGCCGCATGTGCGGTCTCGAACTGCCGGTTTTGGCAATGGAGCACCACTATTTGATGACCGAGCCAATGGAAGAAGTGATCGAGTTCAACCGTGTCAATGGCAAAGAGTTGCCCCACATGATCGACTTCGCAGGCGAAATCTACGCCCGCCAAGAAGGTCAAAGCATCTTGTTGGGCACCTACGAACAAAACAATCGTCCATGGTCACCAAAAGAAACTCCATGGGATTTCGTGTTTCAGTTGTTGCCACACGATCTCGAGCGCATCGCACCGGAACTTGAGCGCGGCTTCGCTCACTTCCCTGCGGTGGGTCGCGCGGGCATCAAAAAATTCGTCAATGGTCCGTTTACGTTTTCGCCTGATGGCAACCCGTTGGTCGGCCCAATCAAAGGCATGCCAGGCATGTGGTCAGCTTGCGCCGTCATGGCTGGTCTCTCACAAGGTGGCGGCGTTGGTCTGTCGCTCGCCAACTGGATGGTGCACGGCGACCCAGGTGCCGACATTTGGGGCATGGACGTAGCTCGCTACGGCGATTTCGCCACTCTCGAATTCACCAACGCCAAGGTTCGCGAAAACTATTCGCGACGCTTTCGCATTACCTTCCCTAACGAAGAACTCACCGCGGCGCGACCATTACATACGACACCAATTTATGACCGCTTGATTGCCCATAATGCCGTCATGGGCGCGGGCTTCGGTCTCGAACATCCACTGTGGTTTCAAGACGCAGGCAAAGAGCCGCATGAAGATATCACCTTCTATCGTTCAAATGCGTTCAAGAACGTCAGTGAAGAATCTCGCGCAGTTCGCGAACGCGTCGGTTTTTCTGAAGCGTCGAACTTTGCAAAATACAAAGTCAGCGGCCCAGGTTCGGCATCATGGCTACAAGGCTTATTCACCAACGCCCTGCCAAAAATCGGTCGCACGGTCTTGACTGCGATGCTCAACCCCGAGGGCAAAATCGTCGGTGAGTTCTCTGTGTCTCGCATCGGCGACGAAGAATTCTTTTTATTCGGATCTCAAGCCGCCGAAGTTCACCACCCGCGTTGGTTCTTGGCACACCTGCCGACGAACTCGCAGATTCGTTTCGAAACTCTGGCACTTTCAATGGTCGGTCTCACTGTTGCAGGGCCGCGTTCGCGTGATGTCTTGCAAAAACTGACTAGCACTTCACTAGCAACGAAAGATTTTTCGTTTATGAGTTTTCGCCGAGTCAACATCGGCAACGCTCCTGTTTGGTTGTCACGCATGACATATACGGGCGACCTCGGCTACGAAATTTGGATCGCCCCCGAATATCAGCGCTATCTGTTCGACCTCATCTGGGATGCTGGCAAAGAGTTCGACATGCGACTGTTCGGCTTCAGGGCATTAATCACAATGCGCCTCGAAAAGAACTTCGGCACTTGGTTCAGAGAATATCGACCGATCTATACACCACTTGAAGCCGGCATGGAACGCGCAATGAAGTTCGACCACGAGTTCATCGGTCGCGCCGCAGTCGAAGCCGAAATGAAAACTGGTCCAGCGCGCAAACTGGTGATGTTCACGGTTGATGTCGACAAAGATCGGCCCGCCGATGTGATCGGCGACGAGCCAGTTTTTCATGACGGCAAAGTTGTCGGCTGGATCACCAGCGGTGGCTACGCGCATTACTCAGGCGTCTCGCTTGCTCTGGGTTACATACCGGCTGAACTCGCAAAGCCGGGCACGACAGGTTTCGAAATTGAAATCATCGGCAAAATGCAACCAGCATCGCTGCAACTCGAACCTGTGCTCGACCCATCAGGCTCGCGCATGCGCGTATAACTTCACTCGCCGCCCGATACTTCACAGTGCCGCGCGTAACCGCGCCCGCGAATTAACTTTGCAGTTGCTTTAATTTCGCCATCGGAATATGGCAGCGCATGAAGTGACCGGGTTCGACTTCAGTCAAGTTCGGCTCTTCAGTCTCACAAAGTGTCTCGTAACCCGAACCAGCCTTGCGCGGGCAACGTGGGTTCAACACACAGCCGCTTGGTGGATTACTCGGGCTCGGCACAGAACCAGTAAGCGGAATTCGCTTCCGTGTCGACCCGTCGATATTCGGCACCGACGACAACAGCGCCTCGGTATACGGATGAAACGGCCCATTGAACACGCGCTGAGAGGTGCCAAACTCAACCACACGACCTAGATAAAGCACCGCGATGCGGTCAGAAATGTATCGCACCACACCCAAGTCGTGCGAAATAAAAATAAAACTCGTCTGATCTTTCTTCTGCAAGTCAACCAATAAATTTAAAATCGCCGCTTGCACCGAAACATCTAGCGCCGAAGTTGGCTCATCACACACGACTATTTGTGGCGCGCCAGCAAATGCCCGCGAAATCGCAACACGCTGTTTCAAACCGCCCGACAGCTGCACTGGCCGCACATTGTGTAACGACGCATCAACTCGCATACCTGAAAGCAATTCATGAGCCCGCGCAATCGCCGCGGTCAAACTAAATTTACGCAATCGTTCAACTGCTCGGCTCACGATTCGCGTCACGCTGTGGCGACGGTTCAATGCTTGGTCTGGGTTTTGAAACACAATCTGCATCGCGCCAACATCGGCGACATCGCGGCGATTCAAAGTTTCAGCGAGCCCCTTGCCGTCGAGCGTCACGACTCCACCCTCTTCAGGTGGTGTCAAACCGAGCAAAAGTTTGGCGATCGTCGTTTTGCCCGAACCCGACTCGCCAACCAAGCCGAGTGTCTCGCCCACGCCAAGCGTCAGCGAAACATCATTAATCACGCGAACTTTGTGGCCGTCTTGTGTGAAAACTTTCGACAAATGGCTGATGTCTAAAAGTGTGTCGCCAACCTTTGTCGCGTGTCCTGTCACTTGTGGTGCATATTCGATCAATTCAACCGATCGCGGCAACGAACTGGCTCTATCGCTATGAAAGCATCGTGCAACATGGGCGCCGTTTATTGTCACCATCTGTGGCAATTGTGTGCGACATTTATCGTCAGCCAGCGCACAACGCGCTGCGAAAACGCAACCGTCAAATTTTGTGCCGAGTGCAGGCGGTGTACCCGGAATTGTGTCTAAACGATCGGTGCTCTTATGCAAACCACCACGCGGTATGCATCGCAGCAATCCGACCGTATATGGGTGGCTCGGGTTTGAAAACAAATCGGCTGTAGCGCTCTGCTCAACGAGCGCACCCGCATAAAGCACACCTACTCGATCGCACATGTTACGAATCACACCGAGGTTGTGGCTAATAAACAAAACAGCAGTGCCCGTGTCACGGCGCAATTCACGAACCAAATCAAGAACTTCAGCCTCAACAGTGGCGTCAAGACCGGTCGTTGGTTCATCCATGACTAATAGCCGCGGATTCGATGCCAGCGCCATCGCGATGACTACGCGCTGAGCCATGCCGCCGGACAATTGGTGCGCGTAGCGCCGCAAAACTCTTGCGGGGTCAGCGATCTGCACTCGGGTTAAGGCCTGCTCT
>NSIC01000003.1 GCA_002737635.1 Acidimicrobium sp.
TAAAAATTGAACGATTGATCATGAACCAAAAGCGTAGCCAAGATCGGGCGCGCTGAGCATCGGTTGATAGGCGATATTTGCTTCGCTGGCCATCGCCGCACAAGTGCCACCCCGATCCACGATCACCGTAATAAACACTGGCGTTGCGCCGAATGCTTTGACTACTTCAACGGCTTCAAAAAGTGAAGTGCCACGAGTGACGGTGTCTTCGACAATCGCCACGCGATCGCCAGGTTGCAGCGCACCAGCAATGCGGCCAGTCACGCCGTGATCTTTGCTTTCTTTGCGCACGCTGAAACTACGAAGAGTTCGACCCCGTGTTGCAGCAACTGCGGCGATGCCGAATGCGACTGGATCGGCGCCCATCGTTAGCCCACCAATCGCGTCGATGTCTAGAGGCAACATAGCCAAGGCGACATCAGTTACGAGCAAGATGCCGTCACTGCGGCACGCGGTTTGTTTTGAATCTAGAAACCAGTTGCTCGTTCGACCCGACTTGAGAGTAAACGAGCCAGTTTTTAGCGAGTGCTGCAGAATATGCTCGCGCAGTTTGTGTCGCGCTGTGTCAAGTTGCGGAAGGTCTGACATGTTTAGATTTTTATGCTTCGGCAGAGTTGAGTGCGTCAAAAACGAGATGCGAGCGTTTGAGCGCGTTTGCTAAATCAAAAACTTCGGTCAATTGTCGCGTCGAAAGTTTTATTCGCGGGTCATTAGCCAACAACTCGCTGAAGTTTGTCTTGGTGCTAATCGCCTTTGCGGCAAGTTCTTGCACTAGCCGATAGGCGTCATCACGCGACATGCCCGACGCAACCAACAGCAATAAAACTGGCTGCGAGAACACAACGCCCTGGGTCAAGTTCAAGTTGAGCAACATTTGCGCCGAGTCGACTTCAAGATTCGTGATTAGTTTGGTTGCCCGACGCAAAACATAATAAGCAAGCAACGACGAATCGGGCAGAACGATGCGTTCGGCCGATGAATGCGAAATGTCGCGTTCGTGCCACAGCGCCACATCTTGTAGACCGACCTGAAGGTTGGCGCGCAAAACTCGCGACAAACCAGTGAGTGTCTCAGACGAAATCGGATTGCGCTTGTGCGGCATTGCCGAACTGCCTTTTTGTCCAGCGCTAAAACCTTCGCGTACTTCATTGACTTCGGTGCGTTGCAAATGTCTCAACTCGACGGCAATCATTTCGATGGTTGTGCCAATGCTTGCGCATGCCCACAAATATTCGGCGTGTCGGTCACGCGCAATAACTTGTGTCGCTGGCACTGGCACCAACCCCAGCGCGACACCGACACTTTTTTCAACTTGTGGATCAATATTCGAATATGTGCCGACCGCACCAGAAAGTTTGCAGACCGAAATTCGTTTTGTTGCAGTTGCGAGTCGCTCGCGATCGCGACGCACCTGTAACGCCCAGAGTGCAACTTTTGCGCCAAATGTTGTTGGCTCAGCATGCACGCCGTGTGTTCGCCCGATCATTGCCGTATCGCGATGACTGTTGGCCAATGTCACGAGCGCTTCATAAAAATCGACAATCGCTCTGTCGATCAAAATCGTGGCATCGCGCAACATCCAACACCATGCGGTATCTACGACATCTGAACTGGTCAAACCATGATGAATCCATGCTGCTGCGGGCATACCGATTCGCTGTTGCACAACATCGACAAACGCCGCCACATCGTGATCAGTTACCCGCTCACGCTCGCTTACTTCGGCCACAAACGCGCGGTCAACCACTGGCGCGCGGTCGCGACAAATTTTTGCGTGATCGCGTGGCACGACACCAAGATCACTGTGTGCCGCGGTTGCTAGCAATTCAATTTCTAAATAGCGACGAAACTTTGACTCGTCAGAAAAAATTTCTGCCATTTCGGGCAGGCTGTATCGCTCGATCATTTTCGTACTACACATTCATTGCGCTCAGGACCAACACCGATCATCGTGACTGGTACACCAACATGTTTTTCGACGAGTTCAATCAATGCTTTGGCCTGCTCTGGTAGATCTGAATAATTGCGTGCCGCGCTCACCGATTTGTTCCAGCCTTTTAGATCAACATATTTGGGTGTTACTTGACCCAACAGTTGCGGGTCATCTGGATAGCCAGCAAGTTCTTTGCCGTTTAGTTCATAACCGACACAAACACGCACGGTTGTAAACGTATCTAAAATATCTAGTTTGGTCAGCGCAATTTCTGTGAGCGAATTCAATCGCACGGCGTGGCGCAACATCACAAGATCTAACCAACCTGGTCGACGCCGACGACCAGTAACTGTGCCAAACTCACGACCGATGTCGACAATCTTGTCGCCAAGTTCGCCGAGCAACTCAGACGGAAACGGACCACTGCCAACTCGAGTCGTATACGCCTTGGCGATGCCGACAATACGGGTGATGTCACGCGGACCAAGACCCGTGCCTGCACATGCGCCACCCGCGATCGGGTTTGAAGAAGTGACAAACGGATATGTGCCGTGATCAATGTCGAGAAAAGTTGCTTGCGCGCCTTCAAGCAGGAGGTTTTCGGCGCGGTCAAGCGCGTCATGCAAAAAATTGACGGTGTCGCAAACATATGGTTTCAATCGCTCGCCGAGCACGGCGAAATTATCGACAATCTCGCTGACATTTAATATTTCACCACCAAGCGCTGTAAGGATTTTCTGTTCGGCGACTGCTCGATCACGCACTAGTTGCTTGAATCGTGTTGCATCGCGCACGTCGCCAGCACGAATGCCAACTCGCCGAGACTTGTCTGCATATGCCGGACCAATGCCTTTAAGGGTTGTGCCGATTTTATTTTCACCCAAACTTGATTCGCTGATCGCGTCATGAGCTTGGTGCCACGGAAAAATCAGATGCGCCAAGCTCGACACCTTTAAGCGCGAACAAGTAACGCCACGCGACTCAAGTGTGTCGATTTCTTTGAATAGTGTCGGCAAGTCGACCACTACCCCGTTACCAATGACCGGGGTTACATGCGCATAAAAGACCCCACTAGGAACGAGTTGTAACGCATATTTTTCTTTGCCTATTACGACGGTGTGCCCTGCGTTGTGCCCACCTTGATATCGCGCAACGATCTGATGGTTCTCTGCGAGAAGATCGATTATTTTTGCCTTGCCTTCGTCGCCCCATTGGGTTCCAACGACGACTGATACAGGCATTAAACGCTCCTATTAATTGAAGTTAATTATAGGTACGTAGCAAAAGTCTAGTCGCCCGAACTCACCGCTCCTCATCAAAAACGCTTGCAGCACGACCGAAGAGCATTGCCGTCTGATTGAGAGGTACAAGACCATATTTTGTGTGTGAGTTTTCCATCGCCCGCTCTAACTGATTTTGTAACTGCGCAACAGCGTGCTTGAGTTGTGCGACTTGAATTTCAAGTTCCATGACTTGACGAATGCCTTCAAGGTTCATGCCCATTTCGGCAAGTTCAGAAATTCGCAATAACTGCGCAATGTCAGCATTGCTATATCGTCGTTGCTTACCTCCGGCGGTGCGTGCTGGCTGCACTAGCCCGCGGCGCTCATAAATGCGCAATGTTTGCGGGTGCATACCTGCGAGTTCTGCGGCAACTGAGATCACATAAACAGCTTGTGTTTCGTATTGCATATTTACTCCCTTTCTAAATGGGTTAAAGAATTAACGGTTTTCATTTTTTGCTGCCGAAAATAAATGGCTGCGTGGCGACTCATCTGAAACGTCGGCAAGTTGCTCGATGAGTTTTTGTTGCTTGCCAGTTAGATTTTTTGGCACGACAACTTCGACAGTTACGATCAGATCGCCAGCACTGCCGCCCGCGTCAATGCCTTTACCTTTGACTCGATGTCGCGAACCTGATTGAGTGCCCGGTTTCAGGCGCAAAGTGACGGTCGCACCGTCGAGTGTGGGCACCTCAATATTCGAGCCAAGAGCCGCTTCTGTAAACGTGATCGGTATTTGCAAAGTCAAGTTTTTGCCTTCACGACCAAACAAATTATGAGACGCAACATTGCAAGTAATTAACAGATCGCCTGCTGGCCCGCCACTGCGTCCGGGTTCACCGCGACCCTTGATGCGAATTCGCTGACCATTGTCAACACCAGCAGGAATTCGCACATTGACTTCGCGCGGAGTCTTTTCGTCATCGGTTGATAATCGCAGCGATGTCGTCATGCCGTTGACTGCGTCGGTGAAACTGAGATCAAGCGATGCTTCGAGATCGACGCCACGACGTGGATCAGAGCCGTTGCGCGATCGACCCCCCCGGCCACCAAACATCTGACTGATGAGGTCGCTGATATCACCGGTACCACCGGTATCGAATGGCTGACCGCCGTTAAAGCCGGTTTGCCCTCCAGCGCCACCGTGCATGCCAAATGCCGACGGACCAGCACGGCGAACTTCGTCATATTCTTTACGACGCTTTTCGTCGCCAAGCACATCGTAAGCGGCTGAAATTTCTTTGAATTTATTTTCGGCAGCATCATTATTTGGATTTGTATCTGGATGATATTTGCGCGCGAGTTTGCGATAAGTCTTGGTTATTTCTTTATCGAGCGCCGTCTTAGAAACGCCGAGCACGGCGTAGTAATCTTTTTCGAACCACTCACGCTGTGCAGTCATTGCACGACGCCTTTGTTATCCCTTGACCTTCACCATGGCGGCGCGCAATACGCGACCTTTCCAGAGGTAGCCGGTTCGCAGAACCTCGACGACTCGTGTTTCAGCGACTGAGCTTTTGTTTGTCGCGTCATCTATTTCGTTTGGGTCGGCTGGCTCGTGTACAACAGCATCAGCGACGCTCGGGTCAAAAACTGTGTCAACCAGATTTAAAACCTCGAGGCCTTGCTTTTGCAACGCCGTCAACAACGAACTAAAAATCGGCTCGACACCGACAACGCCGTGACCCATTGCCGCTTCGCAAGCGTCGAGAGCCGAGAGCAGACTCTCGACAATGCGACCAGCATTGCGATCTGACTCGTCAATCAACTGGGCTGCAGAGCGTTTGCGATAATTTTCAAACTCTGCCTGACCGCGCAAGGCCATGTCTTTAAAGTCATCGCGTTCTTTTGTTAGTTGTTCGACGAGTGCCTCAATGCTCAACTCTTCGCTCGAGATCTCTGCCTTCTCGTCAGTCATAACGAATTACGACTCGGAATCTTTTTCGTCGACAATTTCGGCATCAACGATGTCGGAATCATTGGCGCCAGATTCTTGACCAGAGGCCGATGTGCCCGCAGCGTTCGCGTCACGCGATGCAGCTTCGTAAAGTTTTTGGCTGAAAGCCTGGCTTGCAGTCATCAACTTTTCGGTGGCGTTCTTGATCGTGTCGGTGTCGCTGCCGTTCAAAGCCGAGCGCAAGTCTGCGAGTGGGCCTTCGACGGCCGTTTTGTCTTCGGCTGTCAGTTTCTCGCCTTGTTCACGCAACACTTTTTCGGTTTGGTAGACGAGCGAGTCAGCATTGTTGCGAACTTCGGCTTCTTCGCGACGCTTCTTGTCTTCTTCGGCGTGCGCTTCGGCGTCTTTGACCATCTTGCTGATGTCGTCTTTCGAAAGCGAGGACTGACCGGTGATCGTCATCGATTGTTCTTTGTTCGTGCCTCGATCTTTAGCCGACACATGCACGATGCCATTGGCGTCGATATCAAATGTGACTTCGATTTGTGGCACACCACGCGGTGCTGGTGGCAAATCAACAAGTTGGAACTTGCCGAGCGTCTTGTTGTAACTCGCCATCTCGCGCTCGCCTTGCAACACGTGAATTTCTACTGATGGTTGCATGTCTTCGGCTGTCGAAAACACTTCTGTGCGACGCGTCGGAATAGTCGTGTTGCGCTCAATGAGTTTTGTCATCACGCCACCCTTTGTTTCGATGCCCAACGACAACGGTGTCACGTCGAGCAACAGAACGTCTTTCACGTCACCACGCAAAACGCCGGCTTGAATTGCGGCGCCAGCGGCCACAACTTCGTCGGGGTTGACCGAGCGATTCGGTTCTTTACCAGTCATTGACTGAATCAGATCGAGCACGGCAGGCATGCGGGTTGAACCGCCCACCAAAATTACGTGGTTGATTTGGCTCTTGTTGATGCCAGCATCGGTGATCGCTTGCTCGAACGGCTTGCGACAACGCTCGAGCAAGTCGTTGGTCATCTCTTGAAACTTTGAGCGAGACAACGACACATCAAGATGCAACGGACCGCTCGGTGTTGCAGTAATGAACGGCAAATTGATTTGTGTTTGCTGAACTTGCGACAACTCGATCTTGGCTTTTTCGGCTGCTTCTTTTAGTCGTTGCAGAGCCATGCGGTCAGTGCCGAGATCAACACCATGAGCCGACTTGAACTCTTTGACTAGCCAGTCAATGACGCGTTGGTCCCAGTCGTCACCACCCAAGTGAGTGTCACCGTGCGTGCTCTTTACTTCGAATACACCGTCACCGATTTCGAGAACGCTGACGTCGAATGTGCCACCGCCAAGGTCGAACACGAGAATTGTTTCGTCTTCGCTACCCTTGTCGAGCCCGTATGCGAGTGCTGCTGCGGTCGGCTCGTTGATGATCCGCAAAACTTCGAGACCGGCAATCTGGCCTGCTTCTTTTGTTGCAGTGCGTTGCGCATCGTCGAAATATGCAGGCACGGTGATCACTGCTTGCGTCACCGAAGTGCCAAGATATGCCTCGGCGTCGCGCTTGAGTTTCATCAAGGTACGCGCGCTGATTTCTTGTGGCGTATATTTTTTGCCGTCGATATCTCCGGATGTCCAGTTCGAACCCATGTGCCGTTTGATACTGCGAAATGTTCGCTCTGTGTTGGTGATCGCTTGACGCTTGGCGACTTCGCCGACGAGCACGTCTCCGCCTTTTGAAAATGCAACGACCGATGGAGTGGTGCGCGAACCTTCTGAGTTTGGTACGACTACTGGCTCGCCTGCTTCAAGTACGCAAACAACCGAGTTGGTTGTGCCGAGGTCGATTCCGACTGCTTTTGACATTTTGTTTTCTCCGTTTAATATATGAATCGTTTAAATGCCTGCCAAAGGGGGTTTTGACAGGCTCAAAGCACGATAAGGCGATTGTCAAGTCTTTACAACCTACTAAGCATAAAACTTGAGTCGTTACGACTCAAGTTTGATTTGAACCATACTCCATAAGGGTAATGAAGGCACCGCACCCTCTATTTGGGTGGCTAAAGCCCCAGCAATAACAGCTGCTCGAAGTGAATTCGTCATTGATTCGCCAATTGCCAAGCGGGCGGCCAGCATGCCGCAAAAAGCATCGCCAGCCCCAGTTGAGTCAACCGCCGTAACTTTAAATGGATCAACCTGCCTCGCCCCGGTCGCGTCAATAACCGTCGCACCCTTTTCGCCTCGCGTGACGATCACCGTCTTGATGCCAAGGTTTTGCAACTGGCTGACGCCACCTAAAAGTTCGACTTCGTGTTCGTTGGGCGTAACTATGTCAACAACACCAAGCAACGAATGGGGCAGTGTCTGGGCTGGCGCGGGGTTCAAGATGCGCGTGGTTGATGATCCTGCAAGTTCAAATGCACGTTGCACGACTGGTAGCGGTACTTCAAGTTGACACAACAAAACTTTCGCCGCAGAAATCAACGATTCGTTTTTTTCAATATCATCAACGCTCACTGCGTGGTTTGCGCCGGGCACAACAATGATCGAATTTTCGCCGCTATCGCTAACACCAATTAAGGCACGCCCCGTCGGCGCTGACACTCGTTGCACCGCCGAGACATCGACGCCGTCTTTGACTAGTGCGGCGAGCAATATTTCGCCCGCATGATCGCGACCTAGCGCACCAATGAAAGCGGTTTTTGCACCGGCTCGGGCGGCAGCAATTGCTTGATTCACACCTTTGCCCCCACAGGCTTCAAAAAAATGTGAACCAGAAACTGTCTCGCCTGGTTTTGGTAAACGACTAGAGCGCGCAACGAGATCTAAATTCGCCGAGCCGACAACCACGACATCAAAATCTGCCGAGCGAGGTGAATTCATACATCCATTGTTACAGCGTTTTTGCGCATACGATTTAGTTTGTGAGGCATCAATGACTGGGCTACTTGTGCTGCTTCGACATGGTCAAAGCACCTGGAACGAACTCAATTTGTTTACTGGTTGGCATAATGTCGCCCTGACACCAAAAGGGGAACGCGAAGCAAGGCAAGCGGGCGAGACACTAAAACAGGCGGGCATCAAATTTGATGTGGTGTTCACATCGCTTCTAACGCGAGCAACCGAAACGAACCGACTTGCTCTCGAAACTCTTGGTCAGGCACAAATTGAAGTGCGCCAAGACTGGCGCCTCAACGAACGACATTACGGCGCGCTACAAGGCCTCGATAAAAAAGCAACGACCCTAAAATATGGTGCAGAGCAAACAAATTTGTGGCGCCGCAGTTACGACATTGCACCGCCACCAGTTGACCTGACCAGCCCAGAACATCCGCGCAATGACCCGCAATATCGGCACATCGATCAAAGAGATCTACCAAGCACCGAATGTCTCAAAGATGTTGTTGCTCGCGTCGTGCCATTTTTTGCACAGCATGTCGCCCCAGAACTGGCCGACAATAAAAATGTTCTAATCACCGGGCATGGCAACTCGTTGCGAGCGTTGGTGATGCATCTCGAGAACTTAAGCCCCGAGAAGATCGCCGAGTTCAATATCCCAACTGGGGTACCGCGCAAATATATTCTTTCGGATCAAATGAAACTTGTCACGACTAGTTATCTTGGCGATCAAGTGGCAATCGCCACAGCAATTCAAGCCGTTGCCGATCAGAACAAGACAAAAAATCAGTAGAATTAAAATTATGGCTGATCTAAAAAACTCTCTAAAACATTTGCGCTATTCACCTTTGTTTTCGTCCTGCTCATCTAAAGATCTTGAACGCATCGCCAAAGCGGGCGACCGAGTCACGATGGCCAAAGGTGCAACGATGGTCAAACAAGGGGCCCCCGGTAAAGAGGCTTTCATCATTTTGAGCGGCAAAGCCACCGTCAAGCGCAGTGGCAAAAAAGTTGCCACGCTCAGCACGGGTTCTGTGGTTGGCGAACTCTCGCTTCTTGACCACGGCCCGCGCACCGCCACGGTTGTCTGCGATACCGAGTGTCAATTACTGGTAATTAGCCGGGGCAACTTTTTGCGCCTAACCGACAAAGTGCCTGCACTTACACACAAGTTGTTGGGTTCGCTTTCATTGCGCATTCGCGATCTGGATCGCGCGTATTTGGGCTAAAAAAACTAGTCTGAGTACCAGTCAATAATCTGAGGTGCTCAAAAATTATGACAACTGAAACTGCGGTAAAAAAACGTTTCAAGCCATATCAATTGTCGATCGCCTTCGGGGTTGGCATCGGAACTTTCACGATGACCTCGGGCATCGTGCCTCAGTTAACCGGCTGGAAAAGCACCTCGCTAATTCACCGCGAAGTTTTCGGCGGCATACCAACTGCATTTCAAGTTGCGTTCTACACGGTGATCCCAATGATGCTGATCTGGGGGTCGTTGCGATTCGCCGATCGTATTCGCAACTGGGAGCGTGGCGCGCCAGATAAACGAAAAACAACGCCGAAAAATGTTAAGCGTCGCCTCGCTGATTATCGCTCAGGTGTTTACATGCGCACACTTCTGCGTGACAGCGCCGCCGGCCTGATGCACTCGATGATTTATTTCGGTTTCTTGGTGTTGCTTGGCGTTACAACCGTGCTCGAGATCGACCACCAAATGCCTGAAGCGCTCAAGTTTCTGCACGGCGATGTTTATCGTGGTTATGCACTCGTCGGTGATGTTGCTGGTGTCGTATTTACGGCTGGTGTCGTGTGGGCAATTTTGCGTCGCTATGTGCAACGCCCATATCGAATTCGCATCAAAACAAAACCCGAACACGCACTAATTCTCGGCGTGCTGTTGGCGATCGGCGTAACTGGTTTTGGCGCTGAGATGTTTCGCATCGCCCAAGGCCAAGCCGCAGGTGTAAATCTTGATCACGAAAAGTGGAGCGTTGTCGGCTACCCACTCGCACAACTCGTCAACGGCGCAAGTGCATCAACATTGACAACTTGGCATCAAGGATGGTGGGTCGCCCACGTTCTGACTTTCATCGTTTTCTTGGCGATTTTGCCGATCACGATGTTGCGTCACATGTTTACTTCACCGCTCAACATGTATCTCAAAGATCGCGAACGACCAAAAGGCGCAATGAAGGCAATGCCAAACCTCACCGAGACTTCGCTCGAATCGTTTGGTGTAAATGTGATCGAAGAATTCACATGGAAACAACTGCTCGACCTTGATGCATGCACGATGTGCGGTCGTTGCACCAGTGTCTGCCCAGCACATGCAACAGGCAAACCACTCGACCCACGAGAAATCGTGCTCAAGAGCGGCGAAGTCATGGCCGCCACCGCGAGTCATGCGCCGGGCGGCAAAGTGTCTGCGCCATTGAGCGCCGATAGCGAAATAAAAATCAACGCCAACTCGCTGTTTGAGCGCATCACTGCCGAAGAAATTTGGGCATGCACGAGTTGTAAGGCATGTGATGAAATTTGCCCTGTAAACATCGAAATACTCGACAAAATTCTCGATATGCGTCGATATCTGTCGCTCATGGAAAGCAACTTTCCGGCACAACTCGGCAACGCATATCGCTCAATGGAGAACCAAGGCAACCCTTGGGGTATGAGCCAAACAGATCGCGGTGAATGGGCAAAAGATCTAGACGTCGAAATTCTCGACCCGGGGGCCCCACTCAAGAGCGAATATTTGTATTGGGTTGGTTGCGCCGGAAGTTTTGACGACAAGAACAAAAAAGTTACACAGTCGATGGCCAAGTTGCTCAAGCGAGCCGGCATCGATGTGGCGATTCTTGGACCGAGCGAAATGTGCACGGGCGACAGTGCCCGACGCAGCGGCAACGAATACTTATTTCAGATGTTGGCGATGCCAAACGTCGAGATGCTCAACACGATGGGCGTACGAAAGATCATCACGCAGTGCCCGCATTGCTTCAACACACTGAAAAACGAATATCCGCAATTGGGTGGTAATTACGAAGTGATTCACCACTCGCAATTGCTCGAAGATCTGATTGAAACTGGCAAACTTGATGTCAGCAACGCATCGCTTGAAGAGCGAATTACTTATCACGACTCGTGTTACCTCGGTCGACACAACGATGTTTACGTCGCCCCGCGCAAAGTCGTTGGCTCGATTAAGGGCATTGAAATTGTCGAGATGCCACGCAACGGCACGAATGGCATGTGTTGTGGAGCGGGTGGGGCAAGAATGTGGATGGAAGAAGACATCGGCACCAAAATCAACGACGAACGCGCGCGTGAAGCGATCGCCACGGGTGCAACTCGTGTCGCAACTGCATGTCCGTTTTGTTACATCATGCTCGACGACGGCATCAAGGGCGCCGGCAAAGACGAGTCTGAAATCAAAGTTGGCGACATTGCCATTCACTTGCTTGACGCCATCGAAAACGGCGAACGAGCAATCGCCAATCAAAACGCACCGCTAGCGGCAGCCAATATTGTGGCCAGCACAACGAGTTTCAGTTAGCTATTTGAAGTTTTCGAAATAACGACTTGGTGTCGGGCCTCGTTGGCCTTGATATTTTGAGCCACTCGCACCAGAGCCGTAAGGCTTTTCGGCTGGTGTCGTCATCGTCATGAAACTAACTTGTCCAATTTTCATCGCCGGATAAATAGTGATCGGAAGATTTGCAACATTCGAAAGTTCAAGTGTGATGTGGCCGTCAAAACCAGCGTCGATGAAACCTGCCGTTGAATGAATTAACAAACCAAGGCGACCGAGTGAACTCTTACCTTCGACGCGAGCAACAAGATCGTTGGCGATGGCGATGCGCTCGAGAGTCGAACCCAAGACAAATTCACCGGGGTGCAGCATAAACACACCATTAGATTCAATTTCAACGAGTTCGGTCAAATCACTCAGGTCGCGCTTGACGTCAATCGTGCCAGCTGTGTGGTTGCGAAACACGCGAAACAAGTTTGAAACCTTGACGTCAATAGATGACGGTTGAATGCACGACATATCGAGCGGATCAATGATGATCCGCTTGGCCTCTATTGCCTCTTTGATGCTTCGATCTGACAAAATCACGACTAACGAACCTTAGTGAATTTTTAGTTGAACTTAAATTTCGGTCTCAAAACTGTGTTGCTACGCTCAAATGTGCAACTGCGGGTGTAGTTCAGTGGTAGAACATCAGCTTCCCAAGCTGAATACGCGGGTCCGATTCCCGTCACCCGCTCTAGCGTGGCAACGACAAGCTTTGCCATTTTAAAATTTTTATAGCAGGCTGACGAGTGCCCAGATTGCGGCGATTGCGCCGATCGTGGCCATCACGACGCTGCGCACAACTGGCGCCTTGGTTAAATCGTTAGCGTCGCGACGCTGTTTAGGCGGGCGAACCAATGCTGCGAGATTTCCGGCGAACATCGCGCCACCGAGCGCAATTACCATCCACGCCAAAAGATCTTCACCGAGAAACATAACTAATTCGAGTTGGGGTCGGACGCGAAATTCTCGAATCGTGTGTATGCAGCCAGCCATGCGAGACGAACCTTGCCGAGTGGGCCAGCGCGATGCTTCGAAATATTTAGCTCGGCGATGCCCAGTTCGGTTTTATTGTCAGGGTTATAAACCTCGTCGCGATACAAGAACATCACGACGTCGGCGTCTTGCTCGAGTGCGCCAGACTCGCGCAAGTCAGAAAGCGTCGGACGCTTGTCGTTGCGCGCTTCGAGACCACGACTCAACTGACTGAGCGCCAAGATCGGCAGATTGAATTCGCGTGCCAAGAGTTTTAGTTTTCGACTGATCTCACTTACTTCAAGTTGTCGGTTCTCTGGCTTGCCGTCGCCACCCATGAGTTGCAAATAGTCGATGACGATAAGCGCGACTTCGCCCTGTCGACTGACGATACGTCGAGTTTTGGCACGAATCGCGCCGACTGATGTGCCGGGGCTGTCATCGATGATCAACGGAATATCCAGACGACCGACTGCGTGACCAATTTTTGTCCAGTCGTTGGGTGACGGGCGACCGCTGCGCAAAACCTTTGAGTCGACGCCCGCTTCGCTGGCGAGAATTCGTTGCACGAGTTCAGCGGTACCCATTTCGAGCGAGAAGAATAAAACTTGCTTGCCCGAAGTGCGCGCCACGTGCACCGCCAAACCAAGAGCTAGTGCCGACTTGCCCATCGCAGGTCGAGCACCCAAAATATTTAGGGTGCCCGGCTGTAAGCCGAGCAAAATTTTGTCAAGATCGTCAAGACCAGTTGCGGTGCCAGTGATTAATTCTTTATTGTTGGCGCGGTCTTCGAGTTTCTCCATTGCTTCGTTGACCAGTAATCCGAGTCGTTGAGAAGCATCTCCGATATTTGTTTCAGAGACATCAAAAATCTTCGATTCAGATTCGTCAATTGCTCGGGCAACATCTTCGGGGCCGCTATAGGCAATCTCAGCAATTTCTGAAGCGACTGAGATCAACTTACGCAACGAGGCTGTTTCGCGCACGATCTTGGCGTATCGCTCGGCGCTAGTAATCGCCGGTGTGGCGTTTTGCAATGTGAGCAAAGCGTCAATGCCACCTATGCCTTCTAATAAATTATTGCGACGAAGTTCGTCACCAACAGTTACCGGATCAACTGGTTCACCCGCACTGTTCAGCGCACGAATCGCGTCAAAAATATGTTGGTGCGCTGGTTTATAAAATTCGTCAGAACGAACACCACGCTCGAATGCGATGCTGACCGCCTCGCGCGACAAAAGCATTGCGCCCAACAAAGACGCTTCGGCTTCGACGCTGTGCGGAGGAATTCTGTTTGTCGATCGCTGTGCTGCCGCGCCACGATCAGAACGATCGCCTCGAGGAAATTCAGCAATAGACATGCTTACACAATGCCTTAGTTTGCCTGTTGATTGCTACGGGTATAACCCTGTGATTCTTCTGTGGATAACAGGTGGATAACTAAGAATGCATGGCGAAAATTATTTAGCAACAATTTCTAGTTTGAGAGTTGCCACAACATCAGCAAAAATCTCGGCAGATACCGAGTGTTCGCCAAGTTGTCGCAATGGCGCTTCAACTTGAATGTTCTTGCGGTCGATCGTGACGCCAGTTTGATCAAGAACCGCTTTGGCAATTTCGACGGCGTTGATCGAGCCGAACAATCGACCCTCGTTGCCAGCCTTTGCCGCAATCTTGATAACTGTTGTCGACAGTGAAGTAGCCACGAGACGAGCCGACTCGCGATCAGTAGCAATTTGTTGTTCACGCGACTTGCGCATAACTTCAGCCTGGGCAATCGTGCCGGCATTGGCAACAATCGCCAAGTCATTTGGCAACAAAAAGTTGCGCGCATGACCAGACGAAACATTTACGATGTCGCCACGACGGCCAACACCCTTGATGTCAGAGCGAAGCAGCACTTTCATGATGCAGCCCCGTCAACGATGGCCGCAACAGTTGCCTCGGTTGTCACTTCTGCTGAGATGTTTTCTGCAATTTTGACGCGAGTTGAATCGCCTGCACCTTCATCGCGACGCGGACCACGCGGACCACGCGGACCACGCGGACCACGGTCATCGGAGCCAAACTCGCCGCGCTCACGCGGTGCACGCGTTGCTGAAACACGCTTGGTGTACGGCAACAACGCCATTTCGCGCGCGTTTTTAACCGCGGTCGCAATATCACGCTGTTGTTGCACGGAATTGCCGTTCATCCGTCGAGCACGCAACTTTGAACGATCAGACATGTAGCGCTGCAACAAGTTGACGTCTTTATAGTCGACGAAGCCAACTTTTTCTTGCACCATCATGTTTGGGCGCTTCTTCGGCTTGCGCAGCAGCGCTTTTTTTGCTCTCAACTTGTTGGATTTACTTGTCATGGGAAGTCCTTAATTTTGTGATTTATATGTTTGTTTGTAAATGTTTCAATTAATCGATCAGAACGGTTCTTCGCCATCAAATGGCGTCGCTTCGGTGCCTGGGTTCGTGCCGGTGTTTGCTGGACGAGGTGCTGAGCCCCCACCTTGACCATCTTGTTTTGGTGTGCGCACAACAGTTGCAGTTGCCCAGCGCAAGCTTGGCCCAAGTTCGTCGGCAATGACGTCGATCGCTGTGCGCTTTTCGCCTTCGCGCGAAGTGTATTCGCGCTGCTCAAGACGACCGGTGACGACGACTCGAGTGCCCTTGGTAAATGTTGCAGCCGCATTTTCGCCAAGTTGCCCCCACGCAGTGACATTAAAATACGAGGTTTGTTCTTGCCATTCGCCGTTCACTTGATAGCGACGACCAACTGCGATGCCGAACGATGCAACCGCTCGACCTGTTGCCGTGAATCGAATTTCTGGATCGCGAGTTAAATTACCGACCAGTGTGATGCTGTTATCAGCCATTTGATTTGTGCCCCTTTATTTTTTATGGATTGCTTATGAATTTGCTGTGACTGAAAGACCGCGGCGTGCGGCTTCGTCATCAGGAAGGCGGAGGAGTTTGTGGCGCAACACATCGTCAGCGATGCGCATCGCGCGTTCTGCTTCATCAAGTGCACCACCCGGTGCCGTGATGTTGAAGATCGCGTAATAACCGTCGTCTTGCTTTTTGATTGGATAAGCCAGGCGACGCTTGCCCCACCAATCAGGTGTGCCGTGAACGCTGCCACCGGCAGTTGTAACTGACTTGGTGATCACACTCAACCAGTTATGGGCGACTGACTCTTCGAGGTTGCCGCTGATAATGACCATTAATTCGTATGCACGCATGGACGTGGTAACTCCCTTCGGACCCAACAAGTAGCTGGGGCCCCCGAAGGGGCAGGTATGTGAAATTGAAAGTGTAACGGCACGACAGCACTGTGCCACAGGGCTGTTGCAAGGTTTTTCGAAGGCTCTAAATGTCGCGAGTTTTTAGCAAATGATGCCACGAACAACTGCGACAAACCTCAATTAGATAGCCCGTGAAATGCTCGGGGCGCCGAGCGTGTTGTTCGATTTCGGCACGGGTCGCAATGAATTTGCCATGCTTTGGCAACCGAGGGCCGAACAAGTACGTGACCGTCACGAGATGATCTTGCACACAGATTGGGCACTTAACGCGGGTTGTTCTGCCAAAGTTTCGCGCTACGCGCAAAAGTTCGGGGTGCGCATCGCAAATGCTGTCTTGCGAAATTATTCCACGTCGAAAATTTTGAATGACCGCGCGACGAGTTAGGCGATGATCAATTTCGCCGAGATACTGATCAAAATCTTCGGTCTCGGTGCGTTGTTTTTTTTGCAACTGTTTACGCGGCATATACGCTAAACCTTAACAAATCAAATTACTTTTTCTGCAAATCCCACCAAGACTGCAGGCGTTTACGAATTTCTTCGTTACCAAGCAGACCTTCTTCGATGCGAATCTCCATCAAAAAATCTAGAGCTTGCCCGACATGTCGACTCGGCTTAATACTTAAAAACTCCATCACCTGAGCGCCGTCCATTTCTGGTCGCATCGCTGCAAGTTCTTCGCGCGCCATAAGTTCGGCGATGCGTTGCTCGAGTTCAACCATGCGCCGTGCGAGTGCAGCAACTTTTTTTTCATTGCGTGTCGTGCAATCACTTTTTGTCAGAACATTTAATTCGGCCAAATGTGCACCGGCGTCGCGCACATAGCGACGCACCGCGGCGTCCGTCCATCCCATTTGATATGTATGAAAACGCGCACTGAGGGCCACAAGTTCGGCGACAGTTTCAACGTCTTGCACCGAATAGCGAAGTTTGCGCATGCGTTCGCGAGTCATTCGCGCACCCACGGCCTCGTGATGATAAAAAGTTATGCCCTTGCCCGGCCGAATCGCTCGAGTTTTCGGTTTGCCGACATCATGAAACAGCGCAGCCAGTCGCGTGATGCGAAAATCACACGGCTCATCGCGTTGCACGTTTTCGATAACTGCGAGCGTGTGCGTCAAAACATCTTTGTGTCGATGAATCGGGTCTTGCTCGAGTTGCATCGCGGCAAGTTCTGGCAAAAAGTGTTTCGACAAGCCATTGTCAACCAAGAACCACAAACCAAATGACGGCCGATCAGTCACGATCAAGCGATCGAACTCGTCACGAATTCTTTCAGCGCTGACAATCGTGATGCGATCAGACATCGCCTTGACTGCTGCAATCAACTCTGGCACGGCGACCATGCCAAGACTCGAAATAAATCGTGCTGCGCGCATCATGCGCAACGGGTCGTCGCTAAAACTGACTTCGGGCGCCAACGGCGTACGCAAAACTTTGCCCATTAAATCAGCCATGCCATTAAATGGATCAACAAGAACGGGCGAGTCAGATGTAACTTCGAGCGCCATCGAGTTGATCGTGAAGTCGCGACGCGACAAATCTTCATGTATGTCTTTTGAAAATTGCACATCTGGCTTGCGTGAATCGGGCGAATATGCTTCTGCGCGATGCGTCGTTATCTCATAGACACGCTCACCTTTTTTGGCGCCGATCGTGCCGAATCTTTCGCCCTGAACCCACAACGAGTCGCACCAACCTGCGAGCAACGCCTTGGTCTGCTCGGGAAGCGCATCTGTTGTTAAGTCAAAATCGAGTTCATCAATTGGTCGGTCAAGCATCAGATCGCGAACAGTGCCGCCAACGACAAAAAGTTTGTGACCAGCGTCGCGAAACCTGGAAGCGATCGGAGCTATTTCGCTCAAAACTGGCGCGAAGCGCTGGGGCACCACGCTCTACAGGCTACGCACAAGGTCGTGTCAAGTGATGCGTTTACTCAGTTAGCAACCGCGCGAGCATTAGCGTGATTATGTCGTGATTTATCGTTCTAACGCCGAAAAACTCTCGCTCGCGTTCAGGTTTGTGCTGTCTTTTGTAATAGTCAACTGTCTCATCCTGACGACCCTTTCAGCCCAGAAGTCAATTGCTGCCGTCGATTCGAGCCAGCTGACGCTGACCGCACAAAATTTTCATATATATACGTCGGGTAATCTGCGCTTCGTTTTCGGCATCGACTCTGAAGCGTTGATCGATGAAGTGACGCAAAACGAGTCGGCAGTTTTTCGTATTTCGCTCGGCCAAAAAATAATTGACGGCGAAAAACAAGTGCAAGCGCTCAACAATGCGACCGAAGAATTCAACGCGACCGACTCGGTCGACTTGACTCTTCGCGAAGTTACCCGTCGTAGCGACGGTCAATTCGAATTAATTGCACTTTCAACGGATATTCCGTCGGGCACGCGACGAATCGAATTCGACGGTCCGGGTATTTACCCGATTCGTGTTGAGGTTTTAGTTGACGATGAGTCGCGCGCCCTGCTGACGACATTTGTTAATCGATTCAACGCGTCACGCGGGGTAAAACCAATGCCTGTCAATGTTGTAGTTGTGCTTGACGCACCAATCACACTGCAACCAGACGGCTCGCGAGTGATTGACCAAACGACGCGAACGAAACTTGAAAAGCTGATCAGATTGCTGAAACTTGACGCGCCAAGAATGACCGTTCAAATTTCGCCCGAGTTAATTGACGGGCTGAGTCGCTCAACCAACCCCGATGATCAATCTCTGCTCGTTCAACTCGTCGCTGCACTTGGCTCTGCGCCGATTGTTTCTACCACTTATGTTCAATTTGATCCGTCGGCTGCAAGTGCCAACAAACAGGCAGATCAGTTCAACGCGCTAATTGAGCGAGGCGTTGCAACATGGCAACAAGTTTTGCCAACTGCAAAAATTATTTCTGATGTTTGGCTCGCCAGAAACCCGCTCGATCAAAACGGGCTCGATCTATTGGTCAAATCAGGTGTGCGCTCGGTCATCATGTTGCCGACATCAAGTGCTGCGCTTGGCGAATTTGACAACGCTGCGCGACCATATCGACTGTCGAGCAACAACATGGATATTTCGTTGCACCTCGCCGACAAAAACTATGTCGACCAACTCAGTAGACAAACCAATAAGCCATTTTCTGCGGCGACCTATCTTGCCGCGCAAATTTTGGCGCAACGCAATCAAATTGAAAGTGCAGGGGGCACACCCGCCCTGCGCAGAGTTGTCTTAACTTCACGCGACGGATCGGTGATTAACGAAGGCTTGATCCATGAAACAATGCTGATTTTGAGTCGAGTCCCACAGCAAGTTGTCTTTCGCACGACGGTCAATTTGCCCGCGCCACGTCTAGACGCATACGAGCCGGCTCTACCCAAAGTCAACACGGCAAGCTTTGTTGAACGCGCGACAAATCTTGGCAAGTTGCGCGCAGATATTGAAAAACTGCGCACAACCATCAGTCCCGACGCAAAAGTTTGGCAAGACTGGGATAAACGATCGCTGGTGATGTCGAGTGATTCGATGAGCGCAGCCCTGTTCGAAGAATTTATTTCGGCAACTCGCGCTCAACTAAAAACAATCCGACAATCGGTGACATTGCAAGAAGGCACGACATTTACATTGGGTAGTCGCGAAAGCACGCTTCGTCTTGACCTGCAGAACTCATCAGATTTTGCAATGACGGTACAAGTGCGTGTTTTCAGTTCAAAACTGCAAATCAAAAAAGAAACTGCGACAATACAGATCCCGGCGAAAAGTTCAAACGAACTCATCGTGGATGTAGTTGCGCTTTCAAACGGATTATTCCCAGTTGAAGTGAGAATTTTCACCGCCGACGGACTCAGCCAACTAGGTAAAAAAATTGAAGTGTCGGCGCGAGTCAATGCACTTGCAGGTCTCGGCCAAGTAGTAACTGGTGTCGGATTATTATTGTTGGGAACTTGGTGGGTGGCCCACATTCGCCGAAGATACCGCAAGAAAATCAGCAAGAACCATCCTGTACTACGCTCAAAACCATGACCATCCAAATAGTTACCGACTCGGCCTGTGACCTTCCAGAAGCATTGGCTCGCAAGCACAACATCACAATTGTCCCCCTAACTTTCAGTCTCGGCGATCAAGAGTTCACCGACCGAACGAGTCTGACAACTTCAGAATTTTGGAAGCGTTGTGCAGAGTCGCCGGTGCTGCCCCAAACCGCTGCTCCATCACCCGGCAAGTTTGCCGACGCATTTAAGAAATTGGCAGCCGACGGAGCAACTGGCATTTTGATGATCGGTTTGTCACGCGAACTTTCAGCCACAATTCAGTCGGCTGAGACTGGTGCCAAAGAATCAGGCGTCAATATTCCGATTCAGTTTGTTGACAGTCGTTCGGCAAGCATGGGCGAAGGCATCAATGTGCTCGTGGCCGCTCGGATGCTGATTGATGATCCGCAAATCACGCTCGACGAACTAGCCCGAAAAATCACCGAATGGGCGAGTCGCACGCGTGTTTTTGGAGCTCTTGACACTCTCGAAAACCTCAAAAAAGGTGGTCGCATTAGCGGTGCAAAAGCGTTTGTTGCTTCAGCGTTATCGATCAAACCAATTGTTGAAGTGCGTGAGGGAAAAATTGTCGAAGGCGGCAAAGAACGCACCCGAAGCAAAGCCTTGGCTTTCTTGATTGACAAAGTTAAGACCGCTGGGCCGATCACTAATTTGGCAGTATTACATGCCCAATGCAGCGACCTTGACGCATTTGTTGCGCAACTCAAGACCGTTTATTCGGGTGAAATCATCGTCGGCGAGGTCGGCTCGGTGATTGGTTCGCACACCGGTGTCGGCACCATGGGTGTGACTTTTCACGTCAAATAATTCGCAGTTTTTGGAGCGAAAAATTTTCGTCAACTGACATTCCCCACTTCGTTGGGCGCGCAGAACTAGCGTCAAAGTTCACAGATGAGCCTTGAACCCGCCCAACCAATCGACGATCCCAGGCCTCAGTTAGGTGGTAGATATCGGCTCGACCGACAAATCGCGCGTGGCGGAATGGCCGAAGTTTGGCTTGGTTTCGACACCTTTTTAAATCGTCAAGTTGCAGTGAAACTGTTGAAGCCGCAACTGGTTAGCGACCCTGTTGTTGCAGAGAGATTTCGTCGCGAAGCAATTGTCTGTGCCGGTTTAAGTCATCCAAACATTGTCGCCGTTTACGACACGGTCGAAGATGACAATCGACAAGCAGTGGTGATGCAATATGTGCAAGGAAAATCTCTTCGCGAACTTTTGGATCGTCGCAAACGCCTCGGGCCACTGCTGACGATTCACATGGGGGCTGCGATGGCGGTCGCACTCGATGTTTCACATCGTGCGGGGCTCGTGCATCGCGATGTCAAACCCGGAAATATTTTGTTGACTCCGGATGGCAAGTTTTTGCTCGCCGATTTTGGTATCGCCAAGGCGCTTGTTGCTTCTGGTGAAGATCTGACTCATGACAACATAATGATGGGTACCGCTAAATATCTTTCGCCCGAACAAGTGCGTGGTAAACCACTCGACGGTCGAGCCGATCTCTATGGTCTGGGCCTCGTCCTGTATGAATGTCTGGCTGGTCGAGTGCCGTTCTTGGGTGAAACCGACGCCGACACGGCTCTTGCGCGCCTGCAACGCGAACCGACCGATTTGGCACACTTACGCCCGTCACTTGCGCCACAACTTGTGCGTGTAATTCATAAATTATTGGCACGAAACCCAGATCACAGATATGCAACAGGCGAAGATACCCGTGTTGCGTTGATGCAAGCACTAAGCGCACAAAATGATTACACGACATCAATGACGCCGCCGAGCGGTGCGACGCCACCAAAACCGCTCAGGCGAGCGATGACCAGCGATGAGTCATCGGTTGCACAAATACCAGGGCAACCAATTCTTGAAACAGCAGTCAACGCCACACCGCCAAAAACTTTGCGCGACCCACGCGTGCAAACCGCAGCGTGGCGATTTTTTTCGCTTCCGCCCAGCACAAAAATATTGAGTTTGATCGCGATCATATTGGCTGTTGCGGTTGTTCTCGTCGGCACTCGATCGAATTCGGCAGAACAACTTGAAACACCTGTTGTTGAAAACATCGCTGTTGATCAGTCGCCCGTCACAATTTCAAGAATGGTTAGTTTCGACCCCAACGGCGATGACGCTCAAGAAAACGAGGCGCAGATTTGGGCTTTGCGTGACGGCAACTCAAAGACCGCTTGGACAACAGACTGTTATGCCAATCAATTCTTCGGCACCAAAGAATATGTTGGTGTGCTCATTGAACTGTCGCGCGCTTCGACCGGTGTTTTACAGGTCGGCATGAAAAATGGGCCGTGGTCACTAGAGATTTACACCGCCAACGGTGCCGCCCCGAGCCGACTCGAACAATGGGGCACTCGGGCTGGCGCCGACTACAACACGCGTCGTGGCGTCGCCCAATTTGTCGTGCCAACTGAAGCACAGTTCGTATTGTTGGTGTTGCGTGAAGTTGGCACGAGTGTGCAGTGCAGTGCAAAAAACCCTTATCAAGGAGTGATTCAAGACATTTCATTTAACGCCGCATAAACAACAAATTTTTTAAGCGTTAGTCTGAAAGCGTGATTTCTAATCCGTTTACTGATCCAAAGTGGGCGAAAAAAACCGTCGCAATAATTGACAGATGGGTTGATTTCGTCAGCGACAAAACAACTCGACCAATTGCCAACTTGGTGCGTCTTGTTGTTTTTGGTTTGATTGCTCTCGTTGCCGCAATCACGATTATTGTTCTTGCCCTTGTCGGTATTTCGCGAGGCCTCAACGAATTGCTTGATATTTGGTTGACTCGCGACGACGCCGTTTGGGTTTCATATTTTATTTTGTCGTCTATATTTGTGGCGATTGGTGCATGGCTGATGCGCAAGCGATATCCAAGCAAGCAAGACTAAACGAGGTCGAGTATGGCATCTGAAAATATCCATGAAGTGATCATCATCGGCTCTGGGCCGGCCGGATTGACCGCGGCGATTTACGCTGCGCGCGCAAACCTGGCACCACTGGTCATTGAAGGCGAACCATCCAGCACATCGGACCAACCTGGCGGCCAATTGATGTTGACGACCGACGTTGAAAACTTTCCGGGGTTTCCAGAGGGCGTGATGGGCCCAGATTTGATGCTTAAGTTTCGTGAGCAGGCCGCTCGTTTCAACGCTACTTTTATCACCGAAAAAGTCACAAAAGTCGACTTTTCTGAACGACCATTCAAGGTTTGGGTGCACGACGAATTGCGCCAAGCCAAATCGGTGATCGTCAGTACGGGTGCACAGTCGCTGATGTTGGGTCTTGAAAACGAAAAACGATTTTACGGTCATGGTCTTTCGTCTTGCGCAACTTGCGACGGTTTTTTCTTCAAAGGTCAAGAGATAGTCGTCGTCGGTGGCGGCGACTCGGCGATCGAAGAAGCATCATTTTTGACAAAATTTGCCACAAAAGTCACGCTCGTCGTTCGGCGAGATGCGTTGCGCGCCTCGAAAATTATGCAACAGCGAGCAAAGAGTAATCCAAAAATTGAAATCAAATGGAATTCACAAGTCACCGAACTTTTTGGTGAACAAAAACTTTCTGGCGTCGGGTTGATCGACACGGTAACTGGTGAAAAGTCGAAGCTTGATGTGACGGGTTTGTTCGTGGCGATCGGTCATCGTCCGAATACCGATTTGTTCAAGGGAGTTCTTGACATGCTTGACAACGGTTACCTAAAAACAAAACCTGGTTCTTCATATACGAACATCGCCGGCGTATTCGCCTGTGGTGATGTGCAAGACCACACTTATCGCCAAGCAATTACTGCGGCGGGATCGGGTTGTATGGCGGCTATCGACTGTGAACGATGGCTTGAGTCACAGCACTAGATAACACACGACTAGTAGCCTGAAACTGACTGCGTAATAGCGCGGCTTGACGAAAGGTTCTGTAATGGCCGATGGCATCATCACTCTGACTAGCGCAAATTTTGACGAGACGGTCAAATCTGCGACGACACCAATTGTTGTTGACTTTTGGGCCGAGTGGTGTGGGCCGTGCAAAGCAATTGCACCGGTGCTCACTGAGATTGCCAAAGAACAAGCCGGCGTGGTGACTATCGCCAAACTCAACGTCGACGATCACGGTGACATTGCGCAACGATTTGGTGTCATGAGCATTCCAACCTTGATGGTTTTCAACAACGGCGAAATGAAAAAGAAGATGGTTGGAGCAAAAGGTAAGACACAATTGCTTGCGGAGATCGCAGAATTTATCCCGAAAAAGAGTTAACTCTCGGCGACAGCCACGACGCTGTCGGAGACCTGCAGCGAAGACTAAGTGACGCTCGTCTGCTCGATTTAACTCGTGTATCGGTCAACGAGTTTTGTGAAACAACCAAAAACGCGGTTGCCAAGTTTCAAGAGCTTCGATCGCTTCACGTTTCGGGGGTCTGCGACCACGCAACTTGGCTGACGCTCATTGAGTCTTCGTTCGAGTTGGGTGATCGGCTGCTGTATCTGACTTCTCCCCTATTGCGCGGTGACGATGTGGCTGCGTTGCAATTGTTGTTGTCTCGAGTCGGCTTTGACTGCGGGCGCGTGGATGGTTTTCTCGGTAAAGTCACGGCAAAAATAATCACAGAGTTTCAACAAAACTACGGGCTCGTGCCAGACGGCATCTGTGGACCACAAACTTTGCAAGCATTGCAGCGCGCAAGTCGCAACACTGGTGATGGCCCCGGAGTGGGCATCGTACGCGAGCGACATACGGCGGCAAAATATCCACAAGAAGTTGCCAATTTGCGCATCGTGATCGGACAATTTACAAAACTCGACCGATTAACAAATGATCTAGTCGACCGGCTGCGTTTGCAACACACCAATGTCGCAGTGATCAACGATGTTGATCAACATCGCCACGCTCAACTTGCCAATGACTTTGCAGCGAATATTTACATCGGCATCGAGGCCCGCGATCAGCAAGTTTGCGACATTGCCTATTATCACACCGAGGGTTTTCATTCGGTCACGGCTCATGTGTTCGCGTCACTTGCCGCCGAAACCATCGAGAGATCGGCCCCATGGTTCAAACCGACTGTCAGTGGCATGAGGTTGCAGGTTTTACGTGAAACATCAATGCCTGCCGTTGTCTGTGGATTTGGACCAGTCACCCGAATTACTCCACACAGTGCTGTGCTCGCCGACGACCTCACAAATGCTCTGTCTATATGGGTCAAAACAACATCAATGAAATTAGGCCCCAAATAGAGGGATAACTCATGAGTTATTCCACAGAGTTATCCACAAGTTGTGAGCAACCTTTAGTGGGGGTTTAGCGTCAACTTAAAGGTGAGTCTTAGTCTCTGTCATACAATTCGCAAATTTGATCACAGTTTTTAATCTGAAACTGCCGGGCCTTCGGTCATTGCACGATAGATGCGCTCAAGATCATTGAGGTCGGCGAACTCAATTACAACTCGGCCGCGACCATTCGTTGCCGTGACCGAAACATTTGTTGCCAAATGTTCACCGAGAAGTTTTTCGAGTTCGACAATGCCTGGTGCCGGAAGACTAGCCGTTCGAGATTTCGTTTTTGTCGTACTATCTTTGGTACTAGCTTTGTCATCAGTTTTTTTATCGGGTTTAATTGATCTAACATCGCGACCCAAACTCTGACGAACTGCTTCTTCGATTGCGCGAACCGACCAATTTTCGTCAGCACACTGGCGGGCAAGTTTTTCTTGAGAAGATCTGTCGGGCATTGCTAAAAGTGCTCTGGCGTGACCACCAGAAAGTCGACCATCAGCAAGAAGTTGCAGAATTGATGGTGGAAGAGTCAACAGTCGCAATGAGTTTGTGATCGCCGAACGGGTCTTGCCAACTTTTTCTGCGACTTTTTCGTGGGTCATTTTGAAATCATCGAGCAATTGTCTATACGCGGCCGCCTCTTCAAGTGGCGTTAAATCTTGGCGGTGTAGGTTTTCGACAAGTGCCTGCTCTACGGACAAAAGATCGTCTGTTTCGCGAACTATTGCAGGGATGACTTTCAGTTTTGCGATCTTTGACGCTCGCCAGCGACGCTCGCCAGCAATAATTTCAAATTTGTTCGTTAGGCCGGATGCTGGTCGCACAAGAATTGGCTGCAATACGCCAACTGCTCGAATTGATGCAGCTAGTTCATTCAGTGCATCGTCGTCAAAATGCACGCGAGGTTGATTTGGGTTGGCCGAGATTGTTTCGACATCTAAATTGCGTAGGCCCATGCCTGTGCCGTCGCCACCGTCGCTACCGTCGCTGCTTGATTTTCGCGGATTGTGACCCGGAATCAGCGCGTCTAATCCTTTACCTAGACCTGTTGGACGGGCCACCACTGATCTCCTTTGCTATGTCTCGATATGCCTTGGATGCTGGCGATGAGGGATCAAAAGATGTCACGGGTTTGCCGTGCGACGGCGCTTCGGCAACTCGCACCGATCGCGGCACAACCGTCTTGCAAACTTTGTCGCCAAAGTGTTCGCGTACCTCACGCACCACATCATCAGCCAGCGTCGTGTGGGTATACATCACACACGCAATATGTCGCACTTCAAGAGTGGGGTTCAAAACTTGGCTAACACGGTCAACGCTGCGCAACAACTGACCCAAGCCTTCGAGAGCGAAGTATTCGCACTGAATCGGCACAAAGACCTCGGTCGCGGCGGTTAGTCCGTTGACGGTCAAGAGTCCCAAACTAGGTGGGCAATCGAGAATCACATAGTCGTATTGGTCAATGACTGTGTCGATCGCTTTTTTTAGTCGCTGTTCTCGTCCCATTTCGGGCACTAATTCGATGTCGGCGCCTGCCAAATCAAGGTTGGCAGGGGCAATAAACAGGTTCTTGATCGCTGTGGGTTCAATGCAATTTTCGAGCTTCTCGCCACGCAGTAAAACGTCGTAGATAGTTGCATCTAAATCGCGGGCGTTAATGCCGAGACCGGTTGAGGCGTTGCCTTGAGGATCGAGGTCGACCACTAGAACCCGATAGTCGAGTTCAGCCAGACTTGCGCCGATAGTAATCGCCGTTGTTGTCTTGCCGACACCACCTTTTTGGTTAGCGAAAGCAATGATTCGAGGCAAAGTCGGTAGGGCTTCCACGGTTTCAGACTAGTTAGTGGGTGTGGCTACTTAACGGATAGTTGGCTGATGATTGATGTTTCACGTGAAACATCAAGTTTTAGGGTTTTGGGTCAGTCTGAATGTTTCACGTGAAACACAGCCGTGGCACCCTGTCGATCAGGGCCTTCGAGATCAAGTGCCGTGATCTGGTTAGGGTCCCAACGCGACTGGGCGGTTAGGGGTGGTTCGCTAATTATCACGACTCCCCCAAATTTGACCAAATCACGCGAAAGCCGAAGTGTCTCGAGTGGAGGTCCAAGACCTCGGCTAATTGCTGCATCAAACTGTTTGGAGAACTTGCTGTCTCGAACCAGGTCGGCGATCTCTGAGCACTTTACGCTGACTCGGCTCGCAAGGTTCAAAGCCAAAACAGATCGAGCCAACGAATCTGTTCGGCCTGACCGTCGATCGACCAGCACGAGTTCAAGTTCGGGGCGTTCAAAAGCAACAATCAAACCAGGCACCCCGGCACCAGAACCCAGATCAATAACACGCTTTGCTGAACCTGGTATGGCCCGCGCAAACCACAGGGCATGGCTGATAATTTGCTCTATTGGTGCGCCTGAAAGAGCGCCGATTTTCTGCGCGGCGCGTAAAATCGGTACCAGCGTTGCAAATTTCGCAGGTTCGTAACTCGGACCGTTTTTAGTCATGTCGGATGATTCGGACATGACTAAAAACTAGTCAAAACCTCACTCGTCGTTTGATGAATCAGCGCCGATTGGATCATCAGTATTATCATCGATTTCAGGCTCTTCGCTGATTGAAGCCAATGCCACAACCACTCGACGGAAAGGATCGCTGCCCTCTGAACGCGTTGAAATGCCGTCAACTTCAGTTAATGCGTCATGCACTATCTTGCGGTCTGACGAATTCATTGGTTCAAGAGCCCTTGCCTGGCCTGAAGTCTTAACATCTTCAGCCACTTTGAGGGCAAATCGGCTAAGCGCTTCGCGACGCTTTTCGCGATAACCAGCGACATCGACTCGAAGTCGTGTTTCGTGATCGCCCAACCGACGTTGACTGACAACTCGTGTTAAATCTTGCAAAGCAAGCAGAGTTGCGCCCTTGGTACCAACCAAAAACCCCAAGTCTTCGCCCAATACATCAATGTCGATGTGCTCGCCTTCAACTTTGGCTGATACTGAACCATTGAGTCCAGCTGATTTAACCAAGCCTTCAAGAAATGTGGTTGCTACAGCACTTACCGTGGTTGGATCTACTGGTGGCAAGTCTTCGCGCGGTGTTCGCTCACTGCGCTCAGCTCGTGGTGCACGCTCGGCTCGGTCAGTGCGTGGTGCACGCTCGCTGCGCTCGCCTCGGCTATTGCGGTCGTTGCGTGAACGACTTGGGCCCCGACTACCACGGTCATTGCGCGGACCACGATCTGACCGCTCGCCGCGCTCGCCCGCCTCTTGTCGCGAACTTGGAGTTCGTTCGGCTGCTGGTTTGCCGCGACGATCCCTTCGATCGGCTTTGGCGCGTACCGAGTTCGGCTTAATTCGCGCCCGAACTCGAGCCTCACCGCGAGTTCGACCAAACAAACCCGCTTTTGGCTCTTCGACCACTTCGAATTCGGCGTCAGCGTCATCTACCCCTAAACGGTCAAGTGCGATTGCTTTGGCATCTTCAATTGTTGTTGCTGTTATCTCTACCCATTCCATGATTCAATTTCCTTTCGGTTGTTTACTAGATCGTAAAATTTATTTAATTCGGTTTATTTTTCTTTTTGATTTCGCTACTGCGGTTTTTGCCCGGTGGTTTTGGGCGGCGGGACGAAGATGGTACAGAATTATTTTTTGGTGGTGTTACACGCTTGCTGATGAACTTTGTGTCATTCGTTGTCGACTCACCTTTTTCTTTTTTGTCTTTCTTGTCAGGTTTCGGCAAATCTTTCATGTCGCGCGCAACAGCACTTGCGGCTTGTGCTTGGCGACCCAAACTGTCGTCTTTTTTATAAAATCGTTGCGTGATGTATTGCTGCTGAACAATGCGAATTAAGGCTTGCATCATGTAATAAACGACCAACGCCGTGGGTAGCCAAATTTGAAACACGGCAAACGCAACAGGCATATATTGCATCAATTTGGCCTGGCTTGCCGACATCGTTGGGCTCATCGTGCGCGAGGCGATCATGCGTTGTTGCACGAGATAAAGGCCTGCTAACAACAACACGAGAAAGGCATAAATAAGACCTGAGACGAAGTCGTCTTGTATCGCCCGCAACGGCGTTTTTGCCAAGTCGATACCGAACGAGAGCATTTCACTCTTGCCGACGAGTGACTGATAAATATCAGATGCCTTGTCAAGATATTTTGGTTCGAAAGGTCCGCCATCTTTTCGACTGGTTAGTCCGCTGATCGCGCGAAACATAATGATAAACACCGGCATCTGTGCCAACAGCGGCAAACACGAAGCAAGTGGGTTGACTTTGTGCTCTTGATATAGCTTCATCATCGCTTCGTTTAATTTCTGACGATCACCCTTGAATTGCTGTTGCATCTTTTTCATCTCGGGTTGCAGTCGCTGCATCTCGAGCATGCCCTTGGTGCTCTTTAGCGTCAGGGGGGTGATCAACAACATCACGACAACTGCGACCATCGCCAACGCAAAGGAATAGTCGGGTACAAGGCCGTAAAAAAAGGCGATTACCTTGGCGGCAATTTCAAACATGCTCGTGAGTCGCTTTCGTTAAACGCGAGTGCTCTCGGCATTCATGATTTTCAGGTACTGGGTCGTAGCCGCTGGGGCCGAATGGTCGACAGCGACTGAGCCGGCGTACGGCTAGAAGCACGCCCCGCCAAGCACCGCGAGTTTCAATCGATTCTTTGGCATAAACCGAGCAACTTGGGTAAAACCGACACGGTGATAGGCGATACGAGAACACTTTTTGATACCAGTCAATTAGTTGAAGCAACAGATGTTTCACGTTAAACCTTTATTTTGTGGCCTGTTTCGATGCTTTTTGAGCACATCGCTCGAGCAACGAATCGACCTGATTGCCTAAATCAACAAACGACAACTTGGTCGCTCCAGATGCGGCACCAATCAGATAAAACCCTGGCAAAACCTTATGGGCCTTGGCTTTTAGCAGTTCACGCAGACGACGACGCAACAAATTGCGCTGCACCGCACCGCCCACTTGGCGACCCAAAGCATAGGCAATCGCAGGCTGGGTAGGGGTTTGGTCGATAATCATGCTGCACCAAAGGGTTCCGGAGCGAACATATGTTCCCTCCGTTTGAAGTCGCTGAAAGATCTGTCGCGTCTGAATGCGACTGATCAAGCAGAGAGCCGGTAACGGCCCTTAGCCCGACGAGATTTAAGCACGGCCCGGCCGGCTCGAGTGCTCATACGGTTGCGGAACCCGTGTTTGCGGGACCTGCGGCGATTATTTGGTTGAAAGGTGCGTTTCACGCACGGCTCCTGACGTCAAAGAAAAATTGGTACCAGTCAGACTAGGGGCGGAATGTGGCCAAGGGCAACGTACAAGAGGGGATTCCTCAGCATTTCTCTCCCTGTGGAAAACCTGCTACTTTCGCTCTCCCCACAGAAGTTTTGGGGATAACACAAAAGATATAAGCCTCGCAAAAGAAACGACAACAGAAGTGACAAATGAAATTATAGAAACCACCCCAGAGCACGAGAAGTTGTGGAAGGCCACATCGCAAGTGTTGCGCGGACAAGTATCTGAAGCTGTTTGGTTCTCAACTTTTAACGACGCTGTAGCTGTTGCCGACGACAAAATGAGTTTGCGTTTGCGTGTGCCGAACACATTTGTGCGCGACCGAATCTTGACGCGATACATGTCGCTTGTTCGCGGCGCACTCGATGAAATTGGTGCGTCGGGTCGCGAACTTCGCGTCGATGTGCAAACTGCTACTGCGTCTGACGTGCTCGAGCGCCTTACCCCAGAAACCCAGCAGTCACTCGACGAGCCATTGGTTCTTGAGCGTGAAAATAAGCAAAAACCCCGACTAGAAGAAGCGCAGCAATCACCCAAACGCAATGGCAAAGGTGCCGCAGTTGGTTTGAATCCTCGATACACATTTGATGCTTTTGTTAAAGGTGCATCAAATCAATTTTCGTTGGCTGCAGCATTGCGTGTTGCTGAAACACCAGGTCGCTCATACAACCCACTTTTTATTTATGGATCAGCGGGACTCGGCAAAACACATTTGTTGCACGCGATTGGTTATTACGTGCACGAACATTATCCCGACCTAGAAGTGCGCTATGTGTCTACAGAAACTTTCTTGAACGAATATGTCGACGGCATTCGCAACAACACGATTGCTGCGTTCAAGCGTCGCTATCGCGAAGTGGATGTTTTGTTGATCGATGACATTCAATTCATGGAGGGCAAAGAGGGTTTGCAAGAAGAGTTCTTTCACACCTTCAATTCGTTGCACGGGGCGAACAAACAGATCGTTATTTCGTCCGACCGGGTCCCCGATGCAATACCGACCTTAGAAGACCGCCTTCGCGGCCGTTTCAGGTGGGGATTGATTACCGACGTTCAACCACCAGACATGGAGACGCGTCTGGCAATTTTGCGCAACAAAACCGAGCGTGACGGCACGACTATTTCGAGTGATGTGCTCGAGTTCATCGCCAGCAATGTCACGTCGAACATTCGCGAACTCGAAGGCGCTTTGATTCGCACAGTGGCTTACGCCAGCCTGAACAAAATTACGGTTGATGTTGAACTAGCCAAAACGTTGCTCACCGATCTGCTGACCAAAAATGCTTCTAAGCCCCGAACCGACGAACAGTTGCTGGCCGAAATCGCCGAATTTGTCGGCTTTAGTGTCGAAGAAATAAAGGGCAAAAGCCGTCAGCGACCATTGGTGACGGCGCGCCAAACTGCCATGTATGTAGTCCGCGAATTAACCGACTTGAGTTACCCGGCTATTGCCCGTTTGTTTGGCGGTCGAGATCACACGACCGTAATTCATGCTGTTGAAAAAACTCAGCGTGTAATTAAAGAACGCAAACAGGTTTACGAGCAGGTAACCGCGTTAATTAAGAAGTTTAAGACGTCATGACTCGCCTGTGTATAAACGTGTGGACAACTGCGGGTGGCGCTGTTTACAACATAGGTTTATCCACTTATCAACAAACTACGTGGATGCAAGATGTGCTTAGTGGTCAACCTGTCGCCACAGCCAGGCGCCATATGTTATTTGGCTCAAACGGGGTTAATCCACAATCCACAGGCCTTATTACTGTTATTAGATTTATATACAGATTTGCACATGCAATAACAGATCGTGCACACATCACTGATAATCGATTAGCGAGGTAACGCCGTGAAGTTTCGAGTTGAAAGAGAATTGTTAACCGAAGCACTTGGTGCCGCTGCGCGAGTTGCATCAAACCGCAACAACGCAATGCCTGCGCTCTCAGGTGTGCACATGCAAGTTAAAGGCGACGTGTTGGTGTTGACGTGCACCGACAACGATTTAAGTGTGCGATCGACACTCGCAGTCGGTGGGGCACAAGATGGCGTTGCTGTTGTCAGCGCAAAGTTGATCAGCGACATCGTTCGCGCGATGCCCGAAGAAAAAGTAACGATTGAAGCGCAAGGTGAAGAGGTCGTTGTTTCGGCCGGTAAATCACAATTCACGGTGCCAACTTTTGCTGCTACAGATTTTCCGAACATTGTCGTGGCTGGCACACAACCAGTGACAATTGGCGCCAAAGTTTTTGGCGAGGCGTTGGGGCAGGTCGTGCGAGCCTCATCGAACGACATGCAACGATTGGCTTTAACAGGTGTGTTGATGGTTGCCGAGCCAGATTCGGTGTGTTTGGTGGCGACCGATTCGTATCGCTTGGCTGTGCGTGAGTTGCCGGGCGCAACGATGCTTGGTCATGGGGCTGAAATCGTCGTGCCAGGTCGTGCTCTCAGCGAACTTGAACGACTTATTGGTGGCGCAGACTCGATGACGATGGCGCTCGGTGAGAACCGCGCAACATTTGAAGTCGGCGGTTCGACTTTGACAACAACTCTGTTAAATGTCGAGTTTCCGAAATATAAGCAGCTGATCTCGGGGCATTATCCGAACAAAATTACGACAGCGCGAGAACCGCTGCTTGAGGCCGTGCGACGATCGCGAATTTTGGCCCGTGAGACCACGCCAGTGCGTCTCGAAATGTTGTCAAATTCAATTCGCTTGTCGGTCGTCACCCAAGACATCGGTCAAGTTGTCGACGAACTTGACGCAAAACTTGACGGCAGCGAAATAACAATTGGCTTCAACTCACAATATTTAATGGACGGCATCGACGCAATTAAAGGCGACGAAATGACGATCGAGTCAACCGACCCGGTCAAACCAGCGGTCTTGCGCGGCGTTGGCGACAAAAACTATTTGTATCTCGTGATGCCCCAACGGCTGACGAGTTAGTTCAGCATTGCGCTCAACTTTTCGCAGCATCGTTTAATTCGACGTGATCCTGCAACAAATTCAACTCAGCGACTTTCGCAACTATACGAACACACAAGTTGATTTCGCGACGGGAGTGAGTGCGATCATTGGTGCCAACGGCCAAGGCAAAACAAATTTGACCGAAGCATTGGCCTTTTTGTCAACGATGAAAAGTTTTCGTGGGGTGCCAACCGAGGCGATGATTCGCACCGGCACAACCACGGCTTTCATTCGGGCTCGAGTGCTGCACGACGATGGGCGCGAGATTTTGATCGAGGCAAGGCTGACTAGTCAAGGGCGCAACCAAGTGCTGGTTAACGGCACAAAACTGCCTAAAACGCGCGATTTGTTGGGCATGGTGCGCACCACAGTATTTTCGCCTGACGACCTTGAACTGGTCAAAGGCGGCCCACATTTAAGACGTGAATTTTTAGACGACTCACTTGTTGCGTTGGCCAAAAAATACGACGCGTTGCGACTCGAGGTTGATCGCATCGTGCGACAACGAAACGCGGTGCTCAAACAGTCAGGTGGTCGACTCAATAACGCCGTTGCGTCGATGCTCGATTTATGGGACGAAAAATTTTCTGATTCTGGCACACAACTCGGCAATGCGAGAAGTGAACTCGTTACAAAACTCACGCCGTTTATTGTTCACGCGTACGAAGAACTCGCACAGCGCCCAAGCGATATTTTGATTGACTACTCGCCCGAGTGGTTAAAAACTGGTTTGGCGAAATGTTTGGCGGACTCACGTGCAGAAGATTTGCGACGAATCGTTACGACCGTCGGTCCGCATCGTGATGATTTTGAAATTTCGATCAACAATCTGCCGGCTCGAACGCACGCGTCACAAGGCGAGCAACGCACGATGGCGCTGGCTTTGCGACTTGCGTTGCATCGATTCATCGGCCAAAGTGTCGGTGAGATTCCGATCTTGATTTTGGACGATGTCCTTTCAGAACTTGATCCAGAGCGGGCCAAGGCGCTGTTAAACCACTTTCCTGTGGGGCAGGTTTTAATCACCACAGCCTCCGATTTGCCGGTTGAGGCACACATCACCAAGAGGGTTCTGATTAAGGCTGGCACGATAATCTCAATCCCTGACAAAAATTAGATATCAACTAGTTACCCGTTAAGTTCACCGCGAGGCAATCATCATGACTGACGACAACAACTCAGAGGGTTCCGAATCGAAACTCAGCGATGAATTAAACAGGCTGTTGCAAAGTCTCGGGTCGCCGAATATCGACACCGTGTCGGGCGTTTTCGGGTTATGGCACGAACTTGTCGGCGATCAAGTAGCGAGTCATGTCACACCGATCAAACTTGACCGCGGCAGACTGCTGATTGAAGTCGATGACCCGGCTTGGTCGACACACATGAAGTTTTTAGAGCGTGACATTTGTACAAGCCTTAGTCATCACACCGGCACCACAATTAGCGGCATAGATATCCGCGTTAAATCAGGCCGCGCGAACAGTTAGAGAGTAGAATAATTTTGCTTAAATCCGAGCGAAAACCCAGTTAAAAATCGACCTAAAGGTGCCCGAAAAATGGCTGTAACTAAAGCGAAACCAGCGTCTGTAAAGAGCGGTTCGGCGACTTACGCAGCCAAAGATATTCAAGTTCTCGAAGGCCTCGATCCGGTGCGCAAACGGCCAGGCATGTACATCGGTTCGACTGGTTTAAACGGCTTACATCACCTCATTTGGGAGGTTGTAGACAACTCGGTTGACGAGGCAATGGCGGGGTTTTGCACCCGCATCACCATCACTTTGCACGAAGACGGTTCGTGTGAGGTGCAAGACAACGGTCGTGGCATTCCGGTTGATCCTTATCCGTCCGGTCCGCACAAAGGCAAGAGCGCGCTCGAAGTTGTGTTGACGGTTTTGCACGCCGGAGGCAAGTTCGGCGGCGAAGGTTACAAAGTGTCCGGTGGCTTGCATGGTGTTGGTGTAAGCGTCGTCAATGCGTTGTCAAAAAAATTGATTGCCGAAATTGATCGTGACGGAACAAGATTCAAACAAGAGTTTGTCGACGGCGGAAAACCAAAATCAAAAATTCAAAAAGTTGGTGCGTCACCATCGAAGACCAACGGTACGTCAATAACTTTTTACCCTGACCCAGAGATTTTTGCGTCTGAAGGCGTCGAGTTTGTTGCCCGCACAGTTCTTGAGCGTTTGCAGACGATTGCTTTTTTGAATCGTGATCTCGAAGTTGTGTTCGAAGACAAACGAGCCGGCAAAAAAGACAAGGTCACCTATCAATACAAAGGTGGCATCATCGATTTTGTAAAACACTTAAATGTCTCGCGTGAATCACTGTTCAATAAGGTTGCTTCTTACGAAGCCAGCGAGTCAGACCAAACCCTTGAGATTGCCCTGCAATGGAATACCGGCTATTACGAGGGCATTTATGGTTACGCCAACGGCATTTCAACGATCGAAGGCGGCATGCATGTCGAAGGGTTCAAGACGGCTTTGACCTCGGTAGTCAATAAATATGCCCGTTCATCTGGTGGTCTCAAAGAAAAAGAAGAAAACCTCCTCGGCGAAGACATTCGTGAAGGTTTGACGGCGATCGTCACGGTGAAGTTGCGCGAACCACAATTTGAAGGTCAGACAAAAGCCAAACTTGGCAATGTGTCGATCAGATCGTTCGTGCAAAAAGAAACGAACACCAAACTCGAAGAGTGGATGCTCGAGAACCCGACAGAAGCGAACCGCATCGTCAAAAAAGCCGTTGCTGCTGCACAAGCACGTATCGCTGCAAAAAATGCACGCAACGCAGTGCGTCGCAAAACCGCATTGAGTGGTGCGGGCATGCCCGACAAACTCAAAGACTGTCAAAGCGCCAACCCAGCCGATAGCGAACTTTTTATTGTTGAAGGCGACTCAGCAGGCGGCACTGCAGTTGATGCGCGCGATCCACAAACTCAAGCGATTTTGCCGATCCGCGGAAAAATTTTAAATGTTGAGCGAGCCCGTCTCGACAAAATGTTGAAGAACACCGAGGTGCAAGCGTTGATCACAGCGATTGGTGGTGGCGTTGGCAACGACGAGTTTGCGGCTGAAAAAGCCCGCTACCACAAGGTGATTATCTTGGCTGATGCTGATGTTGACGGCAGTCATATTCGCACTTTGCTGTTGACATTTTTCTATCGACAGATGCGACCGATGGTTGAAAGCGGTTTCATCTACATTGCCCAACCGCCGTTGTTCTCAACCGAAGTCGGCAAAGAAAAGACATATCTCAAAGACGAGTCAGCAAAAGAAAAATTCTTGGCGGCAAACCCAAATCACAAAAAAGAATTTCAACGCCTGAAGGGTCTCGGCGAAATGGACTGGCAAGAATTGCGCAGCACCACAATGGACTCAGCCACGCGCACTTTGTTGCAGGTCAATGTTGAAGAAGCGGCTGAAGCCGAAAACATAATGAGTGTGTTGATGGGCGATGATGTTGAGAGCCGCAAGTCATTTATCCAAAAAAATGCACGCGATGTGCGCAACCTCGACTTCTAAAGAATTACCAACTAGGACACCACGACCATGGCCGCAAAGAAACCAGCGAAAAAGTTGAACAAAAAAACGGTGCCGAAGGCCTCGACGTCGGCAAAAAATTCTGGTTCGGCGCAACTGCCACTTGCGCCAAGCGAAAGCGTGCAACCGGTGCAATTGCAAGACGAAATGGAGCGATCATTTTTAGATTACGCCATGTCGGTGATTATGTCGCGTGCGTTGCCCGATGTTCGAGATGGTTTGAAGCCGGTGCATCGTCGAATCATCTGGGACATGCATCAACAGGGTTTCAGACCCGACCGGCCATTCGTCAAGTGCGCGCGCGTTACTGGCGACACGATGGCGCGATATCACCCGCACGGTGACGGGGCAATTTACGATGCTCTGGTTCGCATGGCCCAACCGTTTTCGTTGCGTCACCCGTTAATAGATTTTCACGGTAACTACGGGTCTCCTGACTTTGGCCCGGCAGCGAGTCGCTATACCGAGTCGCGGTTGCATCCATTGGCGATGCAGTTGCTCGCCGATATCGACGAAGACACAGTCAATTTAATTTCAAACTACGACGGCACATCTGAAGAACCATCGGTATTGCCGGCGCGGTTTCCGAACTTGTTGGTCAACGGTTCGCAGGGAATCGCTGTTGGTATGGCCACGAGCATTCCGCCGCACAATCTCGGCGAAGTTGTTGACGCGACGTTGCATTTGATCGAGAACCCCGAGGCGTCGATCGCCGACTTGATGAAATTCGTCAAAGGGCCAGATTTTCCGACTGGCGGTTTGATTTTGGGTCGTAGCGGCATCAACGACGCCTATAAGACGGGTCGTGGCAGCATCAAGATGCGTGCAAAAGTTGCAATCGAAGACGGCGTGCGTGGCCAGATGCGCATCGTGGTTACCGAACTGCCGTATCAAGCAAGCTGTTCGGCGATTGCCGCTCGCATTCAAGAACTCGTAGATGGTGGCGACCTCGACGGCATCGCCGATGTCAACGACAACTCGTCGGGCGGCGAAACCAATTTGATCATCACCCTCAAACGCGACGCCAATTCGAATGTCGTGATGAACAACTTGTTCAAACTGACGACACTGCAAACAAGTTTCCCGGTGAACATGGTTGCACTTGTCGATGGTGTGCCACGCACAGTAAACCTGCGCGATGCGTTGCAAGGCTATGTGCGCCATCAAATTGATGTAATCACTCGTCGCAGCAACTATCGCCTCAAGAAAGCTCAAGATCGGGGTCACATTCTCGAGGGTCGTCTCAAGGCATTGAACGTCATTGATGCAGTGATCAAAGTTATTCGTGGCAGTGAAGACGGCAACTCGGCAAAAGCAGCGTTGATGGGCAAACAATTCGGCTTCACCGAGCGACAAGCAATCGACATTCTTGACATGCAGTTGCGCCAGTTGACGCGATTGTCGCGTATCGATCTCGAAACCGAACAAAAAGACGTTCAGGCACAGATTAAAGAATTGAAAGCAATTTTGAACGACGACAAAAAATTGCGCGCGGTTATTTCGAAAGAACTTTCTGTAGTTCGCGAAACTTTCGCCACAGATCGCGTCTGCAAAATCACCGCTGATGTGGGCGAGATGAGCATCGAAGACCTGGTTGACAACCGCGAACTTGTTGTTGTTATGACACAGGCCCAATACGTCAAGAGTGTTTCGGCTGATTCATTTAGATCGCAGGGTCGTGGCGGTCGTGGTGTGTCGGGTGCAAAAATGAAAGATGCTGACATCGTGCGCAACGTCATTTTCACGACAACGCATGCATACTTGTTGTTCTTTTCGAATCGCGGTCGCGTTTATCGCTTGCGTGCACTCGAAATACCAGAGCGTGAACGCACAGCGAAGGGCATTCCGATTGTCAATTTGTTGCCCCTACAAAACGGCGAAACAATTCAGGCAATCATCGACACACGCGAATTTCCTGGCACTCGCTATTTATTCTTCGTTTCCCGTCAAGGTCAGGTTAAGAAGACTGCATTCAATGAATATGACTCGTCTCGCCGTGATGGTTTGATTGCTCTCAAACTGCGACCAAAAGATGAACTTGTTCGCGTGATTGAAACCGGCGGCACCGATGACGTATTTATCGTCAGTCGTGGCGGGCAGACAATTCGCTTCTCCGAAAAACAAGTTCGACCAATGGGCCGGTCGGCCGCCGGTGTGCGCGGCATGCGTTTACGCGCAGGGGACGAAGTTGTGTCAGTTGATGTGGCTAAAGATGACGCGTCGATCTTGCTCGTAACCGAATCTGGTTATGGCAAGCGCACGCAGATCAGCAGCTTCACCCGCAAAGGTCGCGGCGGCATGGGCATGATCGGCATCAAGTTGACCGGCAAAAAAGGTCGAGTAGTTGCGGCGTTTATGGTCGGCATCGAGGACGAAATTGTTGCGGTGTCGTCAGCCGGCACCACAATTCGTACTCCAGTTAAAGAGATTTCTAGCCAGGGTCGCGCCGCCACAGGTGTGCGTGTGATGAGCCTTGGTGCGGGTCAAGTGGTGGCGTCGGTTGCGCCGATCTTGGCTAGCGACGAAGTATAAATTTTTTATTCCTTCGCGTAGTTCTAAATTTGAAAGTGGTTCGGCTACTTTCTTTGTGCTGATCACGATGGCGTTGATGAGTGCGGCGCTCTATTCGCTGGCGCACACTGGCACTCGCCTGATCAATGCACAGCAGAGTCAGTTTGCCGCCGACTCGTCGGCGTTGGGTTGTGTTTTGGCGCAACAAGATGCGCCACAAGAATTCGCAGAGCAAATCGCCGAGCAAAACTTCGCGCATGTTATTGAGTTCGAAACATCTTTTGATCGGTGCGTGGTTGTTGTTGAGGTTGATAATGTGATACGCCGCGCAGCGGCCGTGTCAGTTGGGGGTTTAGATCTGCCTACACTGCAAAGATGAGCATTAAGCCAAGTTCAGCAACCGCCAAGCCACGCGTGCGGCGAGTTTCGCGAGTAATTCGCGATATCGACCCCTGGTCGGTGTTCAAGGTTGGCTTGGTGTTTCATTTGGTTTGTTATTTCGTGGCGCTAATTTCGCTGGTGTTGTTATGGAATGTCGCGCAGTCGACTGGCACGCTCGACAATGTCGAAAACTTTATGGAGTCGTTTGGTTGGGAGACCTTCAGATTTGATGGCTCTGAGTTGTTTGGCAATCTTTGGGTACTCGGTCTTTTGGGTGTAATTTTAGGGACAGGTCTTTGGGTGCTTCTGGCGACAATCTTTAACTTGATCACCGATTTGGTGGGTGGCGTTCGAGTCACGGTGCTCGAAGAAGAAGTGCGAATTATTGCAGTTGAGGGTGACGAAACGGCACAGTAGCCTTGCAAGTCCTCGTTTTAATTCGGGGCTATAGCTCAGTTGGTTAGAGCGCATCCCTGATAAGGATGAGGTCACAAGTTCGATTCTTGTTAGCCCCACGGAGGATTTATGAAGTTTATTAGACGAGCTTTACTTGCTTTGAGTGTTGCCAGTGCTGTTGCCGGGGTTTTGCGCTTCAAGGGCAAAGGTGTCGGGGCGATCAAACAGGGCGGTTGGCGAAAAATCACCGACCAAAAGTAACGAATAATTCTGATGATCGGAGTTTTCGGTGCTGGTGTTGTTGGTGCAAGAGTTGCTGAATCTCTTTCGATTGACTCAGTCACACCAATCTGCGTCTACGACGCGTCACAAGTAGTTGCTCAACGTCTTGCTCGTCGGTTACTCGAGACAAGTTTACTTATTCAAGCTGTCGGTCGCAGCGAACTAAACAAGGCAAAAGTAGTCGTGCTTGCCGGGCCATCACCACACGCTCTAATTGCCCGAGAATTGCTCGAAAAAAATATCTCAGTGGTTTCAACGAGTGACGACATTGCTGACTGTCTAAACCTGCTGACACTTTCTGACCTGGCAATCAGAAATAAAGTTACGCTGATTATCGGTGCGGCGGCGTCACCCGGCATGTCCGGACTTTTAGTTAGCAACATCAGCAAAGGGTTTGATTCAATTGATGAAGTGCATGTTGCACTGCATGGCACTGGCGGTCCGGCGTGTGCCCGCCAACACCATCGCGCACTTTCAGGTCAATCAATTGGTTGGCATGATGGCGAATGGTTGCGTCGACCCGCGGGGAGTGGTCGTGAGTTGTGTTGGTTTCCGGAGCCTGTTGGTGCCTACGACTGTTATCGCGGCGAACTTCCTGATCCGCTTTTGATCAAGCGCGCGTTCCCTGAGTTAAGCCGTGTTACTGTTCGCGTTTCAGCGACTCGTCGCGATCGCGTTTTTGCCCGAATGCCGATGTTGATTCCGCCGCAAGCAGAAGGCGGTATGGGTGGTCTGCGCGTCGAAGTTCGCGGTACCAAGAATGGCGAGAGAGTTGTAGATGTAGTTGGTGTCGCTGAGCGGGCTGGACAAGTAGCCGGGGTAGTAAGTGGTTGTGTGGCGCGATCAATTAGCGCAGACGAGATCTCGCGACCGGGAGCTTTTGTTCTAGGTGAAACTGCGATGCCAAACGAAATTATTTTCAGTCGAGTGTTGGCGTGCGGGGTTCAGGCGCACTCTTTCGTTCGCGCTTGATTAAATAACTGATTCTCACTAATTCTCATATAGGTTATGAGGCATGTCGAGTGGGCATAAACACGTTAAATCAGAAAATTCTGATGTACATATCGAGGTGGCGCGGCGATTCGTGCAACACGACCAACGTTATTCATCGAAGCGTCGGGCGATCGTGTCGATGCTCGAAACTTCAGACCGACCATTAACCATCATCGAGATTTTGCAGCGTTCAAAAAATTTTAAAGGTACTAAAAATGAGATTGCACAAAGTTCGCTATACCGCAATTTGGTCGTGCTCGAAGAAGTTGGAGCGGTGCAAAAAGTAGTCAGCACCGACGACAACGGTCGTTATGAATTAAATGAAGAAATTCTCGGTCATCACCACCATCTGTTGTGCTCGAAATGTGGCGATGTGCGCGACGTGATCATTCCTGAGGATCTCGAAGAAAAACTTGACGTGGCGTTGAGTCAAATCGCCAAACGGTCGGGGTTCAAGTTAGACCAGCATCGACTGGACTTAATCGGCAGATGCAAAAAGTGCGCCTGAGCTAGTTTTTGTTGATCTTGGCGATCTGCTCGCTGAGTCGATCAATTTGCTCTTTCAATTCGTCGGCTGTGACGACGTTTGCAAGTGCAAGTTGCACGCTGGCGATTTCGCGAGCGAGAAATTCGGCATCATTTTGCGTGCGAGTTGCCACATTGCGATCAACTTGTGCCTGTTCGCGATCCCGACTTTCTTGACGATTGTGTGCGAGCAAAATTAGTGGCGCAGCATATGCAGCCTGAATTGAAAACATCAGATTCAACAAGATGAAAGGATATTTATCCCACCGAAAAGAAATAAACGCAATGTTGATGCCGACCCAAATCAGCACCAACACCGACTGAATCACCAAGAATCGGGCCGTGCCCATGACGCGAGCGATATTTTCGGCGAACTGACCGAAAGCCGAGCGGTTGTATTGAACACCGATCTTGGGTTGGTTGCGTGGGCGACCGAGGTCTTCACTGCGCTTCACTTGAGCCGCCAGTCTGCCGGCAAGGCGTTGTCGAGCACGTCGTCAACAGTTACGGCGCCAAGTAGCCGACCATTTGCGTCGCAAACGCCGACGGCGAGCATGTTGTATGAAGCGAGTCGCTTTGCTACATCGCGATCGCCGAGCATCGGATCAATAGTCGGTTCGTTTTCTAGACATTGCTTGAGCATCATGCTTGGGCGCTCACGCAATAGGCGCTGAAAATGTACGACACCGAGATATGTGCCAGTTGGTGGATAGTGCGGTGCGTGCGCCACAAAAACTTGCGCCGCAATCGACACAAGTCGCTCGGGGTCGCGAATGTGGGCGAGCGCCTCAGCAACTGTTGAGTCTGGTCCGAGCACGATGATGTCTGGTGTCATCAACGAACCAGCAGTGCCACTTGGGTATGACAACAACTGACGCATCGTCTCAGCGTCTTCGTCGTCCATCGCGGCCAAAACTTTTGTGCGCTGATCGATGCCCATTTGGCCGAGCAAGTCGGCGAGGTCGTCGTATTCCATTTCGTCGAACACGCTCGTCAATCGCTCCATGTCTAGATTTTCAATTAAGCGCAACTGCTCGTCTTCAGGCAGCTCTTCTAGTACATCGGCAAGGCGTTCGTCATCCATCGCGTCTGCAAGTTGACGGCGTTGCTCTGGTGGCAGTGCACGAATGATCGTCGCCACATCGCTGGCATGCATGTCACGAAGTCGTGCCGCTTCAGCCGCAATTGCAGTCGAAGGTGCGAACAATTCACTAATTTCTTGCCAGTCAACCAAGCGATGACCCGAACGCCCGCTCAACAAGCCGCGCTTTGAAAGTCGAACTTTAGAAATCTGCCAAGAGGATGTTTTGCCAACGTGATGCACCAAAGCAACATCGCTGACGATTTCACCGCCGTGCTTTTTATCCAATATGTCTTTGCCCAAAAGTTGTTCGCCAGATCGCGTGCGAAAGGGTGTGAGGTTGATGTCCCACGACTTGAGTTGTGCGCCAGAATTGTCGAGCGTGCTAATTCGAGTCGCGCTAACAAAAATGCGACGGCGCTGACTGGTGGCGACAAAACCTAAAACTTTTGGCGCTTCGGTGCCGCGACCTGGAACGACGATAATGTCGTTGATTTTGCCGATGGCTTGACCACCGGCATCGAGCAGGGGTAAACGCATTATTCGAAATGCATACAGAAGTTCGCCACTCATATAGCGAGGATACCCCTTGATTATCGGCGAGATAGAACGAATTTTTCGCTGTTAGTGTTACGTCGCCATACGGGGACGTAGCTCAGCTGGCTAGAGCACCTGCTTTGCAAGCAGGGGGTCGTGGGTTCGACTCCCATCGTCTCCACTTGATTAATCAATTTATGTAGGTGGTTACGTGACGCAGAAGCATCTTGTTACTGGACCATTTGCAGAATTGTGGCGAAAAACTAACTCGGTTGTCGTTATTGATGGCATCGGGCTTGATGGAAATGTCTTTGTCGACGACCCATCTGTAGCGGTGACTTTGGTGAAGTCGCCCGAAATTTTGTCGCAGGTTGATGACGCCGAGTTCGTTGAGTTTCAGTCGATTAGCGAGTCAGTGTTTCAAAATTTGGTGCGCGAGTTGAATCGTCTGCACGGCACAAATCATCCTGAGCGGTTTTGGCGGATTGTTTGCGGAGCCTGGTTCTTGCAGTTCGCACAAGTTTGGTATTTGCGCTGGAAGGTAGCCGGTGATGTGTGGCGCGAACATGGCGAGTTGAACTGTCGGCGAATCGATGTCAAATGGCAAGAATTATTGCCTGTTACACACGACGAGGCATCGCTGCTTTTTGCCACCGACATCTGGAATCACATCGCATATTGTGATGCAATTAAATTTGTTGCGCGATCGAGCCAAGTTGAGACCGTGATTACTTCGTTAGATCGCAATCGCGATCTCGCCGAATATCGAGCGGTGATCAATTATGGTTTGCCGAGTCAAAGTGCGAAGTCGAAACTTGAATCTCTGTTAGCCAAACTTTCGCCACGGCCGAAAGTCGTATTGGCTGGAGTTGTGCAGTCACGAGCGGCACTCGTCGCGATGCATTTGCGTCTCGGTGTTCTGCCGAGGCTTTGGCGGTTTTCGGCAAAGTTGACGCCACAACCGGTCAACGAGAGCCTGCGCGGAAAGTTGAACTTTTCGGAGGGTTCTGACGGAGGGTTTGCCAAGTTCTTAAGTGATTCAATTTCGCGGCATTTGCCAACCGTGTATCTCGAAGGTTTCAAAGATCTTTTGGCGCAAACATTTAGCGAAAATGCTTTGACCAAACCACCCCGAGCTATTTTCACCAACACGCTGCTGCATCGCAGTGAGCAATTCAAGCTCTGGTCCGCCACTTTCGTCACGCAAGGCAAAACCAAACT
>NSIC01000030.1 GCA_002737635.1 Acidimicrobium sp.
TTTGCTCGAGGTGCACATTTCGTGGTCGTGGATCATGATTGTGGGCAATGGTTTGGCGGGTCTTTGGGCCTTGGTCGCGCATAGAAATGTTGCGCTGCGCAGTCGAGCGTTGTGGTGGTTTACGGGCATCGCTCAAGTGTCAGTTTTCGTGCAAGTGGTGCTCGGCGTCGCAGTGGTCAATCGCGACAAAATTGAATATCCGGCGTTTCACGCGTTCTATGGTTTCGTGGCGATAATTGCGATCGCGATTATTTATTCGTATCGCGCGCAACTGAAAAGCAAAATGTATTTGCTTTACGGTTTTGGCGGGCTATTTATTATGGGACTCGGAATTCGGGCGATGCTGGTGGGGCAAGCCGGCTAGAAAAATTTAGGCGAGGGCTGACTCGAGTGAGTTCAGCGAGTCGTGCAACTTGGCGGGCAGGCGATCACCGAAAACTGCGTAGTGCTCACGAATTTGTGGCATGGCGTCGCGCCAACCAGCAGCATCTAGCGACGTAATTGCCTCAAGGTCGGCAGTGTTGATGTTCAAACCATCGGTGTCGAGTGAATTTGAAGCAGGCAGATAACCGATCGCAGTTTTGTCAGCCGACGCATTGCCCGTGAGGCGCTCAAAAACCCATTTGAGAACGCGACTGTTTTCGCCGTAGCCGGGCCACAAGAACTGACCGTCATTGTTGCGCCTGAACCAGTTGACGAAAAATATTTGCGGAAGTTTCGACGCTGAAGTTTTTGATCCGAGCGACAACCAGTGAGCGAAATAATCCGCCATGTTGTAACCACAGAACGGCAACATCGCCATCGGGTCGAAACGCAACTTGCCTACTTGACCGCCAGCAGCCGCAGTTGTTTCGCTGGCCATGATTGAACCGAGAAACACGCCGTGATCCCAGTCGAATGCTTGCGTCACGAGTGGCACGGTTGTGCGACGACGACCGCCAAACAAAATTGCCGAAATCGGCACGCCATCCGGATCTTGCCATTCAGGGGCAATCGATGGACATTGACTTGCCGGCGCGGTGAACCTCGCGTTCGGGTGCGCCGCTGGAGTTTCGCTCTCGGGGCTCCACGCATCGTTGCGCCAGTCGGTGGCGCGCGCAGGTTTCGTATCGGTCATGCCTTCCCACCACACGTCGCCTTCGGATGTCAGCGCCGTGTTGGTGAAAATACAGTTTGCGTTCAGCGTGTGCATTGCGTTTGCGTTTGTCTCGTAACCCGTGCCAGGTGCAACGCCGAAAAAGCCGGCCTCGGGGTTGATCGCATAGAGCTGGCCATCTTTGCCAAACTTCATCCAACAAATGTCGTCGCCAATTGTCTCGGCTTTCCAGCCTTTGATCGTCGGCACAAGCATCGCCAAATTTGTTTTGCCGCATGCCGACGGAAACGCCGCAGCAATGTATTTGAATTCGCCACTTGGGTTCGTGAGTTTCAAAATCAACATGTGTTCGGCGAGCCAGCCGTCGTCGCGAGCCATAACCGAAGCGATGCGCAGCGCAAAACATTTTTTGCCGAGCAGAGCGTTGCCGCCGTAACCCGAACCGTAACTCATGATTTCGCGTGTCTCGGGAAAGTGCACGATGTATTTGTTGTCAGGGTTACATGGCCACGGCGAATCTTTTGCGCCGTTGACAAGTGGCGCGCCGACCGAATGCAAACATTGCACCCAATCGTTGTTGCCGAGAGCATCGAGCGCGCCTTGGCCCATGCGTGTCATGATCCGCATGCTGACGGCGACATAGGCACTGTCGGTGAGTTGCACGCCGATGTGGGCGATCGGTGAACCAAGTGGGCCCATCGAAAACGGAACTACATACAGTGTGCGACCGCGCATCGCACCCGTATATAGCGCGTTCATCTCTGTGCGCATCTCGTTTGGTTCGCGCCAATTATTGTTTGGCCCGGCATCGATCTTGTTAGCCGAGCAGATGAACGTGCGATCTTCTACTCGTGCGACATCACCTGGGTCTGAATGAGCCCAAAAAGAATTTGGGCGTTTGGCGTCGTCAAGTTTGGTGAAAGTACCCGACTGCACTAGTTCGCGGCACAGCGTGTCGTATTCGTTTTGTGATCCATCACACCAATAAATATCGCGGGGCTGAAGAATTTCTGCCCACTGCGTGACCCAAGCGTTTAATTTCGCGTTTGAAGTTTTACCCGCCATGAATTTTGACCAGCGCTATGCGCCGGGGGTTTCCATGTCGCGTTCAGAACCAAGACGAATTTTTGTCGCGTGGCCAGATGTGTTGAGCGAGAACAAAACGCGCTGACCTTGGCGCAACATGCGAAAGATCGATCCCTCTAAGGCGTCGGCAGCAATGTTGTATTCGCTCATATCCGTATCGCGAATTACCACGCCGTCTCCCGATGACGGGTCGTATGCCTTGATCACGCCTTGCACACCTAAAAAGATACTTGCCAGTCAGGGATAATTGCTATTCACCGCGAGGTTCTGGGTCGCACGACATGAAGCCTTAGTAGCCTTGCGATGTGGCAGTTCTTGAAGAATTTGGGGCGGATGCCCTGCGTCACACCGTGATTGCCTTCCGCGACACGATGAAGCGCCATGCCAGCGGTATCAACCGTCTGAATGTTTATCCGGTACCTGATGGCGACACGGGCACGAATATGTCTCGCACGCTTGACGCCGTCGTTGCCGAGCTTGACGGTGCATCTCCTGAACTTGAAACGACATGCGAAGCAATCAGTCACGGCTCGTTGATGGGTGCTCGCGGCAATAGCGGCGTGATCTTGAGTCAGATTTTGCGCGGTTTATCCTCGACATTGAAAACTGCGAAGACTTCTGGAGCGCCGCGCGTGGCAGAAGCGTTGAAGGCGGCATCGGCCGCCGCGTATGAAGCAGTGCTCAAACCGATTGAAGGAACAATCCTGACTGTCGTGCGTGAAACTGCAGATGCTGCGCAACGTGCGGCAAATGATGGCGCGACATTAGCGGCGATGTTGCGTGTTGCCCGTGCGGCTGGACAAAAAGCGCTCGACAATACGCCTGAGTTGTTGCCGGTGTTAAAAGATGCTGGCGTCGTTGACGCTGGTGGAGCAGGTTTTATGTTGTTGCTTGATTCGGCGTTGCATGTTGTGGATGGCGAACCTTTGCCCGAGCCGATTTATGACGATGGTCCGTCAGCCGAGCAACTTGAAAAGGTGGCGTTGCGTCACGCGACTGATGGCAGCGTTGATGTCAGCGAATTGCGCTACGAAGTTATGTTCTTGCTCGATCTTGACGACACCAAATTAAAAAAGTTCAAAAATGCATGGGGAGAAATTGGTGACTCGATTGTCGTCGTTGGGGGAGACGGCATTTACAACTGTCATATTCATACCAACGACATTGGCGCGGCGGTAGAAGCGCCGTTGCTGGTCGGGGGAATACCGTCGAAAATTCGCATCACAGATTTGTTCGAAGAAGTTGCCACCGTGGGCGAGTCAGTGCACGCTCAACGCGAGGCGAGTCTTGGTGTGCCCGCAAGCACGCGTGGCAATAGTGCGAGTGACCGACACGGCGCCACACAATCGGCTCTGCCACCAGTGACTTGTGCAGTCGTCGCTGTTGCAAGTGGTGACGGCTTGGCCGAATTGTTCGGACAAATGGGTGTGCATGGTGTCGTGACCGGCGGTCAAACGATGAACCCTTCGACTCAAGAATTGCTTGACGCGGTCGAGCACATGAACGCCACGCAGGTTGTGATTTTGCCGAACAACAAAAACATCATTGCAGTTGCCAACAAGATCGACGAGTTGACAAAAAAAGATGTGCGAGTCGTGCCGACATGTTCGATGCCCGAGGCTCTGGCCGCGCTAGTCGCTTACGACCCCGAGGCGTCGGCCGAACATAACGGTTCGCAGATGTCGCGTGCAGCAAGTTCGGTGGCAACTGGCGAAGTGACGCAAGCAATTCGCGACACGAACTCTGATGTGGGGTCAGTTAAGGCGGGCGACTTCATTGGTTTGGTGCGCGGCGATGGTGTTGTCGCAGTTGCTGCGACGCTCGATGTCGTGTGCCACGACTTGTTGGCAAAACTTATTACGCCGCAGCGCGAACTGCTGACGATCATCACGGGAAGTGACGCGACTTCGCAAGCCACCGACGCGCTCGTTGCGCATGTGGGGCAGGTGCATCCGCATATTTCGTGCGAGGTGCACTTTGGTGGTCAGCCGCTCTACCCATATTTATTTGGTGTTGAATAAAACGAGACCCGCATGACGGGCCAAATTACATTGCGCGATCTGGCGGCGATTGATGTTGAAGTTCTGAAGGGTGTCGGCGAAAAACGCAAGGCCGCACTCGCCGAATATGGCATTGGCAATGTGCTCGAGTTGTTGACGAATTATCCGCGCAAGTGGGTTGATCGCACCAACGAAGCACGGGTAAGCGATCTTGTCGCGGGACAAGAGGCTCTCGTGATCGTCGAGGTTCGCAAAGTTTCTAAATTTACGACCAAAAATCGCAAGACGGTCGTCAATGTGCAAGTCGGCGATGAGTCGGGGCGACTAACAGCCGTGTTTTTTAATCAACCGTGGCGAGACAGGCAACTCAAAGTTGGCTTGCAAGTTGCGATGTTCGGCAAGCCCGATTTATATCGCGGCGTTTTGCAGATGAGCAACCCGCTCGTCGATTTGATTGGTGATCGAACCGGACGAATCGTGCCGATCTATCCGCAGAGTGAAAAGGTGCAGGTTTCAACCTGGGAGCTTGCGACCTGGGTCGAGAATGCACTCGAGCGCTGCCGTGAGCGCGGCATATCTGATCCGTTGCCGATTGATTTGCTTGAGCGACTTGGACTTGCCGATCGAACGAGTGCCCTATGGTCGATTCACTTTCCTGATTCGATGCTGGCCAAACAAAATGCACGCCGACGATTGGCGTTTGACGAATTATTGCGAGTACAAGTTGTTTTGGTCGGCAGAAAGCGCGCGTTCGAACTTGACAACACGGGTATTCGTCATAAAGTCGACGGCAAACTGCAACAACGATTCATCGCGGCGTTGCCGTTTGCTATAACCCGCGCGCAACAACGCGTGATCAGCGAGATCGATCACGACTTGGCTGCCCCACATCCGATGCATCGGTTGCTGCAGGGCGATGTCGGTAGCGGTAAAACTGTTGTCGCAGTTTCGGCAATGTTGGCGGCCGTGCAGGGTCGGCATCAAGGTGCGCTGATGGCGCCGACAGAAGTTTTGGCAGAGCAACATTTTGCTGGTGTGAAAAAACTTCTTGAAGGATTGCTTGTGCCCGACGAGAACAACCTTTTCGGTGACCGACAGTTGCGTGTTGAATTGTTGACAAGTCGTATAACTAGCGAGCGTCGCCGTGATTTGTTGCGCGATTTGGCCAACGGTGGTGTTGACATTTTGATTGGCACGCACGCCTTGATACAAGACGGCGTTGAATTCGCATCTCTTGGCGTGATCGTGATCGATGAGCAGCATCGTTTTGGTGTTGAGCAGCGGGCGGCGCTGCGCAACAAAGGTTCGAACAATGCGAGAGGCGCAAAAAGTGACGGATACGTCGCGACTTCGCCTGATGTCTTGGTGATGACGGCCACGCCGATACCGCGAACGGCGGCGATGACGGTTTATGGCGATCTTGATGTCAGCGTGCTAGACGAAATGCCACCAGGTCGAACGCCGATCAAAACCGCGTGGGTCGCCGGCGAAAAATCTGAATCCAAGATGTGGTCTGAGGTGCGCGATGCAATGGCGCAAGGTCAGCAGGCATTTGTTGTTTGCCCGTTGATTGAAGAAAGCGATAAATTGCAGGTCGCTTCTGCCGAAGATACGCATAAATTATTGACCAAGACCGAGTTAAAAGGTCTCAAACTGGGTTTGTTGCACGGACGAATGTCGTCAAGCGAGAAAGACGAGACGATGAACAAATTTCGCGATCGGCAGCTGGATGTTTTGGTTGCGACAACCGTTATTGAAGTTGGTGTCGATGTGCCGAACGCGACATGCATGATCGTGCTTGACGCCGATCGATTCGGTATCGCACAGTTGCACCAACTTCGTGGTCGCGTCGGTCGTGGTGCTATCGCATCGCGATGTTGGCTTGTCACGAGCAACCCAGAAGTTTCTTCGCCGCGGGTGGATGCATTGGTCGAGTCGACTGATGGTTTCTATTTGGCAGAAGTTGATCTTGAGTTGCGCGGTGAAGGCACGATTATGAATACGGCACAAAAGGGTCGCAGTGATTTGAAACTTGCCTCGTTGCGTCGCGACAGAGATTTGATCGAGTTGGCGCGGGGAGCGGCGACCGAGATAATCGCCAACGACCCAACTTTGAAAAATCACAAGGAGATCCGCGACGAAATTGATTTGCTGTTGACGCCAGACGAAGAAGAGTTTTTGTTTAAGAACTAGCGCTTTTTATTCGCCTTCGGGGGCGAGAACAATGTCCCAACGGTCGCGACAGTCGCTGCATCGATACGCGACGACTTCTCCGATTTGCCAGACGCCGTCTTCGGGGGGATGCGACAGCAGGTGGGCGCGTCCTCCGCAATCGACACAGACAATCGACTCAGATGGTGCTTCGGCGCGACCCGAGGTGAACTCATCTGAATCATCTGAATTGTTGCTCACCGCTTAATTCAACCACTAATGCAACAAACAATCGGTGACTTAAATGAGTCAGTTACGGCAATAGCGTGAATGCATGCGAATTGTGGCCGGAGAATTGCGTGGACGAAAAATTGTCGCTCCAGTTGGCGACACGACACGACCGACAACTGATATGGCGCGAGAAGCGATCTATAACGCGTTAACCAGCCTCAACGTAATAGTCGGAGCGCGAGTTTTGGATTTGTTTGCCGGGTCGGGCGCGCTCGGAATTGAAGCGTTGTCGCGTGGTGCCGTGCACTGCACTTTTATCGAGCGCGACAAAGATGCGCTGGCAAGTCTGCAAGACAACATCAAGAAGCTTGATTTGACCAGTCGCACCACGGTTGTGCGCGGCGATGCGATCTCTGGTCTTGCGCGATATACCGATATCGACTTCGTGTTGGCTGATCCGCCATATGACTTTGCGAAATGGCAACAGTTGCTTGACCAAATTTCGGCGCCGCTAGTTGTGGCTGAAAGTAGCCGAGAAATTACGGGTGTTTCAGGCTGGGAGTCGACGCGAACCAAACGATACGGGCGCACCCACGTGACCTATTTGAGGCGAGTACCGTAGGGGATGCGATGAAAGCGATGTTTCCAGGAAGTTTCGACCCAATTCACCTTGGGCATGTTGATATTGTTCGACAAGCGGCTGGAATGTTTGGTGAAGTCATTATTGTCGTGATGCACAACCCAGAAAAACCCGTGGGCATGTTTTCGGTGACCGAGCGTGTCGAATTGGCCAAAGCCGCGACACGAGACATTAAAGGTGTGTCGGTGAATGCGGCAGCGGGTTTGGCGGTTGATGCCGTGAAAAAGTTTGGCGCGGATTTCATCGTGAAGAGCGTGCGCAACGCCGCTGATTTCGATGCCGAAGTGCAGATGGCCGACACTAATCGGGTAGTCGGTTCGGTTGAAACTGTTTTGCTGATTGCTCAGCCCCAGTTTTCGTTTATCAGCAGTCGTTATGTGCGTGACATCGCCCAGAACGGCGGCAATGTTTCGGCGCTTGTGCCATCTGTCGTCAATGATGCAATTACTAAATACAAAAAGTAGGGGGATATATGCCGACCGATGAGTCTGATGACTTTGAAAATTATGACAAGGTCGTAGATTCGTTCGATGGCGAGACAGTGCCAGTCGAACTTGGTGACTCAGAGGCGTTCATCACCGAGGCGATTGGCGTAATTTCGAGTGCGCCAAATGCGCCACTTTCGAGTGCTCCAAAAATTAATCGTGAAGAAGTCTTGGCGACATTGCAAGACGCGCTCGACAGTTTGCCCGTCGAGATTCGCGAAGCACGATGGATGTTGAAAGAACGCGCAGACTTTCTGGCAAAAACTCAGCGTGAAGCCGACGAGATTTTAGAAGCCGCTCGAGTGCAAGCAGAGCGCATGGTGCAACGCACCGAAGTTGTGCGCGCGTCTGAGGCGCGAGCGCGACAAGTAATCGAAGCGGCAAACGACGACTCGCGGCGGCTGAAGAGCGAAACCGAAGACTTTTTGGATCGTCGCCTCGGAAGTTTTGAAATTTTGCTCGACCGCCTGACGAAAACTGTTGCCGAGGGCCGTGCTCGATTGTCGATTGTTGCTCAACAACCTGCGCACGAAGTTTCGCTTGACGATACGGCCAGCGGTTTGTTTGATCAAGACGAAGAACTTTAAATTCAATTTTGGCTTCGCCACTTTTAATTAACATCGCCGAGTTGCTTCGGCGCGCCGGAAGTATTCGTGAAGTAGATCGACAGATCGACGCTGGCGAATTTGATTTTGCCGACGATCGAATAGTGGGTGGTTCAAAAGTTGATGTGGGTCTGACTCTTGAAGCGTTGACCGACGGCATCGTCGTGCACGGCACGCTGCAGGCCGATTGGCGTTGCGAATGTCGACGATGCTTGCGGCCGCTGACAGGTCGAGCACAAGTTGAAGTGCAAGAGTTGTATCAAGCGGTGATTAGCGACCCCGATGCGTATCCGATAACCGGTGAGCAGTTAGACCTGCTTGAAATGACCCGCGAAAACGTTTTGTTGGCCGTGCCACATGCACCGCTGTGCAGAGCCGACTGCCCGGGGCTATGCCCGCAGTGTGGTGCTGACCTGCAGTCGGCGCCTTGCTCATGTTCGCGCGAGGTGCGTGATGAGCGATGGGCCGTGTTGGATGCGCTAAAAACCGATGAAAACCAATGAGAGCTGTGTAAAACGCGCCAATTCTAGATAGCCTTTCGGTTCGTTCTAATAACGAATTCTTTAGTCAGTTCAGAATTTACGAAAGCCGAGTTCGCGATGGCAGTTCCAAAGAAAAAGAAATCTAAATCCAAAGGTCGCATGCGTCAGGCTGCGAACTGGAAACTCAAGTCGCCAACCTCGAGCACTTGCCCACGATGTGGCACCGCCAAGCGTCCGCACACAGTTTGCGGTTCATGCGGCTGGTACAAGGGTCGCGTCGCGGTCAACGTCGACGCGAGTTAATTTCGGGCGTTCGCGTCGTTTGTTGTAACGATGCTGCCAATTGCTGTTGATGCCCTCGGGGGCGACAAGGCGCCGGGCGAAATAATTGCCGGCGCGCGCGAGGCTGTTGCCGCAGGCATCGACGTAATTCTCGTTGGTCCGCGCGATTTGGCGGGGCGTGAAGGCTTTGAGTTAATTGAGGCGAGCGAAGTTATCGAGATGCATGAAGACGCCGCGAGTTCAGTGCGCAACAAAAAAGATTCGACGCTTGTGCGTGCCGCCGAAGCAGTGCGTGACGGCAAGGCGAGCGCGATGATTTCTGCGGGAAACACCGGTGCGACGATGGCGTCGGCGCTGTTGCGCATGGGTCGCATTGCTGGCGTGAAGCGACCGGCGATCGCCACGCCGATACCTGCACCTGGCACGACACCAACGGTGTTACTTGATGCGGGCGCGAACGCCGAAGTCGAACCAGAGTGGTTGGTGCAATTTGGCGTGATGGGCAGCGTTTATGCGGATGTTCGTTTTGGTGTGAAGAACCCACGCGTTGGGTTGTTGTCGATTGGTGAAGAACCGGGCAAGGGTGACACATTGCGCAAACAGGCGTATGAATTGTTTTCGAATGCGAAGAATCTGAATTTCATCGGCAACGTCGAAGGTCGTGACATCATGACTGACAAGGTTGATGTCGTTGTGACCGACGGCTTCACGGGCAATGTGACGTTGAAAACATTAGAGGGCACGATGCGCGGCGTAGTCAAAGCGTTGTTCGCCGCGATTAGCGCACCCGAATATAAAGAACATGCTGATGGCCTCATGCCCGCACTCTTGAGTTTGTATTCAACTTTTGACCCGGACACATATGGCGGTGCGATCTTGCTCGGTGTCGATGGTGTGTGCATAATTTCGCACGGCTCGTCTGGCTCGCGGGCAATGTTGAACGGCATCAAGGTGGCCGCTGAAATGGTTGAAGTCGATATGGTCGGCAAAATTCGCCAAGCCGTGCAACAATAAAGTCGTGTCTGAATCATTAGAAAATCTCTCGGCGAAAATCGAATACAAATTCTCGAATATCGCCTTGCTCGAAACAGCGATGCACCACAGTTCGTGGACCGCCGAGAATGAAGGCTTCGAGTCGAACGAGCGGCTCGAGTTTTTGGGCGATTCATTGATCGGATTTGTCGTCGCCGATGTGATGTTTCGGCGCCACCCAGATTTCGACGAGGGCAAACTTACAGATTTGCGCAAGATCGTTGTCAACTCGACGGCTCTGTCGCGTGAGGCGATCAAATTGGGTTTGGGCGAGTTTGTGATGCTCGGGCGGGGCGAAGAAGCCGGAGGCGGACGAACCAAGACTTCGATTCTGGCGAATGCGCTTGAAGCAGTTTTTGGTGCGGTGTACCTAGATTCAAATTCGCAACGCGCCTATGAAGTTGCCGCAAGATTGCTGACCGACTCGATAGAAGAGGCATTGATGGCGCTGAAACAGCTCGACGCCAAGTCGCAATTGCAAGAACTCTCGGCACGGTTAGAGCGCCCGATGCCCGAGTATCGCGTGACCGACGAAGGCCCAGATCACGCCAAGATGTTCTTTGCCGAAGTTTTTTTGGGTGACGAGATGTTGGGCAATGGTTCAGGTCGTTCGAAGAAAGCTGCCGAAGAACAAGCGGCTCAACAAGCCTGTGCCAATTTGCAGTCAACTTAAAATCGCGTTACAGATTTATAGCGAAACTCGACGACCCAAATGCCAGAACTGCCAGAAGTCGAAACTGTTAGACGCGGACTGCAACAAAGCGTTGTTGGTCGCAAAGTTCTGAAAGTTGAAGTGGGTCGTGAACGAACCGTGCGGCGCACAAGTCGCGAGGCTTTGATTGATGGCTTGACGGGCGTCAAAATAATTTCAGCGATGCGCCGCGGCAAATATCTGTTGTGCGACCTGGACTCTGGTCAAAGACTGATGATGCATTTGCGAATGAGCGGAAGGTTAATAATCGCCGAGCCTGGCGCTGTCCGACCTCAACACACCCATGTGGTGATGCATCTGGCAAAGGGCAACAGACTAGAAAGCGAATTGTGGTTTGTTGACCCGCGGACCTTTGGTGAAGTCGTCGTATTTGATCCTGACAAAACAAAAATTCAGATGCCAGATTTAGCAAATCTTGGTGTCGACCCGTTGACCGATGAATTCACGCCGGAGATTCTGCGCGAGTTGTTTAAGAATCGACGCGGCAATCTGAAAGCGCTGTTGCTGAATCAACATTTTGTCGCCGGTATCGGCAATATCTATGCCGACGAAATTTTGCATCTTGCCAAATTGCGACCGGATCGTTTGCCCGACAGATTAAACAGCGCGACTTTGACCCGGCTTCACTCGGCGATCGTAGAAGTTTTGAACAACGCGGTGGTCGCCGGTGGCAGCACGCTGAAAGACACACAATATGTGGATTTAGAAGGGAAAACGGGCAGTTTTCAAGACGAACATCGCGTTTATGGGCGGGGTGGTTTGCCGTGTTTGACTTGTGGAAAAGGTCGAATTTTGATGACCGTTGTGGCGGGCCGAACGACTTGTTATTGCTCGGCGTGTCAACACTGAATTTCAAGTTTGGCGTTGCAAGATGAAGTAATCTCCGTGTCTGAGATGTTTCTTAAATCATTAACACTTAAAGGCTTTAAGTCGTTCGCCGACACGACGGTGATGGAGCTTGAGCCAGGCGTGACCGTCGTGGTTGGCCCGAACGGTTCGGGAAAATCGAACGTGGTTGACGCAATTGCCTGGGTTTTGGGTGCGCAAGCGCCAAGTTCGGTGCGCAGTCAAAAAATGGATGATGTGATTTTCGCCGGCACTTCGAAGCGCCCCGCTTTGGGTCGTGCCGAAGTGGTGTTGACGATCGATAACTCGGCTGGCTTGTTGCCGATTGAGTTTTCTGAGGTCAGCGTGAGTCGAACTTTGTTTCGCAGCGGTGAAAGCGAATATGCAATCAATGGCATCAGCTGTCGGTTGTTGGATGTGCAAGACCTGCTCTCTGATGCAGGCGTTGGTCGTCAGCAACATGTCATTGTTAGTCAAGGACAAATCGACGCAGTGTTGAACGCGCGACCAGAAGACCGTCGGGCAATCATCGAAGAAGCCTCGGGTGTGCTCAAGCATCGCAAGCGCAAAGAAAAAGCCGAGCGTCGCCTTGAAGGCACCGAAGCGAATTTGTTGCGGGCACAAGATTTGTTGCGTGAAGTGCGTCGACAACTGCGGCCACTTGAGCGTCAGGCCGATGCCGCGCGGCGGCATGGTGCAGTAGCGACTGAATTGCGAACGCTGCAGCTCTATATTTCGGGTCGTGAGATCGCAGCCTTGCGGTCGCGACTAGAAAATTCGGCTCTTGGCAAAGTTGAAGGCGAGGCGAGCGAAAAAACTTTGCGCGCCAGACTTGCGAGTCTCGACACTTCAGTCATGGCCGATGAAGCCGAGTTGACTGCACGAGGCGAGTCGGGCACGAGTGATGATTTGGTGAGAGTCGAACAGTTGCTGGGCCGAGCGCGCGGTCAAATTGCAGTTTTGGCGGAACGCCGTCGTTCGGTCGAGCGAGATCGTGGTCAATTGGCTGACTCTGGTGTGATCGCGTCGCTTGAAGCAGATGCGGCGACGGCTCGCGAAGAACTCGAGCGAGTTTCGACAGCTTTGTCAGAGTTGACCAAACACGAAGTCGAACTTGCACGCGATGAAGCGGCGTTGATTGCCGATCAGGCGCAAGATGCCCAGTCGGCACAACAGGCGGTGCGCGATGCCGAGTCGGCACTCGACGCGGCGACGGCAAGTTATGCAAAAGCAGTTGCGGCATCGGCTGGCGATATTGCTCGACTCGAAACACTTCGTGCATCGGTGGCGGCCAATGCTTCAAGTTTTGGCGAACTTGCAAACACCGCTGGCGCTCTTGGTGCGCTCAGCGATTTAATTGAGATTGATGCCGACTGGCATTCGGCTGTGCACGCGGGTTTGTCTGATGCGCTGAACGCCATGGTGATGACAGACACGGCTAGCGCACGAGGCGCACTGGCCAAATTACAAAAGTCTGATGCGATGGGCGCTGTCGTTTCATTGGGTGATTGGACGACAAAAATTGCGCCAGTGGCTGTGCAAGGTGCGTCTTCGTTGCGATCATTTGTGCGAGCAAAGTCTGGCGCAACTGCCAATGCAGTGAACTCGTTGCTTGATGCGTTGTTGGCGCGAGTGGTGTTCGTCGATTTGTTTGAGCGCGGCATTGACATCGTGCTTGAACGACCGGATGTTGTAGTGGTGACGAGCAAAGGTGACCGACTAGCGACAACTTCTTTGCGTGTCGGGCCAAACGCGGTGACGGCAGCGGCTCTCGAGCGCACCGAGGCCCGAGCGGTAGCCAGCGCGGCTGCGTTGACCGAAGCCGAGTCGTCGTTGAACCTGCGTCGAGTTGAAGTTGCCAGTGTGCGCGAGCGACTTGCTGGTGTGCGTTCGAGTCAGGTTGACATCGATAGTCGCGCGACCTCTGTTGGTGCGCGTCGGCGCGAGTTTGATGCCAAGGCTGCCGGATTGCGCGAGCGCAAAGGTCTTGTTGACGCGCGATTGGCAGAACTTGAATCGCGATTGCAAGCCGACCAAGGTGCCCGTAGCGCCGCATCTGATCAGCGCAGTCGCGTTGAAGCCGTATTGGGTGCAGTTGTGCGGCTGTCGAGCATTGTCGAAGGTCATGTTCGCACGCTTGAAGCGCGACAGATTGAGTTGCAAGAGTTGCGCCGTCGACAAAGCAGTGAAGTTCGCGAGATTTCTCATCGTCTTGACGAAGCCCGTCGTGAACGCTCAGATATCGAAAAGCAACTTGAAGGTCAGCGCGAGCGCAACCGTCGCGTTGAACTCGAAGAATCCGAGGTCAAAGTTCGACTTGAAGGGGCGATCGAAACATTGCGACGCGACCTTGAAGTCGAGCCGCAACGAGCGATCGACACGCCATTGCCAGAGTTGCCAGAGGGCACCAACCCGTTGGCGCGACAACGAGAACTTGAGCGCGAACTGCGGTTGATGGGCCCGATTAATCCTTTGGCTCTCGAAGAATTCACCGAATTGCAACTGCGCAACACATTTTTAGAAGAGCAACTTGAAGATGTGAAAAACTCGCGCCGTGAGTTGATGAAAGTGATCAAACAAGTTGATCAAGAAATTCAGAGCAATTTCGCCGCTGCATATGCCGATGTGCGTGACAACTTCACGAAGTTGTTTGCGATGTTGTTTCCGGGTGGTACGGGTCGTTTGACGCTGACGAACCCAGACGATTTGTTGAACACCGGCATTGAAGTCGAGGCCAAGCCGAGCGGTAAAAACGTCAAGAAACTTTCGCTACTTTCGGGCGGCGAGCGATCGTTGACCGCGTTGGCGTATTTGTTTGCGGTGTTCCGCAGTCGTCCTTCACCTTTTTATGTAATGGACGAAGTTGAAGCGGCGCTCGACGATGTGAACTTGCATCGATTTTTGGCCCTCGTGCATGAGTTCAGACAAGAAGCCCAACTTTTGATTGTCAGCCACCAAAAGCGCACGATGGAAGCCGGCGACTCGTTGCTGGGTGTGACGATGCAGTCTGGTGGTTCTTCGCGAGTCGTCGTGGAGCGCGTCACCGCACAGTCGGCATAAAATAATTTATGCTCGCGCTCGAAATTTT
>NSIC01000031.1 GCA_002737635.1 Acidimicrobium sp.
AGTCAATTTTCAGTCGCCCCAAAATCTCTGCTCTAAAAACGGGTCGCCATACATGTGGTAGCCGTTTTCTTCCCAGAAGCCCGGGGCATCAGCTGACATCAGTTCTAATCTGCGCAACCACTTCGGCGATTTCCAGAAATACAACTGTGGGATCAAGAGTCGCACTGGCCCGCCATGGATTGGATCAATGTCTTCGCCTTCGTAGGCATAAACCACGAGCGAATCATCGCGCATGATGTCTGCCAGCGGAAGATTCGCGGTGTAACCATGTTCTGCGTGCCCCATCACATGGGTCACAGTTTCAGAAATTTCGGCACGTTCGAACAAGTCGCGCACTCGCACGCCTGTCCATGTCGTGTCGAATTTTGACCACTTGGTGACGCAGTGAATATCGGTCATGAGTTTTGTCGCAGGCATCGCACGAAGTTCTTCAAATGAAATTGTGAACGGTTTTTCGACAAGTCCGTCAATTGTCAAACTCCATTCGCCTGGTTTATACGTCGGCACTTCGCCAACATGCAAAACAGGAAACCGATCGGTCAAATATTGACCAGGCGGTAGGCGCGATTGGTCGAAACCTTTGGCGGCCAACTCGTCACGATTGCGGTCAAAGAAACCCATGGGTTAATTCTGCCTTAAACTTCTCGCCTTTGAACAGTTTCAAATCAATCAAGATACATTTCTGCTGTGACTATTTATATAGTGCGACATGCCAAGGCTGGCAAACGCAGCGAATGGCACGATGACGATAATTTGCGACCCCTGAGCAAAACCGGATGGAAGCAATCCGAACTGATTGCCGAACAACTCAAGAAACTTTCAATCACAAGTTTGATCTCAAGCCCGGCAACTCGGTGTGTTCAAACTCTCGAACCGCTCGCCAAAGCGACAAAACTCAAAATTGAAGTCGATAAGCGACTTTTCGAACACGGCGATGTTGCCGACATGCTCGAAATTGCCGAAGAAGTCGAAGACTCGACGATGCTTTCAAGCCACGGCGACATGATTCCCGAATTGATCAAGACGCTTGAGCGTCGCGGGATGAAAATTGAATCAAAGCCAGACTGGCGCAAAGGTTCGGTCTGGGTCGTTGAACGCACGAACCGTGGCTTTGAATCGGCGACAGCCTGGCCGCCACCGCAGATTGAAGACTAAAAATTTATTTGTCGAGTGCGGCGTCAACCTCGGCGACGATCGAATCGACGAAACTCTTCACTTCGGCTGGCGGATTTTTCGCGGCACAAATCGTCAACTGCTCTTTTGCACCTAGCGCATCATCGCCAAGTCGAAAGCGAGTGATGCCCAAAAAGCAATGAGCATCGGGATAATCAGGGTCGAGCGCAATGGCTCGTTCGAGATCACTCGATGCCGAGGTGAATGCAAGTTGCTTGACTTCGTCACCCGCACTGCGAGCAATCAACACGAGCAGCCAAGCGCGATATGTGAGTGCCTCAACATTGTCTGGGTCAACTTCAAGTACCTGCGTATAAAGCTCGATTGCTGCTTTTGGGTCGACAAAGTTTGTCGCTCGTGCGCGCGAGAGAATCGTCGCGGTTGAGTCTTCGATCGAGCCTGCGAGTGAATCACCTGCAAGTCGTTGCCCAGACTGCTTGGCGACCAACCAACCCGCCAAAGTACCGACCAGCAACACAACCAGGGTCGTAACCAAAGTGCGAGGCAAATTCTTCGCTACTGGACCTGCAGTTTCCAATAGTGTCTGTTCATCTAATTCGAGGTTTTCAATTTGTGCATTTACGGATGCGGCGCGAGATTCATAGTCTTTGCGTAGAGACTCAAACTCTTGATCGTCTAGGTCGCCAAATTTGTGTTCTTGCTCAAGATCATGCAGTGAATTCATTAAAAAGTCACGTTGCTCTGTGAGTTCACCCGACAAGTTCGTTCGTTTTTTGATAAAAGCCGAAAACAACAAGTAGATCGAAAAAACTAAAGCGGCGACAGGCAACGCCCAAACAAGTGCGTCAACACCCGACGCGCGCGGAACCAACAGAACTTGACCACCGAAACGCTGCTCGATATAGCTCATAATCTGCTCATCGGTGCGCAAACCTGCCGCAACTTGGCGTGCGACCTCTGCGCGAATTGACTCGGCTGCCGCGGCGCGCGAAACAAAAACACTCTCGCCCGAACAAGTTGGACACGCCAACACCGCAGTAATTGCATCGATTCGATCTTGTTGTGTCTTCGGCCCGCCAGTGCGACTCGAGCCAAACACAAGCAACACTGCGACAAGCAAAAACGTTGCCAACCAAACTGATTTGCGAGTTTTCATGAAGAGAACCCGTCGCGCAACTTATCGACTTGTTCGGTCAGTAAACCCGGGCTCAATTCGCCCGTGATGCGCAAGCGAACTAAACCGTTCGGGTCGATGATCCAAGTTTCTGGAACTCGCGCCACACCGAAAGCAACGGCAATCGCACCGTTGTCATCTTTGATTTTTTGCCAATCGCCGCCATTTTTAACGAAAAAGTCTCGCACGGCGTCTGAACTGTCGTCGTTGATGATCGTATAAATCTCGACCGCATTTGGGTTCGCCGCTTCAGAGTTGGCGAACTCGATCAAGAGATCGTGTTCGTTGATGCACGGCACACAAGTCGAATTAAAAAAGTTGAGCACCACCCACGAGCCTTTGCGACGCTCTAGAACAAATTGGTCGCCATCAATTGTTTCGCTGGCAACCGCAGGTGCGGGCTGACCCAACAGTGGCGACTGGGCGACAATGTCTTGATCTGGGTCAGATATGACCAGCACAACAAAAAACATCGCGACCACGATGCCAACAACTGTCGCGACAATCTTGACTAGATTTTGCGACTTCACGACCGAGACACCTCGACTGGTGCGCTGGTTGCATCTGTGGGTTTACGACGACGACCGGGAAACGCCGCGAGCACGGTGCCGACAGCCATCAGCGCAGTGCCAATCCATAACCAAATGATCATTGGCTTAATAAAGACTTTGATACGCGCTTCATTCGCATCTTGACGAACTGGTGGTTCAAGAGTCAGATAAATATCTGTAGTTAAAGAAGTGCGCACCGACGGCGTGCCGACATTCATACCGATACGCGTGTATTTAGTTATCGCTGGCGCATAAACCTTTTTGCCGTCGACGAGCACGAGTGCTTTGACGCTGATGCTTCGATCGTCACGAACCTCGACCACATCTTGCAACTCAAAAGTGTGACCAGCAAAAGTTGCTTCAACATTTGCAACCAGCGACAACTCTTGGCTCTTGCTGTAACTATTCGAAGCGCCCAATGCGACCGCGATCAGAATCACACCAAGGTGCACGATCATGCCGCCATTGGCACGACCCACGAGCCCGCGCCAGCCTTGACGCCGAGTTGCCAAAACAACTTGTCGCATCGCAGCACCAGACGAAACACCGCCAAGAGTAAAAGTTAAAAGTGGTGCAAGACCATATGCGCCAAGCAACAAACTCACGATAAGTGCCGCTACGCCACACCATGCCGGCCAGAAAAGTCTTTCGCGCAAAGTTTCAGTCGATGCTTTGCGCCACGGTAAGACAGGCGCAATCGCCATCAATGTCAACAACGCCAAGCCGATCGGCATCGAAAGTTTGTCGAAGAACGGCGCACCGACTGCAATCTGTCGGTCTTGCAACGCCTCGACAATTAACGGAAACACGGTGCCTAATAAAACGACGAATGCAAACACTGCGAACAACACATTGTTCGCCAAAAACGCTGCTTCGCGCGACAGGGGCGAATCAATCACACCGGGGCTGCGAAGTTTGTCGCCTCGCCAACCAATCAAGCCGATCGATACAACGAGCACAACTGCGAACATCGCCAAGAACCATGAGCCGATGCTGCTCTCACTAAACGCATGAACACTGTTTAAAACACCCGAGCGAGTTAAGAATGTGCCCAAAATTGTCAAACTAAACGTTGCCACAAGCAGCGAAATGTTCCAGACACGCAACATGCCACGGCGCTCTTGCACCAACACCGAGTGAATATATGCAGTGCCCGTAATCCACGGCAGAAGCGAGGCGTTTTCAACTGGGTCCCATGCCCACACGCCACTCCATCCCAGAACTTCGTAGCTCCACCAACTGCCAAGCGCAATGCCAAAAGTCAAAAACCCCCACGCGAATAGCGACCAGCGACGAGTTGCCACGAGCCAACCTTCACCAACGCGACCCGTGATTAGCGCGGCGATCGCAAATGCGAACGGCACCGTAACGCCGACATAACCGAGATACAAAATTGGCGGATGAAACATCACCAAGATGTGATTTTGCAAAAGAGGGTTCGGGCCCGGGCCGTCGAGCACACCAGGTGCGCCTACTGCAAACGGGTTCGCCGGAAAAAATGAAACCAGAAAAAAGAACGCCGAGACAATAAACATCACACCGAGCGCCCAAGATGCGATCAGGTCTTGCATACGCTTGCGCACCCAAAACGAAACCGCCAATGTGTAACCAGCCAAAATAAGAACCCACATCAAGATCGAACCTTCAAGCGCACTCCAGACTGCGGCGAAGTTATAAAGCGCGGGCGTCGACCACGAGCCAACTTTTTGCACATACGCCAGCGAAAAGTCGCGGGTGATCATCGCATACTCCATTGCGGCGAATGCGCCAGTCGCGGCTGCGAACGAGAGCACCGCAAATCTTGGAATCAACCGAATTATTTGTTGGTCGTTGCGGCGTGCCCCGGTGAATGCTGCGAACGCACCAAAAACTGCGCCGATGAAGCCGATTAAAAGAAACGCACGACCAATCGTGCCGCTTATCCCTGCGCTTGCGAACATGCCGCGCTCCCAGAAGACTCAATACGATCGGCATTTTTCTCGGCATATTCGTTTGAGTGTTTCACTTCGATTCGATTTGATTCGAAAGTGCCGTCAATCATGCGACCGTGCGCGACGACCGAGATGCACTCTTGAAAAACACCGCCAGGGTCACCAGAATAAACGACATTTATCGACTTGTCGTTGAACGTCATCACAAAACTGGTTTTGCTGCCAGTTTTCTGCAACGAATTCTGTTCAACGGTACCCTGCACTCGCAAGCGAGTTGACTCTTCGCAGCCGCTGCGCACGCCGATCTCGTCGACATTGCAGTAATAGTCGATCGCCGATGTCAAAAACTGCGTGACGATCACTATGCCACCCACACCAACCAATGAAAGCAAAACAATTGGCAACCACTTGCGTGGTTTCTTCGACGGTTCTGAGGTTCTCGGGGTTAAGTCCACTACAACCAGGTCTTGTCTTTATCGGTCACTAATTGCGAAGACTTCTTCGCGCGTTGCAAAGTTGAAACTGCAAACATCAAAATCGCCCCAAGGGTCACAATGTATGAACCAAAAATGAATCCGGCGTCTTTCATTTAGTTTGCCGACCCTTCGGCGCGTCGCGCGACAATCGCCGAATCGAGACCCTGGTTGTTTGCAAGATCGACCAGCAACATCGTGCGTTGGCGATGCAATACGAGCCAGATGAAAACAAGTGTGAAGCCGACTACACCGCTGAACAAAGTGAACAACATCAAGTCATCCATTTTGACATCACCATTCGGATTCAAAACCGTCGCGCCCTGATGCAAACTACGCCAGAGCACAACACTGAAATGCACAAGCGGTATCTCGAGCACCGCCAACATCGCCACGACTGCCGAACGACGAGCCCGTTGCTCGACAGAACCTTCAAGGCGTCGCACCGCAAGATAACCAATATATGTAACGAATAAAAACGCTGTTGTCGTCAAGCGCGGGTCCCACTGCCAGAACTCTCCCCAAGTCAATCGTCCCCACAAACTGCCAGTGACCAACGTGATTGCCATGAACATCACGCCAACTTCGGCCGAAGCGCCTGCGAAACGATCAAAACCCATTGAGTGTTTCTTGCTAATCAGCCAACTCGCCGACGCAACTGCCGTGAATATGAATGCAAGATACGCAATCCACGCCGAGGGAACATGCACATACATGATTCGCACCGACTCGCCCTGCACGACATCTTGCGGGGTCAACAGCAAACCGCTGACCACAACCCACGCCATCACCAAAATCGATGTCGCGCCAATCACTCGTGTCGCGCGTGTGCCAGTTGCCGAGGTGCGTTGCAGAACTTGCGACATCAAATCATCTCTCCTAAAAGATTTTTACAAATTCAAAACTATTCATCGATCAGCGACCCGAAAGCCAATGACCCACCAACACCGAACACTGCAGCGAAAACTGTCAGCAAACCAATCCATGCCCATCCTTCTGAAGTTTGCGCACCGCCGCTGCCGAAAGCCGCTTCAGTGGCTCTCGTCGCTGCGATTAGCACCGGTGCCACAACTGGCAACAACAACAAAGGAAGCAAGGTTTCGCGTCCTTTTGCGCCAGCAGTAAGACCGCCATAAAGAGTACCAACGAAGGCCAATCCGCTTGTTGCGCAGAGCACGCAAGTGACCAACAACACCAAACCGTTTGCGCTCAAGTCGACCCTGTATAAAAGGACAGCGCCACAGATAAGAACAACCTCAAGTGCGATTAGTTTCAGTGCTAGCGCAATCGCCTTGCCGAAAAAAACGGCCGCCAGATCAATGCCCGCAACTCGCAACGAGTCGAGAGCGCCATCGGCCGTATCTATCGCAAACGACCGTTGCACAATCATGAACAGCGAGAACAATGTTGCCAGCCAAATTAAACCCGCGGCAACGCGTTCTAAAACATCATCGTTATCGAGGGCAAATGCGAACATCACCATCACCAAACCGGCAAACGGCAACACTTGGTTCGTCACGACGCGACTGCGCAATTCGATTCTCAGGTCTTTTAACAACACGGCGCTTACGACTTTGCCTTTGGCAACCTTCGTGCCTGAAATATTTTTCATGACGCCGTCACCACGCCGCCGACAACATTTAGAAATCTTGTTGCCAAATTTTGCGCTCGATCAATTTCGTGAGATGCAAAAACGACCGTCGCCCCCGCTTCCCGCGCCGAACGCAGCGTCTTGTCCAGTTCGTCGCGACCCTGCGAATCAAGTCCGGCATGTGGTTCGTCAAGCAACCAGAGTTGTGCCCGGCGCACGATCAAAGTCGCCAACGCGCATCGGCGACGCTGCCCCGCCGAAAGATTCGCCACGCGTATGGCACTCAGACGATCAGAAAGTCCCATTATCTGCATTGCAGTTTCGACATCTCGATCTGATGCACCAATCAATCGTGACCAGAACGACATATTTTCGGCAACTGTCAAATCTTGAAACAATCCGTTGGCATGACCCAACAATCCAACTTTCGTGCGCACCGCAGAACGCTCGACGCTCAAGTCGCAACCCAGCACGGTGGCGGTGCCACGAGCAATCGGCAACAAACCAGCGCAAGCACGCAACAATGTTGTTTTGCCGGCACCATTCGGGCCCTGAAGCAAAACTATTTCGCCACTTGCAATTTCAAAACTTGCGCCAGCAAGTGCCGGAAAATTGTCATAGACAATAACGACATCGGAAAAATTAACGATCATCACTCACCCTTAAAATTCGCGGCGCGCTTTTCTGAAAATGCGGCGCGCCCTTCTTCGACATCTTTGCTCGCCCACGCATGATCTCGCGCGCGTTGCACGAGTTCGTTGATATCGGGTTCGCGCGACGAAGCGTTCAATGCCGCCTTGTGACCAGCGATTGAAAGTGGTGCAAGCGCCGCAATTTCGTGCGCCCATGCAAGCGCCGCATCAAAATCACCGATGCGATGCACCGCACCGAGACCCGCCAACTCTTCTCCAGAATAATTCCGTGCCGCGAGCAACATCGCTCGAGCAACGGGCCACGAGCATTCGCGCGTCAAACGCTCGACTGTCCAATGATTGACAACCAAACCGAGTCGCGCCGCGGGCACGCCAACAATTGCTCGCGCAGTGGCGACACGCAGATCGCAAGAGATCGCGAGTTGTGCCCCGGCACCAAGCGCGTGGCCGTCGATCGCCGCAATCGTCACGCATCGCAAACTCGCCAGTTGAATCAACAACAGGTGCAGTGCATCTGTGAACTGAGTCTCGCGCACGCCAGATAAATCTGCGCCTGAGCAAAAAGTATTTTCTGCGCCCGTCAAAACTAAAACTCGAGCCGACTGCGCCTCAGCTTGCGTCAACGCTTGTGCCAATTCAGTCAGGGTCTCTTGATCGACGGCGTTCTTTCGCGCAGGTCGGTTGATCGTGGCAATCAAGACCGAGTTATCTGACTCAAGTATCAACGCCATCGATGACTGCCCCGTAACATAAACACAACGCTATGGATTCTCGCACACAACCCAATAATTCAGACTGCGAGCCAGACCACGAGCCAGACCACGACCCGGTTCTCGTTAAACGAGCGCTAATTTCAAATTGGGCCAAGCGCGCCACCAACCTCGGCTATTCACTATTTGGTGTATCAATGGTCACTGTCATCTGGGGCGTGGTCGTCGACTTTACGCCAATCGCGAGTCGTATCGCCACGATTTCGCTAATTGGTGGATGCATCGTGCTCGCGCCAGCAATTCTCGTGCAATATTCGGTCAAGGCCGCCGTGCGCGACGAGCGCGACAACTCTTTGTAGTGAGCCAAAGAACTCGAAATTCTTGCGAGATATAGACTGAAGTCGTGCAGCAAAAAACCGAACATCATCCAGCGTTCGAAGAATATTGCGAATGCATATTTGAACTCGAAGAAGACCATATCGAAATAATTCAGGCGCGCATTGCCGACAGATTGAAATTTTCTCGTGCGTCGGTTTCAGAAATGATCAAGCGCATGGAGATCAAAGGTCTTGTCAGCCTGTCTGGCCAACGAATCGCTCTCACTAAAACTGGTCGCAATCTTGCTGAAGGTATCGTACGCAAACATCGGCTCGCCGAATGCTTCTTGATCGATGTACTCGGTTTGTCTTGGTCAACCGCGCATCACGAAGCATGCAAATGGGAGCATGTCATCAACGACGAGGTAGCAGTAGCACTTTCAAAAATGCTCGGCAATCCGACGGCGTGCCCGCACGGCAACCCGATACCGGGCTCTGGTCATCGCAGCGCTTTGCTAACACCGCTCAATACCATCGAAGTCGGCGACTCGTTCACCGTCGTGCGAATTTCTGAAGAACTCGAAGAAACTGCAGGCGCACTCGACACGCTCGAAGCCAACAAAATGTTTCCGGGGCGAACTGGCACGGTCGCCAACCGCAGTAGCGACGGTGGTGTCAGCGTGCTGATCTCTGATTCTGCTAATTCTGTACCAACTGCAATCGATTCGTTTATCAGCAGTCGCTTGCTCGTCACGACAAAAAAATAGGTCTTTTAAAATGAGAGCGGTGTTTAATCGTGTCTCGGTGACGCTCGCGATACTGATGCCAGTTGCATCTCTCACATTTCTGACATCAGGTTGCGCTACAACGATCAACGAGTCGGCACCTTCAACCATCGCCCAAAACGGCGAGGCCGACTCAAACGCCGAAAAAACAATCTCGACGATTGATCCCCTTCTTGGCCGCGATGAACTGCTTACTGAAATGTTGCAAAGCGTCAATGCGTTGAGCGATGCGATGCAAAAGTCTGATCAAAAAATCGCCACAAAACATCTGGACCAAATCATTTTGATCAACGATGCAGTTCGACCAAAAATTCTTGAACTGAGTGATCAACTCGCAGCAGACCTTGACCGCGTCGTGGCATTGGCGAAAAGTTCTGTTGAACGCAATCGCCCTGCAGATGCAGACAAGGCTTTGCGTTTCTTGCCCCTAATTATTGACTCGCTGAAAAACTTTTAACTCAGTTGGTCATCGCAGCGGGCAACGCCTCGCTGTACACCACACTCAAACGGCGTGTCGAGCGCGTCAAAGCCACATACAGCGCACGCAAACCATGTGTTTGCGCAGCCACGATTTTTGCGGGCTCGACGACAACGACTCCGTCAAGTTCGAGACCTTTGACGACGCTGACCGGCACGACCGTCAAGCCAAATTCGATGCCCGAGGCCCCTGCGCGACCATAAATAATTTTGGCGTTATCGAGCGCGCGCGAGATTTCTTCAGTCATCTCATCTGGGCAAACAATCGCCACATTGCCGTCGCTCAGTTCGGCGACGAGACGATTTGTTTCGTCGATCAGCTTGGCCAACAATTCGCCACTTGAACAACCCACAAACTTTGGTGCTGCGTCACCTTCACGCACCGACACCGGCGCGACTTGTTTCGGCGCGGCAGCGAGCATCACTCGTGTCGCTAGATCCATTATTTGTTTTGGAATTCGATAACCCACGGTCAAACCGATGATTCGCGAGGGGTTTTTCTTTGGCAGGTGTGCGAGAACTTCTTGCCACGATGCTGGTGCATGTGCCGAAGTTGCTTGCGCGATGTCACCGACAATCGTCATCGAGCCGTTCAATGATCGACGCGAAATCATTCGTAACTGCATCGGCGAAAGATCTTGCACTTCATCGATCACAATGTGGCCGTATGTGCGAATTTCGTCGGCCTCATTGATTCGACCACTCCGTCGCGGGCGCGGACCCAAGACTGCCAGAGCCTCATCAATCACAGCGACATCGGCATCGCTGAATTTTACGTCGGCAAGACTTGCTGCCCGCTGACGATATAGCGATTCATATTCTGCTGGCGTGCAAATCTTTTGTGCTGCAAGTCGCATCAGCGCCTTTGACGAATAGAGATCGTGCAACAATTCAGCAGGTGTCAGCACCGGCCACATGTAGTTGAGGACTGCTTGAAACTCTTTGATCTCGCGTAAAGCATCTCGAGTTGATTCGAGGTCAAGTTCTTGATTGTGACTCGAAGCGATCATCGCCGTAACAACTTCGGTTTCAACCCAATGATGTGCCGCGTTGTGGCGACGAAAGCGTCGTCGCGCCTCGCGCACAATCGTCGCCGACTCGCCACTGGTCAATCGCAAATAACCGGCACCAAAACCAATTTCAATGTCTTTACGCAACGCACGTTGACGATCGCCGACGCTGTTGGCGACAACTTTCGCCATGCGCAAGTCGCCCTTGATTCGCGCAACATCTTCACTGTCTCTCGTCGAAAAACTATGACCACGAACCAAGTCAGCCAAGACAACTTGCTCAACCCCCGCCTCGCCAAGCGACGGCAAAACTCTTTCGATGTAACGCAAGAAAACTCTGTTCGGGCCAACAACTAAAACGCCCTGATCTTCGAGCGGAAACCTAAATGTATAAAGCAGATATGCCGCACGATGCAACGCCACAACTGTCTTGCCAGTGCCTGGGCCACCCTCGACGACGAGCACACCCTGTTGTGAAGATCGAATGATTTCATCTTGTTCTGCTTGAATCGTCGCGACGATGTCGCCGAGTTGACCTGTTCGACCGCGCGACAGCACCGTCAACAGCGTGCTGTAGCCACGCAATTTCGGCGCATCAGAAACTGGTGCGCCGTCGAGACCTTCATCGTGACCAACACCAAGATGACCCGCACCAAAAAGTTCGTCTTCGATGCCCAGCAACTCGCGACCCTGCACAGCAAAATGTCGACGCCGCGCCAGACCCATCGACTCTCTACCCGTCGCACGATAAAACGGTTCGGCAACGGGCGCGCGCCAGTCGACAACGACCGGCTCACGATTCGAGTCGGCGACTGCAATTCGGCCAATATGAAAACTTTCAAAAACCTCGGGCGACTCAGTCAGCCGGTCGATTCGTCCAAAAACAAGTGCGGCATCACCCAAGTCGAGTTGCGTCAACCGACCAACCAAAACTTCGTCGAATGCGTTGCGTTCGTAGCGCGCCTGAAAAGTGCCGCCAGTCGACGCCTCGTTCATCTCACGAATCTGCCAGGCGTCACTTCGCGTCTGCTCTAAACACTCATAAGCATGGTCAATAAACCGTTGTTCATCGGCAAGTTCGGGGTGTTGTTGGGTCATTGAAATTCGCAGATCCTTGAAAATGGGGTTTATCTACTCTACAGACAAAACGTCACATTCTTGTAATTTTCAGCACAGTTTCACACTCGTGCACACATCAAGAAACACTGCATCTATGGACAACGAATCTCGCATCACCCGCAAACTCGGCGCATTGTTCACGCTCTGTTGTTTTGCAATTTGCGGATGTGTAACCGCGAACGAATCAAACACTCACGCCACACTAAATTTTTCACCGACTACTTCGCTGGCGCCGCCGCCAGACAGTTCGCTGGCTAGTTCATCAGATAGTCCGCCAGCGCCGCCTTCACTAGTCAAGTCAACAGCCTCGCCGTTCGATCTCGTCGCCCAACAGTTCGAAGACTTTGTCAAGTGGCGCCGCGAATGCAGTTATAAACCCAAACTCTGCAATATCGGCAAATTTACAATTCTCGGCACGCAGTTCAGCGACGACTTCGCCACAATGATGCGCGACTACGCAAAAAACAACATCTACGCCCGACCTGGCGATGGCGAACGCAAAGTCATGGTTGAAACGATTTCGCGCGACGAAACCAAGATGACAGCCATCGTGCACGGTTGCGTCTACGACACCGTTGTCTTATTTATGGATGCGGGTATCTACGACGACAAAGTTGCTTCGTCGATTTCAAGTTGGACAATGCAATGGCACCACGGTGACTGGTTCTGGACCAACTACCAAATTCACAAAAAGGTCTACTTCGCAAACTTATGCAACGCATGAAACTAAGTTTTCTCGTCGCAGTCGCTTTTTCGCTTTTTGCTACCCCGACAATTGCAAAAGCCGGTACTGAAGACTCAAATTTGGTGCGCGACATTTTTGGTGAGGTCGTCGACAGAACAATTATCGCCGGGATCTTGATCGGCGAAAACGAAACGACTGGCGAACCAAGCGAATGCGAGTGGTCGCTGTCGTTGCCGCGCGACTCTGGTCGCGATCAAACTTATGGTGACGAAGTCGAAAAAACTGTTGGTTCCATTTTGTTTCGTCTCTACGACCGAAACTGTCCCGATGAAAATACGACCTACCACTGGATCGCCGAAGTTTCTTCTGAAACAATCGCACGCAACGCGGCAAGTGTCGCCTACGACTTGATCCCCGCACCCTTCGGTGAGTTCGCACCACCGGCGCGTCAAGGTGTGATAAACATCGGTACTTGGTTTTGGGTCAGCCCGACAATTTGGCAACCAAAATCTGTTACAGCGTGGGTGCCGACTCCGGCTGGTCCGGTTACGGCGACGACAACTGCCACACCATACAAACTTGTATTCGATCCGGGCGATGGCATTTTTGGCTCTGGCAAAAAATCTTGCTTCGGCCCCGGCTTGCAATGGAGCCAAATCATTGGCGACCACGCGCCGTCACCTTGTATGTATGCATATCGACATTCATCGGCGATCGACAGAGCCGGCCTTTTCTCGGCAAGCCTTTCAATCGTCTGGAAGATAACTTGGCGCTCAAACACAGGCGCATTCGGCACTTTGCCCGATGTAACGACTTCATCCTCGCATCAGATGCGAATCCGCGAGTTTCAGGCGCTGGTAACTTCGTGATATTGCCCTGATTTAAAGCCAGAATTAAACCAACTATTAAATCGCGAAAATTAGGAAACACCCCGATGCCTTGCTACCCTTAAAGGGGCGTTTTCGATCATGGAAGCGCAATACAAATATCAAGAAAGAAGTACAAGCTATGCCAACCGGTACCGTGAAATTTTTCAATGACGAAAAGGGTTACGGATTTATCTCGCGCTCTGATGGAGAACCAGATATTTTCGTTCACTTCTCAAACATTGA
>NSIC01000032.1 GCA_002737635.1 Acidimicrobium sp.
TAAGGGCGTGTAGCTCAGTTGGTAGAGCGCCACCTCGACATGGTGGAGGTCCCGGGTTCAAGCCCCGTCGCGCCCACAAAATTATTTCGTTTCGGCGATTGCTTTGGATTCGCGAGCAGCGCCTTTAAATATTCCTTTGCTCATTAATGAGAGTTCAGTTTTCCGTCGCTGCTCATAGATAGTTGCGCGGTTGGCGTGGATGCGGGGGTCTTCGGGCGCGGCCCAACCCGCAAAGTCGGCAAGGTGACAAGCCATGCGAATGTCGCCGCTCGCCATCAATTCGAGTGCGCGGCTCATTAGGTTTTCTGCGCCACCCGAAAGTTTTGCAAGTTCGGTTGCCACTTGACTGTCGGGTGCGGGTTTTAGACGTGACGCGGCGCCGTCCCACCAGCCGCCGTAAAGTCGCCAGATATTTCTCACGACGAATTCTGGTTCGTCATAAAGCGGTCGCATATATGGTTTGTCCAAAATACTTTGTGGAACCCTGACCGTATGAATGATCGTGTCTAATGTTTCGCCACGATTCATCATTTCAATAACTTGAGTGACAAGACTTTCAAGAGATGTCGCGATGTCGTCGAGAACCGTGGCGATTCGCTTCTTGCCTTCAATAGGTAGGCCGTGCGCCGGCACGAGTAATTCGGGGCCTTGAGTGATCATTCGTCGCAATGCTTGAGCCCATTCGAACGCGTACCGCTGAACTTTTTGTGGATTGCCAGCGTTGGGGTAGTTCCAGATTACGAAGTCGCCCGCGAACAGCCATTTCTTTTCGGGCAGCCACGCCCACAGGTGATCATCTGTCTCGCCACGAGCGTGGTGCAACTCGACTTTGGTTGATCCTGCAGTGAACATATGCGACTCGCGAAAAGTTTGATCGGGTCGCATTGTGGATCGTGGCAGAAAGCGTTGCAAGTTTTCGCCAATATTTAAGCCCATGTCACTGCGGATGCCACCAAACTGGCGCTGGTTAATCCGAATATTCCAATCGCTTGTTTGTGTGTAGCGGTCGATGCGGGCGCTGACGTTTTCGTGGCCGATGACATGCGGTTTTTCAAACCTGAGCTCGGTCGCGTCGGCTGCGAACGCAAAACTGCCACCAATGTGGTCGACATGACCGTGCGTGTAGATCAAGTTCGAGATTCTGTCTTTGCGCCACGAGCGAATCGATTTGATTACATCTCTTCCGCTGCCGGCGCCTGATGCATCAAAGCACATCAGGCCATCGCCTGTGTCAAAGACTGCGCTATGGCTAAAACTTTCGACGATCGCTAAATTATCGGCAAGTTCGGTGATTTCGTTTGTGACGCGATTAAGCGGCTCGTCAACAATGCCTGATTCGATTACTCGTGTCGACAACTCAAGCGGATGCGAAGACATATAGCGATATTAGTAAACCTGAATTCTGTTAGTTTGATTCGGTGACTTCGATGCCTAAACAGTTTCGAACTGTTTGTCACCCGCCTTTGGAACTAGCGCCCTTGATGTCGGACTTAGTTCGGGTCGGCCGTAACGCGGACGGCGGTTATCTATTTCCGAAAAATGTCCTGAATGATGTCAGTGGCTGTCTGTCGTTTGGACTCGGTGCCGAGTGGAGTTTCGAGACTTACCTACTTGAAATGAGCGACGGCAAAGTGTCGCCTGAGCGAGTCGTCTTTTTTGATGCATCGATCTCGATTCTTGGGTTATTAAAGAGCATTATTTATATGGGAAGGCGAACAGCATACGAACTTCGAATTCGATGCCCTAAATCTGAGCGTAAGTTCAGACTCGAAGACTTGAAGCGGTCGCTGATCGCATTGATCATGTATTTGCCGACTTTTAGGTTTGGGAAGAATCGTCTGAGGCACATTCGCAGGTTTGTTACTCATGATGCAAAAAATAAGAATGAAATTTCATTTGAACGAGCACTCAGTCACCGCGAAGATCCGCGGCAAACAATAGTGAAAATTGATATTGAGGGCGGGGAATGGGATTTGTTGTGTGAGGTGAGTGATGTGGCTCAGTTGGCTGATGCGCCAGTGCTAATCGTTGAGTTTCATGACACTCGGCGGCCCGAGTTCATGAAGGTTGTCTCAATGATTAAGGAGTATTTCTGGATTGCGCATCTACATGGCAATACAAGTGATCGAGCCACAGAAGTAGGCATGCCACTTTATTTGGAGATGACATTTATTAACAAGCGATATTCGCCCAGAGATGAAATTAGAAAGAAATTACCGATTGATGGATTAGATTTTCCTGGTCGACCAGGCGAAGCACCACATGAGTTCGAATTCAATAATTAGTTGGTACTAGTTATTTGGGTTCGCGGGGGAGGCCGAGAGTGCGTTCGGCGAGGATGTTGCGCATCACATTTGAGGTGCCGCCCATGATTGTGTAAGCAGAGGCGTAGGCGAGACCCTGAGTTGCGTCGTCCCATAACAAGGCGCGGGCGCCGAAAACTTTATTGACGAATTGGGCGACGCGCCATTCGTGTTCGGTGCAAAAACACTTTGTCGCTGCAGAGAAACCACCAGGTGCTTGTCGCAGAACTTCGCGAATTACCAAGATGCGCCCAATGCGGTAGCCCGTTTCGAGCGCGGCAATTTCTTGGCGCACGAGCGGATTTTTGCGGTCGGCTAGTTCAAGTGCCATTTTGTAGAGCGCATGATTAGACACAAGGCGATCGATGCCACCGCGCTCGTGTTCGAGTTGGCGCATTGTTTGCTTGAATGCACCGCCAAGCGCGCCGACTAGATTCGTCGCTGGCACGCGAACATCAGTATAAAAAACTTCGCAGAAGTGACTGTTTGTAGTCATGTCTTTGATCGTGCGAACTTCGATGCCTTGTGTATTCATTGGCACGATGATCTCGCTGATGCCCTCGTGGGCTGAACCTTCGTTGCTGGTGCGACAAATGAGATAGCAGTAGTCGGCAAGTTCGCCGAAGCTTGTCCATATTTTTTGGCCGTTGATCACGAACTCGTCACCGTCGCGGGCTGCAAAGGTTTTCAATGAAGCCAAATCGCTGCCCGCGTTGGGTTCGCTCATGCCGATGCACCAAGTTGTTTCGCCCGAAAGCATTCGCGGCAAGAAGGCGTCTTGCTGCGCCTTAGTGCCATAACTGATTAGCGCCGGGCCCATCTGTCGGTCGGCGAACCACGACGCCGCAATTGGTGCACCGGCGCTGATCATTTCTTCGCCGACAATCAGTCGCTCAATTGGTGGTCGGCCGCCGCCACCGAATTCGACGGGCCAAGTCATGCCGATCCATTTATGTTTGGCGAGCTCGAGCGAAAATTCGCGCGAGTATCCGTTCATCCATGTGTCATTGAATCGACCGTATTTGTTAACCGCATCTGTGGCAACCGAACGAGCTTTTTCGCGTAATGCGATTTGTTCGGATGTCCAGGCAAAATCCATCAGGTTGTACGCTACAAGTAACTTGTAAACGAATAAGAACTGCAAATTCAATGAAAACGGCGGAGACAGATGGCAAGCAAAATTAAAGTTGTAAATCCGGTCGTGGATATTGACGGCGACGAGATGACACGAATCATCTGGAAGTTCATCAAAGATCGTCTGATCTTGCCGTACCTCGATATCAACATTGATTATTACGACTTGGGCGTCGAGAATCGTGACGCGACGAGCGATCAAGTAACTGTCGATGCGGCAAATGCAATTTTGAAGCATGGCGCTGGTGTGAAGTGTGCGACGATCACACCAGACGAGGCACGCGTCAAAGAATTTAACTTGAAGCAAATGTGGAAATCGCCAAACGGCACGATTCGTAACATTTTGGATGGTGTTGTGTTTCGTGAACCGATTATTTGCAAGAACATTCCGAAATTGATGGCGCACTGGAGCAAACCGATCGTGATCGGTCGTCATGCTCACGGTGACCAATACAAAGCGACTGATTTCAAAGTGCCTGGCGCTGGCACGGTGACGATGACTTATGTGCCGCAAAACGGTGGCAAGCCAGTTGAAATGAAAATCGCTGACTTTAAAGCGGCTGGTGTCGTCATGGGCATGTATAACTTCGACGAGTCGATTCGCAGTTTTGCTCGCGCTTCATTTAACTATGGCTTACAGCGCAACTATCCGGTGTTTTTGAGCACCAAGAACACGATTCTCAAGGCATATGACGGTCGGTTCAAAGATATTTTTCAAGAAGTATTTGAGGCCGAATTCAAGAGTGAGTTCGAGAAACGCAAACTGACTTACGAGCATCGATTGATTGACGACATGGTTGCTTGCATGATGCGTTGGGAAGGTGGATACGTGTGGGCCTGCAAAAACTATGACGGCGATGTGCAGTCAGACATTGTTGCCCAGGGTTTTGGTTCGTTGGGCTTGATGACTTCGGTGTTGACGACGCCAGACGGGCGAGTGCTTGAGTCTGAAGCGGCGCACGGCACCGTGACTCGTCATTATCGCGACCATCAAAAAGGTTTGGAGACGTCGACGAACTCGATTGCCTCGATTTTTGCGTGGACACGCGGTTTGATTCATCGTGGCAAACTTGACAATACGCCAGCCGTAATTGAATTCGCCGAAAAACTTGAAGCAGTTTGCGTCGAGACCGTCGAAGGTGGCGAGATGACCAAAGATTTGGCAGCACTGGTGTCGAAAGATCAACCGTGGTTGACAACGCAGCAGTTTCTGGCCGCTGTCGACCGACGCTTGATTGAAAAGATGTCGAAATAGTAAATGCGCGCAGTTGTAATCACAAAGCATGGTGACCCCAGTGTGCTCAGCGTTGTTGATGTAGAAAGACCTAAGCCAAAGACCGACGAGATTTTGGTCAAGGTGCGCGCGACTTCGTTGAATCGCGCCGACTTGATGCAACGCAGAGGCTTGTATCCAGATCCGTTTCCGGGCGCACACGAAATACCAGGTCTCGAATTTGCGGGCACGGTCGAATCGTGTGGTGATTCGGTTGAGAGTTGGAAACTTGGCGACTCCGTGATGGGCATCGTCAGTGGCGGGGCGTATGCCGAATATTTGGTCGTGCCCGAAATGCAAGCGATGGCAGTGCCGCGAAATATCAGTTTGGCGAATGCGGCAGCGATACCTGAAGTTTTCATTACTGCTTGGGATGCGCTCGTGTGTCAGGCGAATTTGCAAGCGGGTCAATGGGCTCTCGTGCATGCTGGTGCATCTGGTGTTGGCACTGCGGCGATTCAGATTTGCAAGGCGATTGGCGCTTATGTTGTTGTGACTTGTTCAGCGGGCAAGCGCGATGCGTGTTTGGCCCTCGGCGCTGATTTGGCGATCGACTATAAGTCACAAGATTTTGTTGAAGTCGCATTGCAGGCAACGCATGGCAAAGGTGTGAGTGCAGTGCTCGATGTAATTGGTGGAGATTATTTGAACCGCAATGTCGCGGCGCTCGCGCTGAAAGGCACGATTGTGCAAGTTGGTTTGATGGGTGGCGGATCGACGGCATTCAATATTGGCGCATTGATGCCCAAGCGCGGTCGATTGATTGGCACAGTGCTGCGCCCACGACCTGCTGATGAAAAAATCGCAGTGACGCAGCGATTTATCGTCGAGATGTTGCCGCTATTTGCCTTAGCCAAGATGCGACCAGTGATCGATCGCAGATTTGGTTTAGATCAAATCGTTGACGCTCACAGGCTGATGGAGAGCAACGCCAATACTGGCAAAATTGTTATTGACGTTTGTTGACTGCGACATAGTCGCGCTGGTCGACACCCGTATACCACTGGCGCGGGCGACTGATTTTTTGCGCGTCGTCTTTGAGCAGTTCGTTGTAGTGGCTTAGCCAGCCGACAGTGCGCGGAATTGCAAACAAAACGGTGAACATGTCGATTGGAAACCCCAGCGCCTGATAGATCAGACCCGAGTAGAAGTCGACATTTGGATAGAGCTTGCGCGAGACGAAGTAGTCGTCGCTAAGTGCAACTTCTTCGAGTTTGAGCGCGATGTCAAGCATCGGATTTTTGCCGGTTACATCGAACACGTCGTAGGCGGCTTTTTTGATGATCGCTGCGCGTGGATCGTAATTTTTGTAGACGCGGTGACCGAAACCTTGCAAGCGACCGTTGCCAGCCTTGACCGACTTGATGAACGATTCGACATTGTCGATGCTGCCGATTTCGTGCAGCATGTTGATTGCTGCTTCGTTGGCGCCGCCGTGCAGTGGGCCGTAGAGCGCAGATGATGCAGCCGACATTGCACTAAATGGGTCGGCATGTGACGACGCGACGACGCGCATCGCGGTTGTGCCGCAGTTCTGTTCGTGGTCGGCGTGCAAGATGAATAGCAGATCCATCGCTTTGGTGAGTCGCGGATCAACAGTGTGGTCATCGCCAAGCCTGAACATCATGTTCAAGAAGTTTTCTGGATAGCTCATTGCATTGTTCGGTGATACGAATTGCAAACCCATGCTGAAGCGATAACACATCGCGGCAATCGTCGGTACCTTGGCAATAAGTCGTAGAATTTGTTTGTCGAGTGCACCAGGAGAGAAAATCTCTTTTGATTCAGGATAAAAAGTGCCGAGCGCAGCGATCGCTGAAATAAACATGCCCATCGGGTGGGCGTCGTAGTGGAAACCGTCGACGAAACGCTTGCGCATGTTTTCGTGAATCATCGTGTGATGCGTTACGTCGTACGTCCATTTTTTGAGTTGTTCGGCGTTTGGAAGCTCGCCGTTGAGCAACAAGTAAGCAACCTCGAGATATGTTGATTTTTCTGCGAGTTGTTCGATTGGGTAACCGCGATAGCGCAAGATGCCCTTTTCGCCGTCAATGTAGGTGATTGATGAGGCGCATGCAGCAGTCGATAAAAACGCTGGGTCATACATTCGTAGATCTGGGTCGAGTTCGCGCAGTGCGGTAGATGGGAAAACCCCATCGCGAATCGGAACAGTAACTTTTTTACCAGTCCGGTCATCAATAATGGTGATTGTTTCAGCCACTGTGGTGTCCTTTATATGTTGCGGGAGCTTCCAGTCCCAGGTTCAATCTAGTCGCAGGACGAGTAGGCGAGACCGTTATAGCGGCGAGTTGTCGTGTTTACGCGGCTGCAACTTTTCGCGTTTATCGCTTAGCATCGCGAGTGCTGCTGCGATCTCGCGACGACTTTCAGCAGGGTCAATGACGTTGTCGACGTATCCGCGCTCGGCGGCGACATAAGGATTCAACAATCGCTCGACATAGTCGCGTTCGAATTCTTGGCGCTCTTGTGGTGTTGCGCGGCGCTGCAAAATTGCTGCCGCTTGACCAGCGCCCATTACGGCGAGTTCGGCGGTTGGCCACGCGAGGCAAATGTCGTTGCCCATCTCTTTTGAATCCATAACGATGTAAGCGCCACCGTAACTTTTGCGCAAGATCATGCAAACGCGGGGCACTGTCGCGCGACCGTAGGCAAAAACAAGTTGTGCGCCGTGGCGAATCATGCCGCGCCACTCGAGATCTTTGCCCGGGTAAAAACCTGGTGTGTCGACGAGCGTCAAAATCGGAATGTTGAATGCATCGCAAAACGCCACGAACCGCGCGGCTTTTTGAGACGCCGGTATGTCGAGAGTGCCTGCCAAGTTCATAGGTTGATTGGCGACGACACCGACACTTTGTGCGCCGATCGTGATTAGCCCCGTCACGATGTTGGGCGCCCATCGCTCGCGCAATTCGAGAAGATAACCGTCGTCGGCTATCGATGCAATGACTGCTTTGACATCGTATGCACCAGTCGGTGTTTCAGGAATCAATGCGCCGGCTTCGGGTGTGAGACGATCCACCGAATCTGAAGTTGCCGCGGCAGCGGCGATTTCGTTGACATTGTCGGGCAAGAACGAGAGCACATGCTCGACTTCGGCGAATGCAGTTTCGCGATCAGCGACAACAAGATGAGCGACGCCGCTTTGTTTGGCATGAATGTCTGAGCCACCAAGTTCGTCGTTGCTGATGACGACGCCTGTGAATTCGGCAACCATAGTCGGGCCTGTAACAAATGCATAGGCATTGCTGGTCATGATCACAATGTCGCTCAAGCCGATCAACAGCGCTGGCCCTGAAACAGCCGGGCCAGTAACCACTGTGAGAATCGGAACATAGCCCGAGCATTTGGCGATTGCTTTTGCGGCAAGACCCCAACCGTGCAATGCGGCGACACCTTCAACGATGTCGGCGCCTGAACTGCCGAGGGTCATGACTAGCGGTAGACCTTTTTCGCGCGCGGTGTCAGCGGCGTGGGCAATAACGCCAGATGCTTCGGCGCTGAGTGCACCTCGGCGCACGGTTTCGTCGACGTCGACCCACACGACGCGACGCGAAATGTTTTCAAGCCAGCGAACTTCGGCGGCTGCGGCACCTTTGACTGCGCGTTGAAGATGGACCGTCACAGCATCAAGACTAGTTAGGGCTTGCGATTTAGCGGGAATGCTTCTTTGCCGATGTGAATGCCTGGCTGATTCTTGCCATATTTTGTGACTACCTCGCGAATAAGTGAAGAGATCGCAGTTGTTGCTTTGCTCGGCAACGGACGCGCGCGCTGCACGAGACCGACAACTCGGCGCGGCAGTTCAGGTATTTCAACTCGCTTGAATTCGCCCTTGATCCAGCCTGGTGCGGCGGTTGCGGGCACGACAGCCGCGCCGAAACCTTCGAACGCCAGTGACGTCAGCATTCGCACGCCGTCAATTTCAGCTTGCGGGGTGAGCACCAATCGTTGTGCGCCGGCCGCGCGGTCGAGAATTTTGCGCAGCGAGTTATTTTTTGGAGGCAACAACAACGGCCGCAATGAGAGTTCTTTGATCGTGATCTTTTCGAGATTTGACCATTCGTGATTTGCGTGCACGAGCAGCACTAAGTCTTCGGCGAACAGTGGTGTTGCGAGCAAATTGTCGTCCTCGATCGGAAGGTGGAGGATCGCGGCATCAAGTGATCCACTTAAAAGTCGTGGAGTTAAATTGAGCGTGCTGCCCTCGGCGATGGTGACGCGAATTTTCGGAAACTGCGCCGCGAGTTGTGGCAAAAACTTTGGCATCAACCAGCGACCCGTTGTGCCAATGCAACCCAAGAGAGATTCGCCTTCGACTTCTGAATCTTTCGAATGCACATCGGCGGCGATGTCTTGAACTTGATTGAGCACGCGGCGCGCGCGTTCGACAACGATTTCGCCATCTTCGGTGAGCCGACCCGACGAACGGTCGACGAGCGATGTGGTGAGTTCTTTCTCGAGGCGGGAGATGTGCGCCGAGACGTTGCTTTGCACGGTGGATAAAGCCCGGGCAGCGCCAGAAAACGACCCGTGGTCGGCAATAGAAATGAGCACTTCGAGTTGGCGGAGTTCCATATCACTAAAAATGATAGGGGCTATCTCGCCGTTCGCCTTTACATATGGGTCGGTATAGGGCATAATTAGAGGCATAAGAGATAAGACCTCCCCCAAGGCTTATCGAGAACGACTAAAGCGCCTCCCCCAGGTGCTTTAGTTTCAGGTTGAGAGGCCCCGCCAAAAAGCGGGGCTTCTCCCATTTCGGGGATGTTTTATTTTTTTGGTTTGTTGGATTTTTTGACTTTTTCGCGCACGAGGTTGAGAGCGCTGCCTAGTTTGAACCACTTGACTTGCTCTGGCGAGAAAGTGTGGTTGGCGTAAAATTCGATTTCGACTTCGCCAGGTTTATGGATAATGCATCGCACCGGTTTGTCGGGCTCGGGTGGCATGCCGCGAACACTGATCGTATTTTTTTCGTCGATCAAGTCGTAGTCGTCGGGGTTGGCAAAAGTTAGCGGCACGATGCCTTGTTTCTTGAGATTTGTTTCGTGAATGCGCGCGAATGATCGAGCGAAAATTACGCACGCACCGCGAAAGCGGGGCTCCATTGCGGCGTGTTCGCGCGAAGAACCTTCGCCGTAGTTTTGATCACCGATTGCGCACCATTGAACTTGCATCTTTTTGTAATTCTTGGCAACTTCTGGATATGGACGAACCTGGTAGTCAGATCTGTCGAGACCTTCGCCAACTGCACCCGTGAACGCGTTGACAGCACCAGCAAACAAATTGCCCGAGATGTTTTCGAGATGACCACGAAACTTAAGCCACTTGCCGGCTGCCGAAATGTGATCGGTGGTGCACTTGCCTTTTGCCTTCATCAGGATTGGCATGAAAATGAAATCGTTGCCATCCCATTTTTCAAATGGCTCGAGAAGTTGTAGACGATCGCTATTTGGATCAACGACGACTTCGATGTCTGACCCATCGGCGGGTGGCGCGATGAATGTGTCGGCACCGGCGTCATAGCCATTTTTTGGCAAAACTTCGCCGACCGGTGCGGTTAGCGAAACTTCAGAGCCATCGGGTGCGGTGATCGTGTCGGTAATTGGATCAAAATCAAGTCGACCAGCGAGAGCAAGTGCGACAACTGTGTCGGGGCTAGTGACGAAACTCAGCGTGTTGGCCGAACCGTCGTTGCGTTTTGGAAAGTTGCGGTTGAACGAACTGACAATTGTGTTTGTTTTTTCGGTGATTTCTTTGGAGCGCTCCCATTGACCGATGCATGGGCCGCAAGCATTCGCCAGCACGGTTGCACCGATTGCTTCGAGATCGGCGAGCAGGCCGTCGCGTTCGATCGTGGCGCGAATTTGTTCTGAACCAGGTGTGATCAACAATTCGGTTTTGGCTTTCAAACCTTTTGATGCGGCAAATCGCGCAACCGAAGCGGCGCGAGTGATGTCTTCGTAAGAACTGTTGGTGCAACTGCCGATCAATGCCGAAGAGATTTCTAGTGGCCATTTATTTTCGACAGCAGCCTTGGCGACGCCAGCACCGACGTGGTGGGCGAGATCTGGCGTGTGAGGGCCGTTGATCAATGGCTTAAGCGTTGAAAGATCAATTTCAATCGTCTTGTCATAAAGCGCGCCGTCGTCTGGGCGTAAGTGTTCAGCGACTTTGTCGGCTGCTGCGGCAATTTCGCTGCGACTTGTGGCTTGAAGATAAGCCGACATGTGCTTGTCATAACCGAACACTGAGCAAGTGGCACCAATTTCGGCACCCATATTGCAGATCGTCGCTTTGCCAGTTGCTGAAATTGTGTCGGCGCCTTCACCGAAATATTCAATCACGGCGCCGGTGCCGCCTTCGACCGTGAGAACTCGTGCTACTTCGAGAATCACATCTTTAGGGCTTGACCATCCAGAAAGTGAACCAGTGAGTTTTACGCCGATGACTTTTGGCCAGCGCACATTAAATGGAAAGCCCGTCATCACATCGACTGCGTCCGCACCACCGACACCGATTGCAACCATGCCAAGACCACCAGCGTTTGGTGTATGACTGTCGGTGCCGATCATCATTCCGCCAGGAAACGCGTAGTGCTCGAGCACAACTTGGTGAATGATGCCGCTGCCTGGGCCCCAAAAACCGATGCCGTATTTCGCTGAAACCGAACGCAAGAAGTCATAGACCTCTTTATTGGTGTCGATTGCGACGCCCATGTCGATGCGTGCGCCCGATTTAGCCAGGATCAAGTGATCGCAATGCACTGTTGATGGCACTGCAGTTGTCGGCAAACCTGCGGTCATAAATTGCAACAACGCCATCTGTGCCGTTGCGTCTTGCATTGCTACGCGATCTGGTGCGAAATCGGCGTAACTGCGTGAGCGTTCAAGTTCTTGCTTAGCCGGTTTGGTTAGATGATTGATCAAAATCTTTTCGGTCAGTGTTAATGGTCGACCAAGTCGCTTGCGACCGAGCGCAACATTCTTTGGCAGTTTGGCGTAGACGCCGTTAACGAGATCGATTGGGGTTCCGGCGCTGGCGATACTCGTAGTCGTGCTTGTAATCATCGTCGTTTCATTTCTGTCGGGGACAACAGTTTATTACCACTTGTCCCAGTGCAAAACTTTTTCGAGTGGCAGACGCTTGGCAGGTTTGAAATCTGTGCCTATTGTGTAAGCAATTGGAAACAATCCACCTTGTGTGATTTTTTCGTACGGAATGCCAAGAATTTCTGCAGCTTTCTTTTCGCCTTCAAGAATCAAGTGGATAGTTGTCCATGCTGAGCCCATGCCGCGACTGCGCAGTGCCAACATGAAACTCCATACGGCTGGCAAGAGTGAACCCCAACCGCCCGCGCCCGTTGCGACATCGACATTCGCAAGACGACCTTCGATGCACGGGATCATCAACATTGGCGCACGATACATTTCGTCGGCCAGAAACATGGCCGAGTCACGAACTTTTGGCATTTGATCGATTCTCATATCACCTTCGGCAAATTTACGACCAGGAAGGCTGGCGTAAAGCTTGAAATTTTCTTTGTAGATGTCGGCAAGGGCTTTGCGCTTGGCGGCATCTTCGACAACGATCCAATGCCAACCTTGGCTGTTGCTGCCCGTCGGCGCTTGCAATGCCAGGTTCAGACACTCTTCGACGACTGCCCGCTCGACTGGACGGTCGAAGTCGAGGCGTTTGCGCACGCTGCGGGTCGTTGAAAGAAGCTCATCGTTGGTCAAGTTAAGTTTCATGTCTTCAAGTGTGCCACGCGCATGAAGCCATGCGAGACTTAGTGTGGTTAATTTTGTGAAGATCTTGGTTTAATTCGGAGGGGAACAGTGGCATCGACGATTGAAATGAAGAACTACAACGACCGAGTGACCGTGGCGATCAGCGACGGCATCGCCGATGTGCGCCTTGATCGCGCCGACAAGCGCAATGCACTTGACCCAGCGATGTTCGACGCGATTGCAAAAGCAGGAAGAGACCTCGTGACGAATCGAGAGATTCGTGCAGTCGTGTTGTCGGGCAACGGCAATTCTTTTTGCGCAGGTCTTGACTTTGGAAGTTTTCAATCGATGGCCGACAGCGAAAAAAACGGCCAGAAAAATAGTTCGAGCGAGAACTCTGGCGAAAATGCGGGGGCGATGCAACCCGGTGCGATCACTCACATGGCGCAACAAATTTGTTGGGTGTGGCAAGAGGTTCCGGTGCCAGTTGTGGCTGCGCTGCAGGGTCATGCATTAGGTGGCGGCATGCAGTTGGCGCTCGGCGCAGACATTCGAGTTGCGCACGCCGAAACACAGTTTTCGATGCGCGAAGTTCATTGGGGTTTGATACCTGACATGACGGGCACTTTGATGTTGTCGCGTCTTGTGCGCGACGACGTCGCCAAAGATTTAGTTTTCTCGGCACGAGTGATCTTGGGCACCGAAGCACATCAAATCGGTGTGGTTACAAGATTGAGCGATAAGCCTCTTGAAACCGCGATGCAGATTGCTCGCGAAATCGTCGACCGCAGTCCAGATGCGGTGCGAGGCGCCAAGGCGCTGATCAACCGTCTTTCTAACGCCGGTGCCGCCGAGCACTTCGCCGAAGAACGAAGAATCATTTATTCGCTAATCGGCAAGCCAAATCAGGTCGAAGCCGTGATGTCGAACTTTGAAAAAAGGCCGGCGAAATTTGTGCCGCCAACTGTCTAGACTTTAAATCTCGAGCCAGCGTCGTCTCGTTTAGTCAGCCAATTAGTGGCTGAATTCAAACTTTAAGAGGCGACAATTTTGCAAGATACACCACAAGCGATAGGTCTTTACGACCCACGATTTGAGCACGACGCATGCGGCGTTTC
>NSIC01000033.1 GCA_002737635.1 Acidimicrobium sp.
CGTTTGCGAGGTGAAGCGATTGCAGCGATTCGCGACGGGCTCGCCAAAGATAATAAAGGCTGGAAGAAACTCTTTCTCGCCAGTTAGTTATCTAGTTAATTAGTTAGTTATTTTTGCGCGACATCTCGGGCAAAGAATCTTTGGTGATTTATCTGCACAGTCTTGGCAGAGCAAAAATAGACAACGGCACTCTAAGTTCGCGCAATCAAAAAACTGATTTGTGCTCGATTCGCAATAATCACACTTGCCGAGAACTTTGGCGTGGTCGCTGAAATCGACTTTCAATCGTTTGTCAAAAACATAGAGCGAACCTTCCCACAATGAGTCGTCGCCGAACTCTTCGCCGTAGCGCATGATGCCACCGTCGATTTGGTAGACCTCTTTGAAGCCTCGATTCTTCATGAGCAGTGACAAAACCTCGCATCGAATACCACCCGTGCAGTAGGTGATGATCGGCTTTTCTTTGAGGTGGTCGTATTTGCCGCTTTCAAGTTCGCCAACAAAGTCGGGCGTTGTTGCCACACCGGTGACTACGGCATTTTTAAATTTGCCGATGCGAGCCTCGTGTGGGCTGCGGCCATCAAAGAAAACCACATCGTCTCCACGTTCGGCGACGAGTTTGTCGACTTCGGCTGGTTTGAGATGAACGCCGCTACCGACAATGCCGTTTTCGTCAACAACGATCTCTTCTGGTTTACCGAATGTCACGATCTCTTCTCGAACTCGAATTTCGAGGCGTGGAAACTCGCTGCCCTGACCCTCTGACCATTTGAAGTCGATGTCTTTGAACGGAGCGAACTCTTTTGTAGCGCGGACATATTTTTTTACATTCGTCATTAGTCCGCCGACGGTGCCGTTGATGCCGTGGGTCGAAATAATGATGCGACCGTTGAGATTGAAGCGCTCACAGAGTGCGCGCTGCCAGAGTCGAATCGCCTCGGGGTCGGCAATCGGCGTGAACTTATAAAACAACACAATTTTTGAAGGTTCTATAGGTCTAATTTTATGCGGGACTTTACTCAGAACTATCGGCGTAGCCTATTTAGTCATGGAAATCATGCAATCGCGGAAGTTGGCCAATGTTTTGTATGACATTCGTGGCCCCGTTCTTGAAGAAGCAAAGCGACTTGAGGCGCAAGGTCACCGCATAATCAAACTAAATATCGGCAACCCGCAACCGTTTGGTTTTGAAACTCCGCCAGAAGTTTTGGTCGAAGTTGTTCGCAATCTGCCAACCTCACAGGGCTATTCAGATTCGCAAGGAATTTTGTCGGCGCGAACCGCAGTTGTGCAAAATTATCAAGAGCGTGGCATCGACGTAACCGATGTTGATGATGTTTGGCTGGGTAATGGCGTAAGCGAGTTAATTCAAATTGCGTTGAATGCGTTGCTAGACGAGGGTGACGAAGTTTTGATTCCGGCGCCTGATTATCCATTGTGGACAGCGGCCACAAGTCTCTCGGGTGGCACACCCGTGCATTATTTGTGCGACGAAGCAAATGGTTGGATGCCGATGATCGAAGATATTCGTGCCAAAGTCACCGATCGCACTAAAGCCATCGTCGTGATCAACCCGAACAATCCGACTGGCGCCGTCTACAGCCCCGAAATTTTGCGTGAGATCGCCGATCTTGCAGCAGAGCGTGGGTTGATCGTGATGGCTGACGAAATTTACGACAAGATTCTTTACGACGACGCTGTGCACACGACATTTGCGGCGATTGCTCCTGATGTTTTCACTCTGACATTTAACGGTTTATCTAAGGCATATCGCCTTGCCGGCTTTCGCGCCGCTTGGATGCTGATGACCGGCCCGCGCAAACATGCGACAAGTTATATCGAAGGTATCAACATGTTGAACAACATGCGGTTGTGCGCCAATGTGCCGGCGCAACACGCGATTCAAACTGCGTTGGGTGGTCGTCAAAGTATTCGCGATTTGGTTCTGCCTGGCGGTCGGTTGCTCGAACAACGCGACGCAGCAATAACGGCACTCGAAAATATTAAGGGTGTTTCGTGCGTCAAGCCAAAGGGTGCGCTCTATGTGTTTCCTAAACTCGACCCAAGTGTTTACCCAATCGCCGACGACAGGAAATTTGTTCTCGATTTTTTGCGCGCCGAACATGTGTTAGTCGTGCAGGGCACTGGCTTCAACTGGCCGACGACAGACCACTTGCGCATCGTGACTTTGCCATACGCCAAAGACTTGACCGAAGCCATTGGCCGACTTGGCAACTTCTTGTCAAGTTACGACCCCGCTAAAAAATAATTATCTGGCGTAAGTAACGCCACCGTCGACGATGATTGTCGAGCCGACAACATAATCTCCAGCACGAGATGCCAAATAAATCGCAGCACCTGCCATATCTTCTGCCGTACCGATGCGCTTTGCCGGTATTTGTGAAGCAACCATTTCGCCGTGATCGCGAGCGATCTTGTTCATCTCTGAGGCAAACGCACCAGGCGCAATGGCCGTGACGACGATGTCGTCTTGAATCAAACGCAACGCCATGCGCTTGGTCATGTGAATCAAACCAGCCTTGCTCGCCGCATATGGATAAGTTTCCATCTCGTTGACCGAGATGCCGTCAACTGATGCAATGTTGATGACTTTTGCCAGGTGTTTGTTTTTTGCAGCTGCGGCACGCAATTGTGGTGCGAGAGCCTGGGTCAAAAAGAACGGAGTCTTCATGTTGAGGTCGACTGTTTTATCCCAACCAGATTCTGGAAACGAATCAAACTCGGCCATCCAGGCAGCGCCCGCATTGTTGACCAAAATATCGATCGTAGGTTCGCGCTTGGCGATTTCGGCGGCGAATGTCGTTACACCTGCTTGGGTCGACAAGTCACCTGGTATCGAAATGCATTCGCCAAATTGTGAGAGTTCTTTGGCTGCTGCGTCGCACTGGGCCGCTTTGCGAGCGGTGATATAGACGCGCGAGCAACCGTGCTCGAGAAAACCTTCAACGATCATCGCGCCGATGCCGCGTGACCCTCCTGTAACAATTGCTACACGATTTTTGAGTGAAAATAAGTCTTTCATCAGCACAATCATAGAGATTTTCAATGCCACGCCTTTAATCGTGACTGGTCGCACTAGTAGCGTGGTCTCATGGCAGCACCACGAATGCACTCAGGAATAGCCACCGATGAGGCGATGAACTTGGCGATGTCGCCAGGTGCCGTGCCGCTTTACGAAGCCGTGATCGCATTTATTAAAAACGAGATCGACCCAGTGACTGAAGAATATTTCAAACTTGGTGAAGGGCGACCAGATCGTTGGCAATATGGCAAAGGTCAACTTGAGTTGCTCGACTCGATCAAAGCCAAGGCAAAAGCCAACGGATTATGGAATTTCTTTTTGCCTAACTCAGAAACGGGTCAGGGTTTGTCAAATCTTGACTACGCATACATCGCCGCTGAACTTGGCAAGAACCCGATTGCGTCTGAATGTTTGAATTGCAGCGCACCTGATACGGGCAACATGGAAGTTCTTGAGCGTGTCGGCACACCCGAACAAAAAAAGAAGTGGCTCGAGCCGTTGTTGAACGGCGAAATTCGTTCGGCATATGCGATGACCGAACCGGACGTTGCTTCGAGTGATGCAAAAAATCTCAAGTGTGCTGCCGTTCTTGACGGCGACGAGTGGCTGATCAACGGCGAGAAGTTTTATATCTCTGGCGCGGGCGATCCACGATGCAAAATTTTAATTTGTATGTTGCAGACCAACCCCGACGGCCCGCCCCACGGTCGACATTCGCAAATTCTCGTACCGATGGACACAAAAGGTGTCGAAATTCTTGGTTCGATGCATGTGTTCGGCGAAGATGACGCGCCGCATGGTCACATGCACCTGCGATTCAATGATGTGCGCGTGCCGAAGTCGAATATTTTGCTGGGCGAGGGTCGAGGCTTCGAAATTTCGCAAGTGCGCCTCGGGCCGGGCCGCATTCATCACTGCATGCGCTCAATCGGCGCCGCTGAACGCGCGCTTGAGTTGATGGTGCAACGTGGTCTAAGTCGTGAGGCGTTTGGCAAGCCAATCGCTCGTCTGGGTAAAAATACCGAAGTAATCGGTAAAGCCCGAATTGAAATCGAAGCTATGCGCCTGATGGTGTTGCGAGCCGCCCGCGCGATGGACACGATGGGCAACGCCGAAGCCCGAGTTTGGGTTAGCGCCGTCAAGGCAATGGTGCCCGAGCGCGTTTGCAAAATTATTGATGAAGCGATGCAGATTTTTGGTGGAGCAGGTATCTCTCAATGGACGCCGTTGGCACGAATGTACGCGGGGCAACGCACGCTGCGACTTGCCGACGGGCCCGATGAGGTGCACTGGCACGTGGTTGGTCGTGCCGAAATTTCGCGACATGAGGGCAGTTCTCAAACTACAAATAAAAAATAAATCAAGGGGGATATAAATCATGGATCCATCAGTCAGCACTTTTGGCCTCGAGCCAATGTCAAGCACAGTTTCTGGACCAAATGTCGCAGCAACTCTCGCCCAATATGTTTCGCCGCACGGCACTCGTGCGTTCATCATTACTGACGCTGGCGTCAATGGCGCTGGCATCGTCAAGCCGATAACAGATGCGTTGACAACTGCAGGCATGAAGTGGCAGGTGTTTGATCAGGTATCGCCGAACCCGACTGATCTGAATGTCGCTGCGGGTGTTGCTGCGATAAACAAATTCGGTCTTGAAGGCACAGTTGTTGTTTTGATTGGTGGCGGTTCGGTAATGGACTGCGGAAAGTACATCGCACTCGCCGCACCAAACGGTGTCGACCATGTTGGTTTGGCATTTGCCCCAGAACTAGACGCCAACGATCGAATTGATTTTTCGACCCTTGCGCCAAAAGCCAGCGCTTCGCAGCCGGGTTTACCGACGATTGCGATACCAACAACTTCGGGCACCGCCTCAGAAACAAACGGTGGCGGATTAATCACCGACACGATGACGAACCCTGCGAACCACCGCAAACTCACTTTCAGTAATCCGACCGTTCGTCCACGCACAATTTTGCTCGACCCAACTTTGACCGTTGGCATGCCCGCAAAAGGTACTGCTGCTTGTGGCATGGATGTATTGACTCACGCGATTGAGGCGTACACGTCGGTTCAGTCGAACCCGTATGGTGATGCACTCGCATTGCACGCGATTCGACTTGTCGCAAAATATTTGCCGACCGCGGTCACCAATGGTGCTGATCTTGACGCACGCGCACAAATGCAACTTGCGTCGCACCTGGCAGGGCGTGCATTTTCAAGTGGGCCACTGCTTGGTTTGGTGCATGCGACTGGTCACCCGATTTCTGGACAACTTCACCAAGCACACGGTCAGACTTTGGCGACGATGTTGCCGCACGTGATGCGTTTCAATCGCGACGTTGTCGCCGAGCGTTATGCCAATGTGAGTCAGGCGCTGGGCAGTGAAGTCGACCCGGATGCGGCGATTGCGGCGGTTGAAAAACTTTCAAAAACTGTCGGAACCAACCGCAAGCTAAGTGAACTTGGCGCGACAAGCGACAACATCGCAGCTTTGACGCAAGATGCACTGCGTGACCTGATTATTTTGAATACTCCGCGTTATCCGACTCGAGGAGAAGTTCACGAACTTTACGCCAAGGCGCTGTAAAGGTTTACTTTTCTGACGAATGAATTGTTTTTATTGTCAACGGTTTGAGTGCGACCCAAGATTGTTTTAATCCTGGATGCAAGTTAAGGTCGGCGACTTGTTCAATTGGCGACCATTTAGTTGCGGTTGATTCTGGGTTGGCGATATGTGCGCCGGCGTCGCTCATCGCGTGGGCGATAACCGTGTCGTAACTCCATGGGCCGTGATTATCTGAAAAAATATGCTTCACTGTCAGAGCTTCGACGTCAATGCCCATTTCTTCGTGCGCTTCGCGCAACGCGGCGGTCACCGAATCTTCATGCGAATCTCTTGCACCACCAGGCAGAGCCCAAGTGCCGCCACCGTGCGTCCATTCGGCGCGAAGTTGCAATAAGACTTGTGGCTCTGGTGTGTCACGACGCACGAGTAATAAACCCGCGGCGCCAAATCGACCCCAATGGCGAAAGCCACAGTCACAATCGACCCAACCGTCGCCGTCGCGTTGTCCCATTGTCGATTAACAGTATTACGAAACGATGTCTAAAGCGACTGCCGATTTGGGCACGACATTGCGAACACGCCAATTGTCACCCGCCAAAATTCGAGCGACTGCAATTAACACGAGCATGATTGCGCCAGTGCCGATGAAAGTTGTCGTGCGACCGAGGTGGTCGTAGGCGAGACCAGCAAAACTTGCGGCGACGCCACCGGCCAGAGTTTCCATGCCGCCGAGCAAACCTTGTGCCCCTGCTTGGCGTTCGAGAGGTGCACTCGTGCCAACCGCGATACCCGCGCCAGTGACGAAGAAGCCGTCGTTGATTGAGTGAAAGAAAAATACGACCATCATTAGTGCTGGGGTTGGCATCAAGCCGTAACCAGCCATGAATAGCGCGCCGAGAATCATGCCAAAACTACCTGCACGGTATGGCCCGATGCGCTGCACAAATTTGCCGCCGAACGGGCCGAGCAAAATCAACGGTAATACGAAGACCGAAACTCCGACATTGGCCATCCATTGAGCAGCATCGAGGTCGTCCATCATCAACACCCACAGCGAATCGAACACGCCAATCATAAAGAACAATGCGACACCGATCAAAATGCCTGATGCGATTGCACGATTTTTTAATAAGTCGATTGCGAATCGCTCTGTTGGGTGATTTTCTTTTGCCGTCTCAGGAACCTTGATGCGACTAATGACGAGTACAAAAAAAGAAATTATGGCGGCCAGAAATATGAACGGGCCAGGAATTCCAAATGGTGCTGTCAGCACGACCGAGAAAACTGGCCCAGCGGCGAAACCAGCAACTTCGAACGAAAGAATGCGACCGAGGTTGCGCCCAAAGTTGGCGGGGTCGGCAACGATGATTACGCGACGCAACGCGGGTAGAGCACTGCCTGCACCAAAACCCATGATGATGCGTGAAATCAGAAGTATTGCGAATGTTTCGCCAAATGCCATGCCGACACAGCCGATTACTTCGAGACTCAAACCCAAAATAATTAATCGCCGAGCCTGACCGCGGTCGGCGAGTGGGGCGATGCTGACTTGTCCGAGAAAAGAAGTAAAAAAACCCACGCCGACGATGAACCCGAGTGCCGATTCGGCGATGCCGAAGTTGTTGCGATAGTCATCAAGCATCGTGAACATCACGCCGTAAAGGCAGGATGATGTACCAATTGCAAAGAGCAGCGTCATTACAATTCGCTGTTTATTCACCCAATAAATCTAGCGTTTCTAAATGAAGCCACGGTTGCGCAAGACTGAGCAGTATGAAAAACGAATCGTCAAAACTAAATGCCTCGCAGCCACTTGATTCTCTGATCGCAGGTAAATGGGTCGCCCACAAATCAAAGGTTGCAGTTACAAACCCTGTTGATGGTTCGACGTTGGCTCAAGTTTCGAGTGCGACACCAGATGATTGTTTGTCGGCTGTCGACGCGGCGCAAAACGCATTTAATTCATGGAAGTTGACCGCGCCGCGAGTGCGTGCCGAAATTTTGCGCAAAAGTTTTGAAATTATGATCGCCGAACAAGAATCTCTGGCGCGATTAATCACCCTTGAAAACGGCAAAGTGTTGAGCGATGCCCGCGCCGAAGTTGCATATGCCGCTGAATTCTTTCGTTGGTTCAGTGAAGAAGCCGTGCGTATCGACGGCGACTATCGCCGTGCACCGAGTGGCACGAACTGGTTGATGGTTTCAAGACAGCCAGTCGGTGTTGCGCTGTTGGCAACCCCATGGAATTTTCCGGCGGCGATGGCGACCCGCAAAATTGGGCCAGCATTAGCGGCTGGATGCACGGTCGTCTTGAAGCCTGCCAGTGAGACACCATTGACAGCGTTGGCGATCGCAGAAATAATGCAACGTGCCGGTGTGCCAGATGGCGTGATCAATGTCGTGGTGCCGAGCCCGTCAGGACCTGCAGTGAGCGCAATGTTGAAGTCAGATCGCGTGCGCAAACTTTCGTTCACTGGTTCGACGCCTGTCGGTTCGTTGTTATTGGCACAAGCCGCAGAAAAAGTTATCAACTGCACCATGGAACTTGGCGGTAATGCACCGTTCATTGTTTTCGAAGACGCCGATCTTGCGGCTGCAATTGACGGCGCGATGTTGGCCAAGATGCGAAACGGTGGCGCTGCTTGCACGGCAGCCAACCGATTTTTTGTGCACGAAAAAATCTACGATGCTTTCGCTGATGGCCTAACCGCACGCATGAGCGCGCTCGTTTTGGGTGATGGACTTGATGCGAAGACAACTGTTGGACCGCTGGTGTCGAAATCGCAACAGCAACAAGTTGCCAAGTTGGTCGATGAGGCGAAAAGTTTTGGCGCGAAAGTCGCGTGTGGCGGCAACGCATCGACAGACGGGTCTTTCGGTTACTTTCCGACGGTGCTCACAGATGTTTCGTTTGATGCACCAATTTTGCGGACTGAAATTTTTGGTCCCGTCGCGCCGTTGGTGCGATTCAAAGACAGCGATGACATTTTGTCGCAAGCCAACAATGTCGAGCATGGTCTCGTTTCATATGTTTTTACGCGTGATCTGGGTCGGGGCATGAGAGTCGCTGAGGCGCTTGAATCTGGAATGGTCGGTTTAAATCGTGGTCTCGTTTCTGACCCCGCGGCACCATTCGGCGGCGTCAAGCAATCTGGCCTTGGTCGTGAAGGTGCCCACGACGGCTTGTTGGCATTTCTCGAAACCAAGTATGTCGCCGGAAACTGGTAGCAACACTTTGCAAGTTGATGATGCCACGAATTCGTCACGCCATCTGAAACAATGTTGATAACTAAAAATTTTTGGAGCAATAAATTGGGCGAGATCACCGACACGCGAACGAACTGGTTAGATAACGACCAGCTTGAACAAGTGCGCGGTCAAGTGCCACTCGTATACATAGATGCAGTTCCCGTGCGGGTCAACGAACTTGGCGTCGTCACTCATGTTGGCATGCTTTTGCGTCAAGCTCCCGACGGTTCAATTTCGCGCACGGTGGTTTCGGGTCGAGTTTTGCTCAACGAAAGAATTCGTGAAGCGTTGTTGCGTCATATTGAAAAAGACTTGGGGCCAATGGCTCTGCCGAAAATTCCGCCAGAGCCGGCACCATTTACTATCGTCGAATATTTCACGGATCCAGATATCAGCGGATTTCATGATCCGCGGCATCATGCGGTGAGTCTGGCGTTTGTGGTGCCTGTTTCTGGCGACTGTCAGCCATCGCAACAAGCTCTTGATCTCGGTTGGTATACACCCACGCAAGCGATTAGCGCTGAGATGCGACGCGAGATGACTGGTGGACATGATCGTTTAGTGCGTCTCGCGCTTGCTTCGGTTGGCGTTTTGCCGTGATGTTCGCAATCTTGAATACGACGCAGCGACAAGCGGCATCGTTACGCATCGCTTTGATTGGCAAAAGTATGACTTCGGTGGTCATTGCAGAAGATGTCGCGCTCAGCCCGAAGATTGGCAGCATGATCGAAGAAGTTCGTGCATTCGGCCGTGAAATCGAAATCATTTGGGACGACGGAGTCGTGTTGCGAACAAAACTTCAAATCCGTGGTAATTGGCGAATTTTTCGAGTTGCTGATTGGCAGAAAAAAAGCCGCGATCTTGCCAAAGTTGTAGTTCAAACCGGAGATTACATCGCCGTGTGTTTTGATGCGGTGGAAGTTGAAACGTATCATGACTTTGATCCGGGTAGGCATCCATTGTTGGGTCGACATGGCCCTGATTTGTCAGATTCACGAATCGACCTGGATCGCTGTGTAGACCTGATGCTCGATTATCAAGACGCCGATGCAACGATCGCTGAGGTGCTGTTAGATCAGCGAGTGATGCGAGGTATTGGCAACGTGTTTCGTTGCGAATTGTTATGGACATGTGAACTGCATCCGTGGGCAAAAGTTAGTTCGCTCAATCGCGACGAATGTCGCGAACTTGTTTCGATCGCAGCCGAGATGTTGCAATCGCAACACGCACCACAAGATCGGTCACTTGCCGTTTATGGTCGACACGGCAAAAATTGCCAGCGATGCAATGGTCAAGTGCGTGTTACGCATCATGGTGAGGCCAATCGAGTGCTCTATTGGTGTGCCGACTGTCAGACCCGTCATGCGGGCACAAGTTCAAGTCGTTATGTAACTGAGCACGATACGCCGCCGGGTGTGCACCCAGCAGAATTTATTTATCTCTCAGAACTAGAGCGCGCGCGAAAATCAGGCTGAGGCGATAGCCGAGATAATTTCGGTACGAGTTGCACGCCACGCCGGAAACACAGCAGCAATTACGCCGATTACAAAAGCGCCAGCCAAAATTATGATCGTGTTGGTGATCGGCAATGTGAATGCGCTGAAGCCTGAGTCGTTGAGCGACACGACAATAACGATGCCGGTCAAAATGCCGAGAACGACACCCGTTATCGCGCCAAATAGCGATGTAATGACGCTCTCCCAACGAACCATCGTGCGCACTTGTGAGCGAGTCATACCCACACTGCGTAACAAACCGATCTCGCGTCGACGCTCGAACACCGACAACAACAACGTGATGACGATGCCGACGATCGCTATGATCACCGACAAGAACAACAAGCCATAGATAAGTGCGAGAAATTGATCAACCTGTGCCGCTTGTGTGTCGATATATTCGTCGCGGCTTTCAAGTTTGCCAATGCCGAGGTCTGCGCTGACCGCTGAGATCGCAGTTCGCGCACTTTCATCGCTGACACCTTCGGCGGCTTTGATGTAGACGAAACTGTCGAACAGTGGCGTGTTTGATCCATCGAAAAGTTCGCGACTAACCGCATAGTTGCCGTATGCATCTGTGTATGTGCCGGCGACCGTTAGTTGCATCGATCGACCGTCAACGAGAGTGACTTGCACGCTCGAACCAACAGTCAAGTTTTTGTTGAGCGCTTTGTCGGTCTCAACAAGTATTTCATTTTTGGTTAAACCTTTTTGTGTGCCTTCGACCATTTCGAGGTCGTATAAGCCGTCAGCAGTTTTTGGATTAAATACCAGAACGAACGGTGACTCATCGCCAACTTTGGCGGCGATGAAACCGACGCCAGTTGCTTGATCAACTTCAGCGAGTTGCGTGAGTTGGTCGGTGGTGCTGATCGGTATACCGCCAAAGCCGCGACTGTTGACGCTGAGTGCATAGTCGCCGCGAAATGAACTGCCGATTGATTCACGAATTTCGTTCTTCACGCTTGCAGCAAGCGCGGTGAACGCCGTAACAAGTGCGACGCCAATCAAAACCGGGGCCGCCGTGCGAGCAGTGCGCTTCGGGTTACGCGCCGCATTTTGCTGCGACATCGCACCAGTCACGCCGCGTAATGCTGAAATTGGTTTGCCAAGAAGAACTGCAACTGGTTTTGAAAGTGCTGGGCCGATAACGAGAACGCCGGCGAACACACCGAGCACGCCAACGCCCAAAATCGCTACGTCTGCACCATTCATTGAAGCGACAAGCGCAACCGCGCCGGCAACTATCAGCACGAGACCAATCGCTACTCGGCGGGTGAGTTTTATTACCGTATCGAGCGCAGTGTCGCGCATTGCAGCCAATGGTGGCACGCGACCCGACCGAAGCGCAGGCAAAATTGCTGAAAGAACTGTGATCACTGTGCCGATCAAAACAGTTTGAACAATTGCGTTTGTATTTATCGTCAGACCTTTTGTCGGAATTTCGAGCCCAATCGCGTTGAGCAGTGCACTTAGCGCTTGCGAAAGACCGATGCCAGCAATGAAACCAATCGCAGAACCGAGCACACCAACAATCAGTGCTTCGACTAAAAGCGAAACTGTAACTTGGCGACGACTTGCCCCGATTGCGCGCAGCAACGCGCTTTCGCGTTGGCGTTGTGCGGCGGTGATCGAGAAGACATTGTAAATCACGAAGCATCCGATGCCAAGCGCGATGTATGAAAACGCGGTGAGGAACGCCGTGAAGAAGCCTAAAACCGTTTTAATTTGACTGGTTGTTTCTTCTGTTATTTCTGCGCCGGTGAGCGTTTCTAGTTTTGCATCAGTTGGCAACGCAGCGTCGATTGCCTTTGCCAACTCTTCGTCGCTGAGCGTGCCGTCACCTTGAATCAAGAACGCGTCTACAAAACCAGGCTTGAGCAAAAACTCTGAAGCCGTGGCCTGATCGAACAATGCAAATGTCGCACCACCTGGCGAAGAAACATCGCCATAGTTGGCGATGCCGACTAGCGTGAACTCTCTAGTGCCAGAAAGCGCGTTGACTCGCACTGTGTCGCCAATTTCGAACTTGCCTTTTTCTGCTGTCTCGCGGTCAAGCATCATTTCTTTTGGCCCGACTGCCAAGCGACCATCTTCAACACTCCATAAACCAGCGCTACTTTCTGAGGCAATGCCGCCAAAAGTTGGTGGCCCTTGATCTTGACCGATCGGTTTTCCGTCTTTGTCGATGACTCGGGCGTAACTCTGCATGTCACCGACTGCGGCGCTTACACCTTTAACTTTGAGGATTGTTTCAAGTGTCGAAACTGCTGATGGTGCGCGTTGCTCGCCAAAGCCCGTGTCAACCGAGTCGGTTGATCGAACATATGCATCGACATCGCGAAAAACATCTGTGAACAGTCGATCAAAAGTGCTGTTGATCGTGTCGGAAAAAATCGTCGTGCCCGACAAAAATGAAGTGCCGAGAATAATCGCCAGCGAAGTGAGCAACAAACGCCCTTTGCGGGCGAGGGTCATTTTGAGCGAAAGTCGAAACATTGAAGTGGTTACTCGCCCAAGTGTTTTAGATAGTCGAGAACCTTTT
>NSIC01000034.1 GCA_002737635.1 Acidimicrobium sp.
TTTGACAACCATCCGCCGCCCCATGTCCATGCGGCGATAATCGGATAATAAATCGCGCCACAAAACAAACCCCACTGCACGAAGCTGTTCCATCTCCAACGCTCAGCCATCGAACCAGTTGGAATCGTCGCGGTCGTGTCCATGAACGCCGTCATATATAAAAAGAAACCAAGTAGTGCTGGCGTGACATTCGGTCCGGTCAAAGCCCAACCACCACCCCATGCAAAAACCCAATTGCCCGAACCGATCAACGCTTCGCCAACCGGATTGTCGAGGCCCATTGCCCCGTAACTAAAACCGCCGAATGCGAGTGGAAACCCCAAAAAGAAAAACGCGACAAAGCCCAAACCGAAAACTGCAAAGTTCGTGCTGACCACGTGTGCCGCGTGTTTGGCACGGCAGAACCCTGTTTCAACCAAGGCGAATCCAGCCTGCATGAAGACAACTAATGCCGCGCCGATCACCACCCACAGCAGCGAAATTTGAGCGCCAAGGACAGTTACATCTGAATTCATAATTTCTCGTTTCTCGTGACTGAACAATTGAACAAACCGCACTCAAAGAGCACGTGCACGACGCTGTGACTGATCGAAAAGATATATCCCCAATGTTTCATAGTTGTCTGAGAATTGTTTCGGGAGTATGGCTTTTTCGTAATTCGGTTAACTTTTTGTATATCCTCACGAATTAGGCTGTGTTTATGACAATTGAAGCAACTAAGACCCAGGCCTATTTAGACGACCGTGCCCATGTATTTCATTCGTGGTCAGCACAGGGAACACTTAATCCAACCGAAATTACCGGGGGCGAAGGTTCTTATTTTTGGGATTCAAACGGTAAAAAATATCTCGACTTTTCGAGTCAATTGGTTAATTTAAATATCGGTCACCAACATCCAAAATTAGTTGCAGCAATTCAAGAACAAGCCGGCAAACTTTGTACGGTCGCTCCACCATTTGTGAATGCTTCGCGTAGCGAAGCCGCTCGACTAATCACCGAACTTGCCCCTGGCGATTTGAACATGGTGTTTTTTACCAACGGTGGCGCCGAGGCGGCCGAATACGCCACGCGCATGGCGAAACTTCACACTGGGCGACACAAAGTTCTTACTGCATATCGTTCGTATCACGGTTCAACGGCGGGTGCGATTGCTTTGACTGGTGACCCGCGTCGATGGGCGAACGAAACTGGTGCCTCAGGTGCCGTCAAGTTCTGGGGTCCTTATCCATATCGTTCGGCGTTTCACTCGACAAGCGATGCTCAAGAATGTCAGCGCGCACTCGAGCATCTCGAAAACGTGTTGATGGTTGAAGGTCCACAGACAATCGCGATGATCGCCCTTGAAAGTGTCGTTGGCACGAATGGCATTTTGGTTCCACCTGATGGCTATCTACAGGGTGTTCGAGATTTGTGCAATAAGCACGGCATCGTGATGATGTGCGACGAAGTAATGGCCGGCTTCGGTCGTTGCGGCGAGTGGTTCGCCGTCAATAAGTGGAATGTAACACCAGATCTAATCTGCTTTGCCAAAGGCGTGAACTCCGGCTACCTTCCACTCGGTGGTGTCGTGATTAGTCAAAAAATTGCTGACACATTTAAAGATCGCGTGTTTCCCGGTGGCCTCACATATAGCGGTCACCCGCTTGCATGCGCGGCTGCCGTTGCGTCAATAAATATTTTCAAAGAAGAAAAAATTGTCGAGCACGCCCGCATGCTCGGCAAAGACATCATCGGACCGGCACTCGAGAAAATCAAGGCAAAGCATCCAAGCGTGGGAGATGTGCGTGGCCTTGGTGTGTTCTGGGCAATTGAACTCGTCAAGAACCGCGAAACTCGTGAACCACTGGTGCCTTTTAACGCATCGGGCCCCGATGCCAAACCAATGACTGATCTTGTCGTGGCATGCAAAGAGCGCAATCTCTGGCCGTTCACACACTTCAACAGAATGCATGTTGTCCCGCCGTGCAACACACCAGTTGAAGACATCAAAGCCGGTCTGGCGATTATCGACGAAGTCCTCGACATCGCCGACAAGCATTACAAGAACTAACCCCAGTTTCTTCACGATTGTTTTATGCGAATCGTCTCTTTGCTACCCAGCGCCACCGAAATAATCGGTGATCTCGGGTTGATCGACAGCCTCGTCGGACGATCTTGCGAATGCAATTGGCCGCCATCAAGCGCAAACGCGAAAATTGTCTCGCTAAGTCGTGTTGATTCAATGCAACTTTCTGGTGCACAAATTGATGCTCAAGTTCGCTCTGCACTTGGTGACGGTAACGAACTTTATTCAATCGATGAAGAAGTCCTCCGACAATTAGCGCCAGATGTGATCATCACCCAAGATTTATGCCGAGTGTGTGCAATCTCAAGTGACAATGTTTGTGATGTTGGTGCAAAAGTCATCTCACTTGATCCACGCACGATCAACGAAGTTGCACAGTCTGTCGTTACTCTTGGCGCTGCGCTCGGCGTCGCGGCGAAAGGTAAGCAAGTTGCCGATCAGATGCTTGAACGCATCGAAAAGGTGCGCCGTGCTGTGGTCGGCCGAAAGCGTCCACGTGTGTTCATCGCCGAGTGGCTCGACCCTCCCTTCGCCAGCGGGCACTGGATCCCTGAAATGGTTGAAGCAGCCGGCGGTATCGAAGTTCTCGGCAAACCCGGCGTGCCATCTGTGACGACGTCATGGCAGGCCGTGCGCGATGCTCAGCCAGACATTGTCGTTTTTGCGCCATGTGGTTTTGATGAAGCACGAGCAGCAAAAGAAGCTGCAGTCCTTGTTAATCAGTTCGACCCCAACTGGCGAACAGCCTGCGTCAACGCTGACAGATTTTTCGCCAGACCAGCGCCGTCGATTGCAGATGGTGTTAAACAACTCGCAGAGATTTTTCATGGAATAAAAGTTGCCTGAACATGCCCGATAGACCAAAAATTACCGTTTTGGCGGATCGACCACTAAATGTGCCGAGCACATTGAGACTCGACCCAGCAAACAAAAATTACGCAAAGATACTCGCGGCGCACGACGAGGCAATGTCCAAAAATCTTGACGGATATATCGACCCAGTCAATTCGCTTTTCGTGCTCACTTCGTCTTCGCTAAAAGAACGCGGCTTTTGCTGTGAAAACAATTGCCGACACTGCCCCTACTGCGAATGACTAAATATCCAACAATTTAAGGCAAACAAAAAGGCGGGCCGCCGAAGCGACCCGCCCGTTTGTAATTCTTAACTAATTACTGAACTTAGTTGCCACCTTCAAGTAGTTCAACAGTTTCTGGCATGTATCCAGAACCTGATGTATCTACGCCCATTGCATCAAGCATCGCAAGCGCTGCTGTCACAATGTCATTGGTGTAAGCGCCAGCGTCTGGTGCTTTTGTTAACACGGTGCCACCCTCGAGGTTTTTCGCTGTTTGCGAAAGACTCGATGTGCGATCCCATGCTGCAGCGTCAATCATGCCTGCGCCGCCAGCGGCTGGCCAGATCAACTTATTAACTTCGTTCATCTGCCACAGCTGGTGACTTGCCCCAAGCTTTGAACCCTTTGACACGACGATGTCACGGCAAGCCGAAACGTTGTCGCGGCAGAATGCCCAACCTTGAATCGATGCAGCAACAAACTTCGTTGCAGTGTCAACATAAGCAGGGTCTTCAAGGCGTGAGCCGTCTGCCCAGATTGCGTCTTGCAACATACCAACACCTTCGGCCTCATATGAAACAACATTGAAGTCATCCGCTTTATAGAGAGCGCCAGTTGCTGGATTCTTTGCTTCGAGAACCTGTGCGTACTCGTTGTATGTCATCGCTTCTGCAGCATCAATATCGCCCGACAACAAACCTGCCATGTCGAACTGTTGCTGAACAAGTGTCACATCTTTTGCTGGATCAAGGCCGGCCTTGGTGAGTGCGGCGAAGATTTCAAATTCGTTGCCGTATCCCCAGTTACCGATCTTCTTGCCCTTAAATTCTGCAGAAGAAGAGATGTTCTTGTCTTTGAACGAAACCTGCAATGTGCCTGATCGTTGGAAGACTTGAGCGATGTTCACTATGTTTGCTCCACCTTCGCGACTTGCAAGCGCCTTGGAAACCCAAGAGATTGCAAAGTCAGCCTGACCATCGGCAAGCACGTTCTGCGGAGTGATGTCAACTGCACCTTCCAAAATTGTTACCTCAAGGCACTGATCGGCATAAAAGCCCTGGTCCTGTGCTGCGTAGTAACCAGCGAACTGAGCCTGAGTGAACCATTGCAGTTGCAACTTCACCGGTGTTGGTGTGGTGCATTCTGGCGCTGGTGCTGTCGTCTCTTCTGTCGCTGCCTCGGTATCTTCGGTTGCCTCGTCGTCACTGCCGCCACAAGCGCCAACGACCAGAGACATCACCGCGATGCCTGCGAAGGCAAACTTCAATGTCTTTTTTCTCATTATTTCTCCCCCGGGTTTTTAGCCCGCATTTGTTTTTATTTAACTTCACCCTTTCGGGCAATGCCCTCCAAGATAATGGAGATTGTGTAGAACGCTAGCCCAAGCAGGCAAGCCCCCAAAACGTAAGCCCACGCCGCAGCATTCTTAGCATTGGCAATATTGCTCGTAATCCGACTGCCTAAGCCATTCTGCAGACCGCCAAAATACTCGCTGACAAAGGCCGTAATCACCGATGCAGGTGCTGCGACTTTTAGCGCCGTGAACAAATATGGCACCGCATTTGGCACTCGAACCTTGCGCAGAATTGCAAACTCGCTGGCGGCATAACTGCGCATCAATTCGACATGCGTTGACCGCACCTGCGTCAAACCCTTGGCGACGTTCACCAACACAATGAAATAAACAACCAGCGTGACCATCACTCGTCGCGGAATTTCGCTGGTAATCGAATACATGTTGTTCAACACCGCCACAAGCACAAAAATTGGTATCGCGTTCAGCGCAATAGCCAGCGGCGTTACCAACTCTCCTAAAAATCGATAACGACTTAAAACAAAACTCATCGCAATACCAAATACGGTGCCAGCAACTAGCCCGACAAACGCGTTGCCACCAGAAACCATCGATGCTTCCCAGATGCGTGAATAGTTTTTGAAAAACTGCTCGCTAATCTTTGATGGCGCCGCCAAAAAGTACGGCTTCAAGTCGAATCCGCGAACTGCCGACTCCCAGAGAGCCAAAAATGCAACGCCGAAAACTATTGCAGGGACAACCTGCCGCGCACGACCAAGGACTCGTGTGCTAACCGATGTCGAGTTCACCCCAAACATGATCAGCTCTATTCAACTCCGCGAATCGCATTCGCCGCCGCATGCTCGGCATGCGTGCCACGCAACGCTTCACGCACCGTGGTGATGCTGCGAAAGAAACCATCGGCCGCACGCGTGTCTTCATTGCGCTTTGAACCAAGATCGACATCAATCACCGCAGTTATTCTTCCTGGTCGCGGCGACATCACAACGACACGATTCGACAAATAAACCGCCTCAGGTATCGAGTGCGTTACAAACACGACTGTTGTCGCAGTTTCACCACAGATGCGCAACAACTCGCCTTGCATATATTCACGGGTCATTTCGTCAAGTGCGCCAAACGGTTCATCCATCAACAACAACGGTGGATGCGCAGCAAGCGCACGCGCAATCGCAATTCGTTGCTGCATGCCACCCGAAAGTTGCCACGGATACAAATCTGCAAACTCTGGCAACTTGACAAGCTCAAGCATTTCTTTCGCCCGCGCCTCACGCTTCGCTTTGTCCCAGCCTTTGAGTTCAAGCGGCAACTCAATATTTTTGCTGACGGTTCGCCAATCAAATAGCCCGGCTTGTTGAAAAGCCATTCCGTAATCTTGGTCAAGTCGCGCTTGCGCCGCAGTTTTTTTGTTTACCCTCACCGAACCTGAAGTTGGTTCAAGCAAGTTAGCGATCAAGCGCAACAACGTCGATTTGCCGCAACCCGATGGACCAATGAGCGAAACAAATTGACCAGAATTAACAGTCAAATTCACATCCACAAGTGCGTCAACTTGCTTTGCCGTGCCCTGATTAAAAATCTTGCTTGCGCCGACAACCTCTAAAGCACTCACGCGCTGGTCTCCTTTGGACGATTTCGCATTAGTAAAACGTCTGACAACGCGACTAACCCCGACATCGTGATGCCGAGTGCCGCAGCGCCAAACACAGCCGTGAAAACCTTCGCCGGATCACCAGTGGCTTCGCGTGCATATTCGATGATCAAACGACCGATGCCACCCTTGAGACCGGTGCTAATTTCGGCTACAACTACGCCGACAACAGCGCCAGATGCACCGAGTTTAAAAGCCGGAACCATGAACGGCACCGCCGCCGGAAACCGCAACTTAAACAAAATCTGTTTCCACGATGCGGCGTAACTGTCCATTAATTCGACCGCGGCTGCAGGCGCACTCGCCAAGCCACGCAAAGTGCCGACTGCGATCGGAAAGAAAGCCAAAAATGTGCCGAGGATTGATGCCGACAACCATCTCGGCCATACGAATGAGCCAATTTCGAGTTTTCCGCCCCAGCTCACAACCAACGGTGCAAGCGCAATCAGCGGCACAGTTTGTGACATCACGAGATACGGCAACAAACCGCGCTGCACAACCTTGAATCGTGACATCAACACGGCCAGACCAACACCAATTGTCGTGCCGAGAAAAAAACCAACGAGCGAGAGTCGCAACGAAAACAGAGTGCCCGACAACACGACAGACCAAATTTTTGTATCTGAACCACGCACCTCTGGTCTGTTATATCGACTGAGCATCGTCCACACATGGGGCATCGCGGTGTTATTGGCCCGCGGCAAAATGCTGACACCAAAAAGCTTGCCCCCATCTTGCGGACCAACGATCTTGTAGAACTCCCACAATGCAACCACCGAAGCGATCGCAACTACAAACATCGAACTACGATACGCGATACGGCGCATCAACATTTTTACTTCTTTGCCTGGGTAAGCGCAGCGATCTCGGGCAAAATATGTTTGCCATAGGCCTCAAGAGTTTGCTCTTTGCCGTCATGCTGCAAATAAATCGAAAACTGATCGACACCAAGATTCTTTAGTTCTTTGAGTCGTTTCAAGTGTTCTTCGACATTGCCAAGAATACAGAAGCGATCCACAATCGAGTCAGGCACAAAAGTTGTGTGCGTGTTGCCCGCTTGACCGTGTTGTTTATAGTCATAACCTTCACGACCTTTGATGTAATCAGTCAACGCCTTGGGCACAGCACTTGATTCGCCATAGCGCGCCACGATGTCAGCGACATGATTGCCAACCATGCCACCAAACCAGCGGCACTGTTCACGCATATGGGCGATGTCATCGCCAACATACGCCGGTGCAGCGACACAAAATTTCACACTTTTCGGATCTCTGCCCGCATCGCGAGCAGCCTTACGCACGGCCTCAATCGTCCATACTGCGATATCAACGTCGGCGAGTTGCAAAATAAAACCGTCACCAACCTCACCAGTCAGTTGCAGCGCCTTGGGTCCGTAAGCAGCGACCCAAACTTCACACCTACTCTTTGATGCCCACTCGAATTTAATTTTTGAACCGTTGTAGTCAACGTCGCGACCATTCGCAAGTTCGCGAATTACATCGATGCTTTCACGCAGTGTCGCCAAAGTTGTTGGCTTGCCGTTGGTCACTCGCACAGCCGAATCGCCCCGACCGATACCGCAAATTGTGCGATTGCCGTACATTTCATTCAATGTCGCAAACAAACTCGCAGTCACCGTCCAGTCACGAGTCGCAGGGTTCGTTACCATCGGGCCGACAATTACATTTTTCGTTTCTGCAAGAATCTGGCTGTAAATGACATACGGCTCTTCCCACAAAATGTGGCTGTCGAATGTCCACACATGTGAAAAACCGAGACTGTCAGCTTTGCGCGCGAGATCAATCACCTGCCGCGCAGGCGGAGTCGTCTGCAATACAACGCCAATATCCATTATTTACCTGTTCTGCGGAAATCCGAGATCAACTTGCGAGGTGCGCGGGTCTGGCCAGCGTGATGTCACGACCTTGCCCCGCGTAAAGAAGTTGATGCCCTCTGGTCCGTACATGTGTTGATCGCCGAACAAACTCGCCTTCCAACCGCCAAACGAATAATACGAAACCGGCACCGGAATCGGCACATTTATGCCGACCATGCCGACATTAACTTCATATTGAAACTGTCGAGCCACTCCACCATCACGAGTGAAAATTGCGGTGCCGTTGCCGAACTGGTTGTCGTTGATCGCTTTCAATCCTTCGTCGTAACTCTTGACACGCATCACGGTCAAAACTGGCCCGAAAATCTCTTCGTCATAACATTTCATGCCCGGCTTGACATGGTCAATCAAACTTGGGTTCAAGAAGAAACCTTCGTCTTTGGCTTTGTCGGTGCCATCAAGCACAACTTTTGCGCCTTCTTTGGCTGCATTCGTTACATAACTTGCAACCTTGTCACGATGCTCACGACTAATCAATGGGCCCATTTCACTCGCAGGGTCAGAACCCGCACCAACTTTAATATTCGGCACGCGTGATTTAATTTTCTCGACCAACGCATCGGCAACTGTGTCGACTGCGAGCACAACCGAAACGGCCATGCAACGTTCGCCAGCCGAACCATAAGCGGCGCTGACTGCAGCGTCGGCCGCCATCTCAAGATCGGCATCTGGCAAGACCAACATGTGATTCTTCGCTCCGCCAAGTGCCTGCACTCGCTTGCCATTTTTTGTGCCAGTCTCGTAGACATATTTTGCAATCGGTGTTGAACCGACAAAACTAAGCGCCGCTACATCGGGGTGATCGAGCAAACGATCTACCGCAACTTTGTCGCCGTGCAACACATTGTAAACACCATCAGGTAGACCTGCTTGACGCAACAAATCAGCGACGAACATCGATGCCGATGGGTCTTTCTCACTTGGCTTCAAAACAAACGTGTTGCCACACATGATCGCATTGGCGAACATCCACATTGGCACCATCGCCGGAAAGTTGAACGGCGTAATGCCGGCAACAACGCCAAGCGGCTGACGAATCGAATAAACATCGACGCCTGTCGAAGCCTGCTCTGAATAACCACCCTTGAGTAATGCCGGCACACCGCAGGCAAATTCGATGTTTTCAAGACCACGAGCAACTTCACCAAGCGCATCGCTCGGCACTTTGCCGTGTTCTTGAGTCAGCAACGAGGCAATCTCTTTACGGTTAGCGTCCACCAACTCGCGCATCCGAAACATGATCTCGGCGCGACGCGACAAGTTTGTCGCCCGCCATGCCGGAAACGCCGCCTTCGCCGAAGCAACGACCATATCAACGTCGGCAATGTTTGCCAGATCGACTTCAGATTCTTGTTTGCCCGTTGCCGGATTAAAAACTTTGCCCGTCTTGCCCGAAGTGCCAGCGACAACTTTGTTATTTACCCAATGACTAATGCGATTCATGATTTTATGTTTCTCCTGGTTGTTTTTTGTAGAAATTAATTCAGATACTGACAGAGTCCGCGCTTAATAAATTTGCCGTGACCTTTTCGTCCGAGATATTTGTCGTTTTCAATCACGATCATTCCACGCGAGAGCACGGTGTCAACTTTGCCGTCAATAACCGTGCCTTCCCACGACGAGTGATCCATATTCATGTGGTGTTTGTCGTTGATGCCGATCTTGGTTTTCTTGTTCGGGTCCCACACCAAAATGTCGGCGTCCGAACCTGGCGCGATGATGCCTTTTTGCGGATACATGCCGAACATGCGCGCAGGTGTCGTGCAACACGTCTCAACCCATCTCTCGAGTGTCAACTCACCCAACACAACGCCCTGATAAATAAGTTCCATACGGTGTTCGACGCCACCCATGCCGTTCGGAATCTTCGAAAAGTTACCGAGCCCAAGTTCTTTCTGATCTTTGTAACAGAACGGGCAATGGTCAGTTGAAACCACAGCGAGTTCGTTCATGCGCAAACCCTTCCACAAATCGCCATGATGGTCGTGCTTGTCGTGCTTGCTACGAATCGGCGGCGAACAAACAAACTTCGCGCCCTCAAAACCGGGGCGCGCCAGGTGATCTTCGAGTGTCATATATAGGTATTGCGGACATGTTTCGCCGAATACGTTCAATCCCTCGTGGCGTGCTTCGGCCAATGCATTCAGCGCTTCAGACGCCGACATGTGAACGATATATAGAGGTACATTGCCGGCGACCTTTGACAACACGATTGCGCGATTCGTTGCTTCGCCCTCGAGCAAACTTGGTCGCGAATAAGAGTGATACTTCGGGTCAGTCTCACCTCGGGCTATGTGTTGTTGAACAAGAACGTCGATTGCGATGCCGTTTTCTGCGTGCATCATGATCGTCGATCCGTTTTCACTGGCAGTTTGCATTGCTCGCAAAATCTGGCCGTCATCACTGTAGAAAACGCCTGGGTAGGCCATGAACAACTTGAAACTCGTTACGCCTTCGTGGTCGACCAAATAAGTCATATCTTTCAACGACTGCTCGTCAACACCGCCGATGATTTGGTGAAACGCATAGTCAACGGCGCAGTTGCCGCCTGCTTTGCGATGCCACTCGGCAAGACCTTCGTGCACATTTTCGCCGTATCGCTGCAACGCCATGTCGACGATCGTCGTCACGCCACCCCATGCTGCGGCAATCGTGCCTGTTTCAAAAGTGTCGACTGCAGCGGTGCCACCAAACGGCAACTCCATATGCGTGTGCACGTCAATGCCACCCGGCACGACGTATTTGCCAGTGGCGTCGACAACTTTGTCCGCCGAGATATTTAACGACTCGGCTTTGCCCCGCTCAAGCAGGGCGAGAATCTTCTCACCCTCGATCAACACATCGACTTCATGTCGACCAGTCGGGCTGACGACGGTTCCGTTTTTGATAAGTGTGCGTGTCATTTTTCCTCCCTGCATGTTGATTCTTCGAAAACTTTTAACTAACTCTTAGCGCTCAACTAATTCGTCATACGCATCTGGGCGACGATCACGATAAAACGCCCAGCGATCACGCACAGTTTTAATTTTGTCCATGTCCAGATCGCGCACGATCAATTCTGGCTTGTGCGGGTCACCTTGATTGCCGACAAACTTGCCTTCTGGGTCAACAAAATAACTCTGTCCGTAGAAGTCGTCATCGCCAAGTGGCTCAATACCCACTCGGTTGATCGCGCCAACATAATAAATGTTCGCAACCGCGGCGGCTGGCTGCTCAATTTTCCAAATATATTCGCTCAGCCCACGACTCGTCGCCGAAGGATTGAACACGATTTCTGCGCCGTTCAAACCAAGCGCACGCCAGCCTTCAGGAAAGTGTCTGTCATAACAAATGTAGACGCCGACTTTGCCGACTGCCGTGTCGAAAACGGGATATCCGCCGCTGCCAGGTGCGAAGTAATACTTCTCCCAAAAACCTTTCACCTGCGGAATATGCTGCTTGCGATACTTGCCAAGATATTTTCCGTCGGCGTCAATCACTGCAGCAGTGTTGTAATACAAACCTGGTTGCACAATTTCGTACATCGGCAAAATAAGAACCATGCCGAGTTCTTTGGCGAGTGCCTGAAATCGCTTGGTCGTTGGTCCATCAGGAATTGGCTCCGTATACGAGTAATACTCCGGCTCCTGCACTTGACAAAAGTACGGCCCGTAAAACAATTCTTGAAAGCACATCACTTGTGCGCCTTGCTTCGCGGCTTCACGGGCTTGCACCTCGTGCTTGTCGATCATCGTGCCTTTGTCGCCGGTCCAATCGGTCTGCAATAACGCCGCGCGCACTGTGCGAGCCATAATTTCTCCCCTTCAATTTTCGCTAATTGCTCTCCAAACTACCAGTCAATACGCCCTCTACATAAGCCCGAATCTTCGTGTTGCCGTAATCGTGCACCATCAACTGATCCCGTATCCAACCGCTATCGCGCTCCCACTGCTCATCACTCACATTCAGCAAATAATCCAAGATTCGACCGATCTCTTCTTCGCTCGGATCATTCGTCCAAAACGGCCCCTTCTCACCAAACTCCAACGGCTTCCCAAA
>NSIC01000035.1 GCA_002737635.1 Acidimicrobium sp.
GAGCCTGTTTTCAAAAACTTGGTGCGGCGTGTTTTGTCGGCGAGCGAAAAATATCGCCACGCAACAATGCAACCAGCAACGCCGACAATTTCAAGCGGCAAATTCCATGGGCCGCGTTCGACCGATGGCAATGAATTTTCACTCAGCGAGATACCGGTCAATGGCCACCAAAAAGTTTTCGTGTTCGAAAATGCGCCGTCAAATATCAGATGGATAAACATGCCAATCGGTATCGCCAGCAACCGCTGACGACTTGGCTTTCGCCCCGCTGTTGCAATCATGATCACAAACAACACGGCGATGCTGGTAACGACACTGTGCAGTGGCCCGACTGCGCCGCGCAGACCGTCTATCAGATCAGGCGCCAAAGCGGCTAGAGCCACCAGCCGATAATCAAATTTTGGATCACGAAACACAAACCAAACCGACCACACCGATGTGGCGATGAACCAAAACAACATCGTGCTCAGACCACCAAATAACAATCACAATTTGGGCACTCGGCAATTTCGCTATCGCCGATTTTCTTTAACGCCGCAAGTTCGACAACAGACAGATCAAGATGACAAGACTGACACTTCGAGCCGTGCAGGTCGGCAACAGCTGGTGTCGTACGCTTGTTGCGCTTATTGTCGTACAGTTTGATCACCTTCAGGTCGATCGCCGCAGCGACGACCTGTCGCTGGTTATCGAACAACTTCTTTTCTGTCTCACAGCCCTTAATCGCTTCGCTCAGAGCCGTCGTCGCCAAAGCCACAGCCACTGATCCGGCATTGATTCTTTCATCAAGGTCTTTAAGTTGCAGTTCTAATCTTTCGCTAGTTTCAAGCAACAGCAATTCTTGGTCATCGTTGGCGCTGCGCTCGGCTCGCACCGTTTCGATTTCGTGTTGTAATGCCTCGGCTTCTCGCGGGGCAATGACGGTCCGCAACTGCTGAGAATATTTCACGATCTGGGCTTCGCATTTTTTGTTTGCCAGTTCAAGATTCGTTATTTGGCTTTTCACCTTCTCCAGTTGTGCGGTTGCGATGGCTTGCCCACTTTGAGTCGCAGTCAATGTTGACTTTGCTTTCGTCAAATTCGTGCGCTCGACGAGATTTGCTTGACGATGCGACAGTTGCAATAACGCCGTATCTATTTTTTGCAACTCAAGGAGAGACTGAATCGAAGCCACTACGGCGTGCCAGTTGTGGTTTGCACATAATTCGGCAAAGGCTTGGCGCACTCGTAAAAATACAAACCCTGCTCCGTTGTTGGCACAGGCGAAAACGGATTCAAATCTGTCGGCAAGATTGTCGTATAGGGGCTAAGCACGCTGATCACCACAGTATTGGCAACACTCGTTTCAACACCAACTGCGGGCAAAGTTGTAGTCGGCGCAGTCTTGGCGTCTTGCTTGGCAACCGGGATCGTGCCCGAAATAACTTTCGCAGCGCACTCGATGCCAGGCAGATAGAGACGCAATGGCGATCGCAGTGGCGCTGGTGGCGCAGCGAATTCGAGAATCTCCAACCCGCGATGAACTTCATCCATATAAGACTTCCAGATCATCGCCGGAAACATCGCACCTTGCACGCCGCCTCGACTGCCGATCACGCTCGCAAATTCGGGCACATTGCGTTTGGTCATCTTCGTATAACCCTTTGGGTCGCCCACCCAAACTGCTGTCGCGTACTGCGGCGTGAAGCCGACAAACCAAGCATTCGTGTTGTTGTCTTGCGTTCCAGTTTTTCCGGCAGCAGGTCGGTCGTCTTCAAGCGGCGTTCGCCGTGCCGTGCCGCGCTCGATCACGCCGCGCATCACGTCGGCCGTGTTGTTGGCAACTTCGGCGGGCAGCGTCTGCTCAACATTCGCACTTTGATGTTGATACAAAACAGTCCCGCGCGCGTCTTCAATTCGCTCGATCATGTACGGTTCGTGATGTACGCCCGCGTTGGCCAAAGTCTGCACGCCTGCCGCCATATCCATCGGGCTGAGTTCATTTGCGCCAGTTGCAAGACTTGCATATGGCTGAATAGTGAATGTCTCTTTACTCAACCATTGCGACGACGCCATGCGATACATCGTCTCGACCACACGCTCAAGACCGACGATCTGTGAAAGTTTTGCATAGGCGCAGTTGATCGACAACCAAGTCATCACGCGCAATGGTGCAGTTGGCTGACTGACGCCCTTGGTTATTTCGAACGGCTCATCAAGATTGCCCGGGTTTGAAAGAGTGCATGGCAATGTTCCGTCGATTAGATCGTCAGGCTGAACACCCGCTTGCAACGCCGCAGCAAGGATGAAAAACTTGACGCTCGACCCGGTTTGCCGACGGCGCAACGCCAAATTCACTTCGCTCTGCCCCGCCACGAAACCTGGGCCACCGACCATTGCTCGCACCGCGCCAGTGCCCACATCGAGTGAGACCATCGCCGCGGTGATGCCGGCTTTGTTCGCTGGCAATTGATCGCGCACTGCTTGTTCGGCTGCAAGTTGCGCCGACGAATCAAGTGTGGTGAAAACCTTTACGCCGCCACGAAACAATGTGTTGTAACGCTGCTGATATGTAGTGCCGAGAATGTCGGAGCCATTCAACAAAAAGTCTTTAACTTCTTCCGTGAAATAAGTTCGCGAAACGTCTGTCTGCGATTTCTTGTTGATCACCTCGGGTATTGCTGGCTTGTCGCCGATTTCGTCGCGTTGCTCTGTGGTCAGCAAACCAGTATCAACCAGACGATCAATCACCTGCAGATATCTGCGACGCGAACTGTCTGGGTATTGAATCGGATCATAATTTGATGGCGCTTGAATCAATCCTGCCAAAAATGCACCGTCGAGCAGCGTAAGTTCGCGCACATCTTTGCCGAAATAAACTTCTGCAGCCGCTTGCAAACCATAAGTGTTGTTACCGAGATAAATCGTGTTGAGGTAACGCTCAAGTATCAGCTTCTTCGGCACTTCTTTTTCGAGCATCGTCGCATACCGTGCTTGCAAAACTTTGTATCGTCCGTCGCGCTCGAGTCCAGCCAAAAACTCATTTTTGACGACTTGCATCGTGATCGTGCTTGCACCCTGCTTCGAACCACCCCGCGAATTAGACAGCACGGCACGAGTGAATGCGCGCAGATTAACACCCGAGTGATTTTCGAATTCGCTGTCTTCAAGGGCCAAAATTGCCGCAACTACATCCGCGGGCACGTTGTCGATACTCATCATCTGACTGTTTTCAAGTTGATACGAACCGATCTGCTTGCCGGCCACGTCAAACACACTGCTGCGCTGGGCGAGCCCCGAAAAACTGCTCAAACTTGGTGGCACCTGGGTATGCGCATTTAATAGACCCCACACGCGAGGCGCCATCGCGGTAATCGTGCCCGCAATAAACAAGGCACCCGCGACACCAACGACAAAAATTCGCGCCATGGTTTGCTTTCGTGCCTGCAACTTGGCGGCGATTTTGCGAAGAAGTTTGCTCACCTTGCGTTCAATTCTACAAGTGTCAATACACACGGACTCCGCGTAACGTCCGTGACGAATACAACTATTAGCGTGTCTATATGGCTTCTAAACAATCAGAACTTCGCCCATTTCGATTTGGTATTCAAGCCAACAAAGCAGGTTCGCAAAAAGAATGGACCGAACTCGCCAAGACGGCCGAGTCACACGGCTTCAATTCGTTTACGATGCCCGATCACTTCACCGATCAACTCGCACCAGTGCCGGCATTAATGGCTGCGGCAGATGCAACAAAAAATTTGCGTATCGGCGCACTCGTCTGGGACAACGACTACAAACATCCAGTTGTCTTGGCAAAAGAACTTGCCACTCTCGATCTTCTCTCAGACGGCCGCCTCGAAATTGGCATCGGTGCCGGCTGGATGGCCACTGATTATGTTCAATCCGGCATCGTTTACGACAATCCTGGTGTACGCATCGACAGATTTCTTGAAGGACTAGAGATCATCAAGCGTGCAATGACCGGTGAGAAGTTTTCATTTTCGGGAAAGTACTACACGATCACCGACTATGTCGCCACACCGTTACCCGTCCAAAAACCTTGTCCGCCGATTTTGATTGGCGGCGGCGGGCCGCGAGTTTTAAAACTCGCCGCGCAACTCGCCGACATCGTCGGCATAAACCCATCTCTAAAAGACGGCGTGGTCAATGCCGACACAATCTCAGAGATGACTGCCGAAGCCGTCACCAAAAAAATTGATTTGGTCAAGCAAACCGCAGGCGCTCGAATGTCAAACATCGAATTGAACATTCGTGCTTTCTTGGTCAACATTCGTGACAGCGCCGACGAGGCGATCAACGGCACTGCGAACATGTTCAAAGTTGCACCAGAAATGATCGCCGATTCACCGTTTGCATTAATGGGCCCACCAGCGAAAATCGCCGAAGATCTGCTCGCCCGTCGCGAGCGCTGGGGGTTTTCTTATGTCATCGTTGGCGGCGAAGATGTCAACAGTTTTGCGCCAGTGATTAAGTTGCTCGCCGGCAAATAATCACAAGTCTTGAAATTATCGTTCGCGAAAATTTCGCGAACGATAATTTTGCGCGCGATAAATTAGGCGCCCGGCACTACCGCACGTTTGACGGGTCGGTCCCAACCGGGCTGACCAGTCGCCTTTGGGCTAGGCCATAAGCCTGGACCCATTTCCATGATGCCGTGGTGTGTGTTGTATTCGCCGAGCAGATTCAAAAACGGCACTGCATCAAATGCTTCGGGACCGCGCACCCCAACGCCCTTCCAACTGCCGTTGGCCAACAATTCAAGCGCAACAACTGGGCACATTGCCGTCTGCCAGAGCACTGCCTGCGAACCCCAATCGCGCATCGTCGTCTCATTGTCGGCAACGTGATAAAGATAAACCTCTCGCGGTTTGCCGTCGTAAGTGCCTTTGACCCAGGTGCCTGCGCAGGTGCGACCGTGCATCAGGTGACCGAGTTTTGCAGGATTAGGTAGTACCGCGGCTAGAACATCGCGCGGCGAAACTGAAACATCGCCAACACGAATTTTCTCGTTGCTGTCCAGACCCAAATAGGCGAAAGTCTTCAACCAGTCGATGAACTCTGCGCCAAGGCTGTATTTAAAGGTCACACGATTGCAGTCAATCTCACGCGGAATCATGATCACTTCTTCGTGTTCGACATTGACGCATTCGTAGGCACCAATACCCGCCGGAAAATGAAAAATCTCCGGCTCACTGAAACAATCCGTCGTATACAAGCCGCGATTCTTCTCCCAAACGATTGGCGGGTTCAAAGTTTCTTCGATCGTCGTCCAAATCGAAAAAGTTGGCGCAAAATCTAAACCATCAATCGACAAGTTCGAGCCGTCGCGCACACCAATTTCGTCGATCGTGTCGAACAAATGATCTGATGCATAACGCGCAAACACATTGCTCAGGCCCGGCTCAACACCCATGCCGACCAAAGCAAGAAGACCTTTTTCTTTCCAACGGTCATCTGCAGAAATCTGATCTCTACCGAGTGGCTCACCAACTTCTTCGTAAGGATTAGTCGGGTGCGGCTTGCTCAAGTTCATCGCCATGTCTAGGTATGTGCAACCTGATTCAAAAGCCGCCTCAAAGATCGGCTCGTTCAATCGCGGGTCACACGCATTGACAATCACATCGGCCTTGATGCGTTGTGCCAGAGCGACGATCTCTGACTTGCTACGTGCGTCAACTTGTGCCGATGAAAAACGACCCGGCTGTTCAAGTTTGGCGATGATCTCGTCACCACGACCAGAGTTGATGTCGGCCAGCACGAAAGAATCAAAGAAACTTCGAGTCTCGGCGATTGAGGCCATACCGCCACCCACCCCACCAGCACCAATGATGAGAATGTTTGTCACAAAAAACCTGATTACTTTTGTTGTCGTTACTCGGGTGTAACTACATGGTCAGTCTACCGTGCTGTTAAACAGCAAAAGGCCTTGTATCTAAAGCGATTGACGCAGAAAATTCAATGCGCTTATTACTGAGATCTGTCGCATCTGTTCTCGACCAAAAGGCAAACTAAAAGTTGTTGCACGCACATCATCGTTTGGCAACGCAATACCAACGCATAGCGTGCCAACTTTCACGCCATCTTGTTCGGTGGGTCCGGCAACGCCAGTGAGCGCCAAGCCAATGTCACTACCCAATATTTTGCGCGCACCAATCGCCATTTCTTTTGCCGCCGCCTCACTAACAACGGGCCCACGAGTCACGCTCAACAAATCAAACTTTACATCGCTCGAATAGCTCACGACGGCGCCACGAAACACCTCGCTCGCACCAGCGATAGCCGTCAAACGACCAGCGACAAGACCACCAGTCACCGACTCGGCGACACCCAATGTCAATTTTTTGTCACGCAACATTTGCAGGACTACTGCTTCCATATTTTGCTCATCCACGCCGAACACAATGTCGCCGACTTGCACACGCACTTTTGCATCCCAAACATCGAGCAGGTCAACGGCCTGCTGATCGGTGTTGGCTTTAGCCGTGAGCCTTACCTTGATACCTTCCCAACCGCTGGCCAAGAAAGCCAAGGTCGGGTTACCAACTTGTTCAAGTTCGTTGATCACACCCACGAGCCGCTCATTGAGCCCGCTCTCACTATCGCCCCAAGTTCGCAGCACACGACTCTTGATAACAGATGCTTCGCCGCTTCGAACCAGCAAATCAGGCAAAATCGCGCGCTCGAACATTTCATAAAGTTCAAACGGCACACCAGGCACGGCATACATAACTTTTTCGCCAACAGGACAAATCAAACCCGGTGCAGTACCTCGGCGCTGTTCGATAATTTTCGCCCCAACTGGCACCATCGCTTGTCGCAAATTATTTTCTGGCATGCGACGACCACGCGCCGTGAACATTTGCTCGATTACAAGCGCCACCTCGTCGTTCATCTCGAGGTCAGTACCCATAATTTCGGCGATTGCTTCGCGGGTGATGTCATCATGGGTTGGTCCGAGACCGCCACAAATGATGATTGCGTCGGCTTCAGCCAAAGTTGCTCGCAGCGTCGAAACAATGCGAGCTAGGTTGTCGCCCACCTTGACTTGAAACAGAGAATCAATGCCCGCAGCAGCCAGTTGCTCGCCCAGCCACGACGAATTCGTGTCAACAATTTGACCCAACAAAAGTTCGGTGCCGATCGCTACAACACTGCAACGCATTATTTGGCTGCCCGACGCAAATTGAATGCTGGTCGTAGTGCTCGCACGGCGTATTGCAATCCACTGATGATTGTCAAGCCAACTGCAAGCCAAAGTGTTGTCAGCCATGTATATGTCATGTTGACCGCGCTGAAAGGCGCCAAAGCAAAACCAATTGAAACTTGCTGGCTCAGTGTTTTGATTTTCGCCAAGCGACTCGCTGGCACAGTCACACCTTTAGCACCTACTACGACGCGATAAATACTGACGACAACTTCACGCACGGCGATTATCACGACGGGCCAAATGCCGAACATATCGCGACTAACAAGGGTGAACATTGCGCCGAGCACCAAGACTTTGTCGGCAAGCGGGTCAAGAAATGCACCACTTTTAGTTGTGCCGTGACGACGGGCCAAATAACCGTCGAGCACATCGCTGACGCATAAACCAAACCACAACCATGCTGCCAGCCATGAACCGGCATTGTCGTCGGGCACGACTATGAATAAAAGTGGCGAAACCAAAATGCGCGACACCGTTACGGCGTTCGCCCATGTCGCAAGCGCGTTCGGGTCAACGGGCATCGTCGACCAATTCGTCAGCGTCGTGATTCGCCCCGGCCGCTACTAAATCAGGGCCAAGCGCATCGGCAATCTCAACTTCGACAAATGTCGCCACAGGCAAAGTTTTGCTGACATGCACGACGCCGTCAATTTCTGGGGCTTCACGATGACTGCGCCCAACACCAGGTTCGTCAACCAGCACAGTAATCGTCTCGCCAATCAAGTCATCTCGACGTTGTGCTGTTATCGAATCTTGCAATTCACGAAGCTCAGCCAATCGCTCGTTCATCAAACTTTCGGGCACGCGGTCCGGCAACGAAATTGCGTGCGTGCCTTCTTCGGGGCTGAAGGCGAAAAATCCACACCAATCAAGTTGCGCCTCATTGACAAAGTTCAATAATTGATCATGATCTTCTTCTGTTTCGCCCGGATAGCCGACAATAAAGTTGCTACGCATCGCTGCATCGGGTTCACGTTTGCGGATATCGGTAATTCGATTCAAAAAGCGTTCGCCATCGCCCCAGCGTCGCATTCGCCGCAAGTGGGCCTTCGACACGTGCTGTAACGACAAATCAAAATACGGCACACCCGTGGCGCAAATAGCGTCGATCAATTCATCGCTCAAATCACTTGGATACAAATAGAGCAACCTGGTTCGCGCAACTTTGCTGGCGACCTGTTTGACCAAACCGACAATTGAGCCAGCGCCAAGTTCAGTCGGTCGGTCTTTGCCGTAACTCGCAAGGTCTTGGGCTACCAAAACGATTTCTTTGACTTCAAGTTGTTCGACTTCTGTCAAGATCGACGCAATATCGCGACTGCGCTGTGGTCCGCGAAAACTCGGTATCGCGCAGAATCCGCAGTTGCGGTCGCAACCTTCGGCGATTTTTACATATGCCCAAGGTGCGCGCGACTTAGGTCGAGGCAAATTTAACAAGTCGAACAATGGCACATTTTGGCTCGTCACGGCGACTGATTTTTTTGTCAGCGTGATCGGCACACCGAAACCGGCGATGTGATCGGCCTCGGGCAACGACTCTGCCAATTCAGAGCCGTAGCGCTCGGCCATGCAACCAGTCACGACGACTCGAGCACCCGCTTTGCGCCGACCCGATAGTTCAAGCACCGTGTCGATCGACTCGCGTCGTGCATCTTCGATGAATGCACAAGTATTGACGACGACAAGATCGGCCTGGCTCGCGTCATCAGTTTGTACGAGCCCGTCTAGAAGTAACGAGCCGATTATTTTGTCTGAATCGACATCATTTTTTGGACACCCCAGCGACTCGAGATAAAAGCGCTGTGTCACAACATTTAATGCTATCTATCCGATGTCAAGCGACGATTCAAAGACTGATGAATTAACTCGCCTTTTGAATGATTTCGAGTTCTTCTACGGTCATCAACACTTCGCGAGGGCGCGAACCTTCACTTGGCGCAACGACACCGCGTTGTTCGAGCATGTCCATAAGTCGACCCGCACGAGCAAATCCAACTTTAAGTTTTCGTTGCAACATCGAGGTGCTGCCTTGTTGGGTTCGCACGACGAGATCCATTGCTTGGCGCATCAATTCATCGTCGTCTTCGTCGCCGCTGCTGCCTCCAAATATTCCGCCATTACTTGACGATTTATTTGCATCACCTTCGATGCCCGAAACATATGTAACTTCTGGTGCTTGACGACGCCAGTGTCCGACCACTTTGCGCACTTCGTTCTCGCTCACCCACGCCGACTGCAATCGTTGCGAAACCGATGTGTTGCCCGGCAACATCAACATGTCACCCATACCCACCAACTTTTCTGCACCTGGTTGATCAAGAATCACTCGACTGTCGGTCAAGCTCGAAACCGCAAACGCCATGCGAGCCGGAATGTTCGCCTTGATCACACCCGTGATTACGTTTACGCTCGGGCGCTGTGTCGCCACCACCAAGTGGATGCCCACCGCTCGCGCTTTTTGCGCAATGCGCGTAATGCAATCTTCGACATCTCGTGCCGCGACCATCATCAAATCGTTTAACTCGTCGACAACAATCAAAATATATGGAATACGCGAAAACTGTTTATCTGATGGCTGGTCTTCTTGCGGTGTCATCTCGCCGCGATCGTAGGCCGCGTTGTAGCCAGCCACATCACGAAAACCGGCTTCGACGAGCAAGTCGTAACGACGCTCCATTTCTTTCACTGCCCAACCCAACGCATTCGCGGCCTTCTTCGGGTTTGTGACTGGCGCTGTCAACAAATGCGGCAGGCGCGTGTATTGCGCCATTTCGACTTGCTTTGGGTCGATGAGAATCAACTTCACCTGATCTGGTGTCGCGCGCATCAACACCGAAGTAATGATGCAGTTGATCACGCTCGACTTACCAGCGCCAGTTGCACCGGCGATCAACAAGTGTGGTGTGGTCGAAATATTCAAGAACACTGGTCGACCAGAAATGTCTTTGCCCACTGCGACATCAAGCGGATGAGTTGCCGTGCGTGCTTCTTGCGAAACCAACAAGTCGCCAATTGAAACAAGTTCACGTTGTTCGTTGGGCACCTCGATGCCGATCGCCGACCGACCCGGTATCGGCGCCAGAATTCGCACATCGGTTGCCGCCATCGTGTAGGCAATGTCGCGCGAAAGAGTCGTCACCTTGGCAACCTTCACACCGTCACCGAGCGACAATTCATAACGCGTGACTGTCGGGCCGCGTGTATAACCCACCAACTCGGTATCCACACCGTGCGACGAAAGTGCCGCAACTAATTGATCGCCGCGTTCGCGAATTGCTTCTTCGTTGGCTTTCTTGTTGCTTGTCAGCGACAAGAACTCGAGTTCTGGAAGCATCCAATCGCTGGGTTGACCGCTTGGACCAAGCGGAATTTGTTGCGGTTCGCCTTTAACCGGCGCAAGTTTCACCGCTGGTTTCGCGGCTGGCTTTGCACCAGCGTTTGACTCGGCTTTTTCACGACGTTTGCGTTCACGTCGCGGTTGTTTTTCTTCGTCTTGAAAGTCATCATCAAGACCATCTTGGGCATAGTCATAAATTTCTGGACGCTGATCATCTTGCGGCGCAAAACCACCCGGCATATCAGATTGTTCGCCGCCAATGCCACGGTTTTCGTCTAACGCGCCCGACAAATTTTCGGTGGCCAACGAAACCTTGCCGCTGATCTTGCGCCATGCATTGCGAATCGTCACAATTAACTCTGGCGCCGACTTGCCAGAAACGAGCATCACTGAACCAATTAGCAGTGCGACCAACAACACGGTTGCGCCAATATCTGAAAGTGAGTTTTTTGTTGGCTCGCCCACCACATAACCGAACCATCCACCCGTGCGATTTTCGACATCACTAAAAAACACATGGGTCAAACCGAGCAACACACCAGTTAGTGATGTCCAGCCGATTGATGTGCGAACCTGATTTTGCCAACTCTTGCGTCGCGCAAGCGCGACACCCAAACCGATACACAAGATCGGCAAAAAGAACCGACCAACGCCAATCGTCGATGACGAAAAACTATCTAGCGCTCGACCCAGCGGGCCAGCCAACTTTAAGTAGACCGACAACACAAGCAACGCGCCGAACGCGATTAAACCTAAGCCGCTGAATTCGTGTGCCCGCCCCTCGAATAATCCGCCAAAAATTGGCCCATGTTGTGAAACAACTCGATAACGGGTCGGTTCGTCGTCAACCTCGTGTTGTCGCAACGCCCGAATCGGCCGCACATTGTCGCCATGACGCGACTCACCCCGGCTAGACGCCCGCGACTCACCCCGGCCGGCGGCTCGACCTGACCCCTTCTTCGGGCGCGCAGATTTAGATTTGGGCACTTTTGCCATAAATCAACAGTACCAATGGGGTCTGTTTGCAAGTGGGATTACTCGTCGAGTCGATTTCAGCAAACCATCTCGCCGAAACGCACTAATCGTTGCGAATGGTTAGTGCTTTTTATGTTTCTTGGTTGGTTGATTTTTTGACTTCTTGCCGGCGCGTCGTGACTTTTGTGGCACAACAAATTCGGCGGGTATGCGACCCGAAAAATCGATACCACCATCGGTGAGT